>JAJZVB010000026.1 GCA_021845885.1 Pseudomonadota bacterium
GGGTATCGGGATAGCCGACTCCCCGGGGCGATACCGAGGTTGCTTCCGAAAGGATCAGCCCGGCGCTCGCTCTCTGGGCGTAATATTCGGCCATCAATGCATTGGGCACCCGGCCTGCGCCTGCCCTGCAGCGGGTCAAAGGGGCCATCACGATGCGATTGGGAAGATTCAGGTCTCCGACCTGGAGGGGGTCAAACAATTGGCTCAAAGAATTCTCCTTTTCATAGGTCTTTCATGAGATCGAGGAATTCGCGTATCAGGGCTTCATTGCGCGAATAGAATATCCACTGTCCGACCTTCCTTGTCGTGACGAGCCCCGCCTTCTGCAAGGTGGCGAGATGGGCCGAAATGGTCGACTGGGAAAGCCCCGCTTTTTCGAAAATCTTTCCGGCGCAAACCCCGAGCTCGAAGGAATGAACCTGTTGCGGGAAGGAAGCCTTAGGATCCTTCAGCCATTCGAGCATTTCCCTGCGCAGCGGATGAGCCAGCGCCCTGATGATTTCGTCGATTTCCATATTTCGATTATAACCGAAATATAATTCGGATAAACCGGAAATACAAGGGCAGCGTCAATAGCCGAGCGCGCGCGCGCCCTGGTAGAAAACGAAGCTGACGAGCCAGGCGAGTCCCAGGGACCAGGCAAGGGAAAGCATCATGAAGGCGTTGCTTTTCGATTCCGAACGCAATGTGGCCACGGTCGAAAGGCAGGGAGTGTAGATCAGGGTGAAAAGCATGAAGCTGTAGGCCTGGACCCAGTCGAGCTGGTGCGCCATGAGACTCATCAGCCCTTTCCCTTGCATGCCGTAAATCACGGCAAGCGATCCGATCACGATTTCCTTGGCGACGAAGCCGAAAATGAGGGCGATGGCGAGCGCCTTGTCTATGCCTAGGGGGTTGAGCAAAGGGGAAAAGGCGTTGCCTATCATGCCTGCAAGGGTATGGGAGCTGGCCGGCGGAACGTCGGTCGGAATGTGGGTGAGCAGCCAGACCAGGACGACGCCCGCAACGATGAACTTGCTTGCGCGGTTCAGGAAGTGCTGTACCTCGTGCCAGCCGCGCAGCAGCATTTGCCTGAAGGTGGGGAATCGGTAAGGGGGGACTTCGAGAATGAAGGGTTCCGTGTTGGCATAGTGCTTCTTGAAGAGCACCGCGGTGAGGAGCGCCGTGGCGAAACTGAAGAGGTATAGGCTGAACAGGACGAGCGGAGCGGATCTTGCCGGGAATATGGCTGCAGTGATGAAGATGAAGACCTGCAGCCTCGCCGAACACAGCGAAAACGGGATCACCAGCATGGTGAGGAGCCTCAGGCTCCGGGTGCGCATCATGCGCGTGCCCATCAGGGCCGGCACGTTGCAGCCGAATCCCATCAGGAGCATGACGAAGCCCCGCCCGTCGAGCCCGAGCCTGGACATCAATGCGTCCATCA
Source organism: Pseudomonadota bacterium (assembly GCA_021845885.1). Taxonomy (GTDB): domain Bacteria; phylum Pseudomonadota; class Gammaproteobacteria; order Burkholderiales; family JABEVD01; genus JABEVD01. Next base: position 1,427 of record JAJZVB010000026.1, read on the forward strand.
GGAAGGCCGCCCTGGAAAGATAACCGGTATCCTCGATGATGGCCATGAACAGGAAAAACAGGATGATGATGGGCACGAAAGTCGCCACTGTCCCTACGCCATTGTAAATGCCGTCAAGAAGCAGCCCCTTGATGATGAAGGGAAAATGGGCGAGAAGCGGATCGAGCGCGGACTGGCGGAAATGGTCGAGGATCCAGGTCACGCCGTCCTGGAGCGGTTTTCCGAACAGGAATATCGCCTGGAAGGTGAGATACATGACGAGGAAGAAAAGCGGCAGGCCGAACCAGGGGTGCAGGAGCACGCTGTCCAGCCGTGCAGTGAGATTGTCGGAAAGCTGCGCAGGCACTTCCACCGTCCTTTTCAGGACTTCGTCCATTTCAGTCTCCAACCTGTCGTCCTGGGAAAGCATTTCCCTCAGGTACTCGAGCCTGACCGGACTGCCTTGTTCCAGTTGGCGCCCTAAAAGCTGGTGGGCCTCCTTGTAGCCCGTGCCGTATTTCGCGCTCAGGGACAAGACAGGCAGTTTCAGCATCTCGGCCAATTTTTTTTCATCGACCGTGATGCCGAATTTCTTCGCCTCGTCAGCCATGTTGAGCAGCACGATGGCAGGGAGCCCCAGTTGCCTCGCCTGCATGACGAGGCTCAGCTGGCGCTCGATCTGGGTCGTGTTGAGAATGATCAGCACCAGATCGACGCTGTTGTTTTCCAGGAAATGGCGCACGACCTGCTCGTCTTCCGAAAAGCCGTGCAGGTCGTAAATGCCCGGCAGATCCACGATCTCCACCATGTTTCTGCCGAGCAAAATTTTCGCGCCCAGCAGATCGACGGTGACGCCGGGCCAGTTGCCCGTGCGGGATGAAGCGCCGGTGATTCTGTTGAAAAAAGTAGATTTGCCCGTGTTGGGCATGCCCAGCAATGCAACGCGCTTCATCCTGCGGTCACATCGATCTTGGCTGCGTCGCTGCGCCTCAGCATGAGATCCGTGGTGCCGATCCGCAAATGGAGTGGCCCCGAGAAAAGGCCGAGCCGAAGGATTTCAACGCGCTTGCCGACGCGGAATCCCATCGCGGCTAACCTGTGATAGAGGTCGTCCTCAGCATGGAGCGCCGCGATCACGCCTGATTCGCCCCGAGCGAGGGTGGATAGTTTGACGATGGCCATGATGGAAAATTGAATGAGAATTGTTCTTATTTTCGCATAATTCCGGCAATTTGAAAAGGGTTTTTTATGCAATGGTTGCGGAACTCGGGGCGGCTTCACCCTGTCATACTTGACGGTCATGATGTTTACCCAGTACGGTTTGAAATAATCTAGAATTAAAAATTGATGGTAGAAGAAAGAAAAAGGACGAACCATGATTGCCGACAAGGAAGAATTGCCGCTGGAAGAAACCCAGACTGTCGAAATGGATCATCCTGACACTTCGGAAGATCCGGTACTCGATGCCATACAGATCTATTTCAATGAAATCCGGAGAAAGCCGCTCCTGAAGGCGGAAGAGGAATTGAAGCTCGCCCGGCTGGTGAAGCAGGGGAACTTCGATGCAAGACAGAAAATGATCGAGCACAACCTGAGGCTGGTTGTGAAAATTGCCAGGCATTATGTCAATCGCGGAGTGGCGCTTCTCGACCTGATCGAGGAAGGCAATCTGGGATTGATCCATGCGCTGGAAAAATTCGATCCGGAAATGGGTTTCCGCTTCTCCACCTATGCCACCTGGTGGATCAGGCAGAACATCGAGCGGGCGATCATGAACCAGTCGCGGACCATCCGCCTTCCCGTTCACGTGGTGAAGGACATCAACCTCATCTTGCGCGTCATTCATGAGCTTGAGTCGCATGGAAACGAAGCCAGCGTGGCGCTGATCGCCGAGAAAACGGGTATGACGGTGGAAGAGGTCAGGTGGGTGATGCATCAGAACGAGAAAATGCTTTCTCTGGACGCGCCGCTCGATATCGACCCCCTGCTTTCCATAGGCGAGGCGATTCCGGACGAGCATCATCTTCAGCCCGATCTCTTGATGGAAAATGCGGAAATGGAAAGGCTCGTGAGCGAATGGCTGGGGAGGCTGACCGATAAGCACAGGCATGTCATAGAACGCCGTTACGGATTCAACGGCTATGACATTGCCACGCTCGATCAAATCGCCCAGAGCATGGAGCTGACCCGTGAGCGGATCCGGCAGATACAGAGCGAAGCTTTGATCGAGCTCAGGAGCCTGCTGCTGAGGCTGGAAATCAGCCAGGATATGCTGATTCCCGGGAATTTCCCTGCGGGGATGTAAAAAAACCGGGGAATTCCCCGGTTTTTTTAGAAGGCGTAGACTACGCCGGCGGACCAGACATTCGAATTGAAGTTGGTTTTTGCACCGGTGGCAGCGGTTTTGACGGCCGAACCGTAACGGTCCCAGCCGAAGCGGATGCCGAGTTCGGGGGTGGCCGCGTACTGGACGCCGAGACCGTAAGTGGCTGCAGTGCGGCTCACTCCCTGGTAGGTCAGGGTGGAATCCGAGATCTTGGATTTTGAGCTGCCCATGCCGAGCTTTCCGTAAAGCGAGAAGTTGTCCGCCAAGGGCACGGTGCCCACTGCATCCAGGGTGAAAATGTCGCTCTTGCCGCTCATGGTCGCGGTCGAGAATTTCCCGGCTCCCGTGTATTGCGCCTCCAGGCCGAAATTCGGGTTGAACTGATAGCCCACCAGTCCGCCGTAAACCGTGTCGGAAGACTTGGTCAAGGCCGCGCCGAAATTACTGATGCCGGCGCGCCCCAGGGTGCCGCCAATGTAAAAACCGCTTTCAGCGAAGGCGGGAGTTGCAACGGTGATCGAGAGCAGTGCTGCAGCAAGCGTTTTTTTCATCATTCGACTTCCTTCAAGAGTTGTTGTGACAACCTGATTTCAAGCGCCTTGTTCCAGAATGAAACTCAGGCTGCGAAGGAATGGTAACGCATCAATATTATTGCTGAATTAAGGGAATAGATTCACTTCTTCTCGAAGAGCGTGAGATATTGACCGTAGCCTTCCCTTTCCAGGTCCTCGACGGGAATGAAGCGCAATGCCGCGGAATTGATGCAATAGCGTGTTCCTCCGGGTGCGGGGCCGTCGTCGAAGACATGGCCCAGGTGGGCATCCTTGCTCCTGACCTCGGTCCTCTTCATGAAATGGGAATGGTCCGTCCTGAAGAGGATGTTGCCCGGTACAAGCGGTTTCGTGAAGCTCGGCCAGCCGGTGCCGGAGTCGAACTTGTCGAGCGAACTGAAAAGCGGATCGCCCGAGACGACATCGACATAAATTCCAGACCGCTTGTTGTCCCAATAGGCATTCCGGAAAGGCGGCTCGGTCCCGTTTTCCTGGGTGACGTGATATTGTTCCGGATCGAGCCTGTCTTTCAATGGATTGTCGTCGCCCATGCCTGCAGTAACCTGGAAAAATGCCGTAAAGCCGGATAGCAGTTAAGATAGCCGAACGTGAAATCGAATGCAAACTTGCCGCTTGCGGCCAAATTTGCCGCTTTGGATATTGAAATGCCTGCAATGATGCGGGCATGTTATTTGCTGGAAGGCGCTGATGGATAAGACACTCGATCCGGCGAACTGGGACGAATTCAGGAGGCAGGCGCACGGCATGCTCGACGACATGATCGACTACCTCATGACGGTGCGCCAAAGACCCGTCTGGCAGCCCATTCCCGCGGAGATCAGGGATCATTTCCGCGAGAAGCTGCCTCCCGGTCCCGCGCCGCTTGCCCGGATTCACGAAACCTTCATGCACGAGGTGCTGCCTTATGCAGTGGGCAATGCGCATCCCGGGTTCATGGGCTGGGTCCATGGCGGCGGAACCCCTGTCGGCATGCTCGCCGAAATGCTCGCTGCAGGATTGAATGCCAATCTGGGCGGGCGCGACCAGATGCCCATAGAGGTCGAGAAGCAGATCTTGGTCTGGATGCGCGAATTGTTCGACTTTCCTGAAACGGCCAGCGGTCTTTTCGTGACAGGCACTTCGATGGCCAATTTCATTGCATTGCTCGTTGCAAGAACCGCATTTCTCGGAACTGAAGTCAGGCGATGCGGCTTGCGCGGGGAGCTTCTCGCCGCTTATGCCTCGGAAGGCGCCCATGGCAGCATCGCCAGGGCGTTCGACCTGGCCGGGATGGGGGCGGATTCGCTCAGACTCATCCCGGTGAACGAAAATTTCGAAATGGATGTCGAAGCCCTGGAATCGGCGGTGAAAAAGGACAGGGAATCGGGATGGCTGCCTTTCTTCGTCGTCGGCACGGCCGGAACGGTCGACACGGGCGCAATGGACGATCTCGAAGCAATTGCCGATTGCGCGAAAAGACAGGGCCTCTGGTTCCATGTCGACGGAGCGCTGGGCGCGCTCGCCATGCTCGCTCCGGACATCGCCCCGCGCCTTGCCGGAATCGACCGGGCCGAATCCGTCGCCTTCGATTTCCACAAGTGGGGGCAGGTGCCTTACGATGCGGGATTCGTTCTGGTGAAAGACGGCGAACTGCACCGCAATACGTTCGCATCAACCGAATCCTATCTGAGGCGGGAGTCCCGTGCGCTCGCGGCCGGTTCGCCCTGGCCGTGCGATTTCGGACCCGATCTTTCGAGGGGATTCAGGGCGTTGAAGACCTGGTTCACGATCAAGGCATTCGGCGCGGAAAGGCTGGGACAGATGATTTCGGGAAGCTGTGAATTGGCCCGGTACCTGAAAATGCGCATCCTGGCGAGCCGGGAACTCGAACTGGCGGCCCCGGTTTCGCTCAACATCGTCTGCTTCAGGTACAAATGCGCTGAATCCGACAGGGTGAATGCGGAGATTGTGGTCAAATTGCAGGAATCGGGCATCGTTGCGCCTTCGACGACACTGATCAAGGGCGGTCTTGCCATCAGGGCCGCAATCGTCAATCATCGCACAGATCAAAGCGATATCGATGCCCTGGTCGACGCGGTATTGGCTTATGGAGAATCATTGAGAAATGAATGAAGACGGACAACTGATGGGGCTCGCGAGGCTCATGAAGCTCGCATTCGACGGCGTCGATCTTTCCCCTCTGGGCGAGGCGCTGATTCAGCGTGCAGAAAAAAACCCGCAAGACGCCAACGCGTTCTTGGACCTTTCCACGCTGTTGCAGCTCGGGGGCAATCCGAAGATCGCGCTCGATGTGCAGGCGCAGGCGCTGGGCATCAACACCCTGTATCATCTTGCGGCAAGGGAGCCTGGAATCAGGATGCTTGCGCTCATGGCCCCGGGCGATCTGATGACCAATGCCCCTCTGGAATTCCTGGTTGAAGATTCGGACATCGCGCTCGACATGCTCTATGTCGGCCCCGGATTGCCGCTACCTCCCGCGCTTCCCGATCATGACCTGCTCTTCGTCGCAGTGGGCGAATCGACGGCAACGGGCGCCCTCCTGAATGAGCTCGTCGATGCCGTGAAGACATGGCCCCGTCCCGTTCTGAATCTTCCCGAAAATATCCTCAAGACTTCGAGGGAAGAGGCACCCCTTCATCTTTCCGCCGTTTCTGGCCTTTACATGCCGCCTTCGAGGCGGGCCGGAAGGGAAGGCATCGAGGCGGAATTCCCATTCATTATCAGGCCAGTGGATTCCCATGCAGGTCATGGACTCTCAAGAATAGACAACGGGATGGAATTGGAAGACTATCTCGAAGCGAGGCCCGAAATGGAATTTTTTGTCTCTCCTTTCGTCGATTACAGAAGCCCCGACGGCCTTTACAGGAAATACCGCATCGTCCTGGTTGCCGGCAGACCCTATGCCTGTCACATGGGCATATCGGAGCACTGGATGATCCATTATGCCAATGCCGGGATGAGCGAGAGCGTGGAAAAGCGGGAAGAAGAGGCGCGCTTCATGGGCGATTTCGACACCGACTTCGCGGTTCGCCATGGGGATGCGCTGAAAAGACTATATGAAGCCATGAGGCTCGATTATCTGGTCATCGATTGCGGCGAGACGAAGGAAGGCCGATTGCTGATTTTCGAGATCGACACCGGCGCGGTCATCCATGCCATGGATCCTGCCGACATTTTTCCCTACAAGGGAAGGCAGATGGAAAAGGTCTTCTCGGCATTCCGTGAAATGCTTCTGGAGGCGAGCCATGCGGACGCTTAAGTTTGCCGAATCCCTTCCTCTGACCCGCGAGCTTCTGGCGCAGGGTGGGGACGCACGGATCAGGCTTGAAGGCGGCAGGAACGAATACGGCTGCATGCCCTATCCCGATCCCGCGCTGATCCAGTTCGGATCGTCGACGGCTTCAACCTTGTCCGAACAGGCATTCGAAGCAGCCGATGCATTGCGCGAAAGCGTCGTTGACATTGCGGACGAATTCGAAAGAATCAGACAGGAATTCCTTTCCCTTTGCGGCCTTTCGAATATCGGAGGATTGAAACTTCATTTCTGCCCTTCGGGAACGGATGCCCATCAGCTCGCCTTCAGCCTGACGAAACCCCGGCATATCGTGATGGTTTCAGGATCGGAGACAGGGAGGGGCGTGCCCGCTGCGCTTTCCGGCGGAAGGGTTCATCAGCTGCAGATCAGGAATCCTGAAGGCGTGCCCAGGGATGGCTTCGAGATCGACGAAGAAGCGGCAAGGCTCGTGGAATCCTTCGCGAAGGAAAAGGTGCTGCTCGTTCTGGTCGATGTCTCGAAGACGGGACTGATCGCCCCGAGCTTTTCCTGCGCGAGGGAAATGAAGAGGAGGTTTCCGCATTCCGTCGAAGTGCTGGTCGATGCCAGCCAGTTCAGGATAGGCACTCCCACCCTGAGCGCCTATCTCGATGAGGGCTTCCTTTTGGCCGTAACGGGATCGAAATTCCTCACCGGGCCGACATTCTCGGGCGCCTTGCTCGTTCCAGGATCCTTCGGCGCAATCCGCCCGAAGGATCCTGAAAACAACTTGGGGCTGCTTCTGAGATGGGAGGCTGCGCTTGCCGAACTCAGGGCTTTCCGTTCGATTCCTGGAGCCCGCGTGGAAAGCTTCCTTTCGCGTTTTGCGGGCGGGATACTGGATAGGCTGGGGGAAGATCCTCGCTTCGAGCCCCTTTCTGTTCCGGAACTCGATCGGACGCATTCGGGCTGGGACAAGGTGCAGACGATCTTTCCCTTCCGCATGAAAAGAAAGAGCGGCTTCGTCGGCCTGGAAGAGGCAAGGCGCATCCATGCCCTGCTGCGCGAAGACCTTTCCCCTGTTTCGGGGCATGAGACTGCAGCTTTGCGCTTCAGTCTGGGGCAGCCTGTTTCCTGCGGCGCGCTCCGCCTGTGTTCGAGCGCAAGGCTCGCCCTGGAAGGGGTTGAAAATGAATCCGGCGTGATCGATCGGGCGCTATTCGCCCTGGACAAGACCGCCTGGCTGCTCGATCATTCCGGATGACTTATTCCGCCCTGAGGGATATGACAATTGCCTTGACAGGGTAATGCCTATTTATTAGAATATAACCGTTATCTTATCTTTCTGGGTAACGAACCCTCCTTTGGGCTTGGCTGCCTGACCTGCGGTCAAGCCCTCATTTTTTTCGGAACCAAGCCCCGATCATGCAGTCTTAATCTGCATTCCCGAAAGCTTCGGGAGCCTCCTTCAGAAGGGAATTCGATAGAGTATGCGCACTGATTCGAATACCGGGGTCGCCAACCACATCCTGCCGACTTCGGCCACGATGACCGGGGTATGCGTCACCGTCATCAGCATAGTCCGTCTTACTGCTGCAACCCGCCATGCCGGCACCATCATCGACACCGTTTTTGCGGTGAACGGCCTGGTATTTCTGGTCAGTTGCTTCCTTTCCTACATTTCCATGCGGTCTCATCCGCTGTCAGGCGTGCTGGAAAAATACGCCGACATCTTTTTCATGATCGGTCTTTCCATGATGGTCATAGGCGGTTTCATGCTCGCGCTCGAATTCGAGCATTTCTAATGTCCCTGCATGGCGGAAAGCAGTTCCTTCCTGGAGATCGGACCCTGGTGGCGGCCTGCGAGCTTGCCGTCGGGAGAATAAAGGAAGCTGGTCGGAAGCGTGTCGAGATCCCCGAATTTTTCCACAATGTCGTCGTCGCCCAGCACCACGGGATAGGGGATCGGATTTTTCTTCAGGAAATCCAGCACTTCTCCCGGTCTCGGGTAGCTCACCGCTATGCCGATCACGACAAGCTTGCCTTCTTCGTATAGTTTCTCGAGAGCCGGAAGTTCCTCCAGGCAAGGGGGGCACCATGTGGCCCAGAAGTTGACCAGCACCCATTTGCCCCTGTAGTCGGAAAGGCTGACGGATTTGCCGGACGTGTCCGTGAGTGACCAGTCGCCCGCGGCATGCGCCATTGAAGGAAGGGACAGGGCGATGCACAAGATGAGCGATTTAAATGCGGAGCGGATGTCCATGATATGGGGGGTTAGAAATTGTAGGTTATGCCTGCGCTCGCGATCTGCTTCGGAACCAGCTGGATGCCATTGACGTATTCGTAAATCGGCAGATACAGGCTTGCATTCGCCTGCCAGCGTTTGGTGATATCAACCAATACCCCGGGCGTCAGGTATACGGTTTTTAATCCGGAATTCAGGGTGTTGCTATTGATCCCGGTGTCGGCTTGTCGAATTGTGGCATTGACCATCAATGTCGGGATGATGTGCGTGCTGCGTCTGAAAGCATCGTAATGCATCCCGACCACCAGTTGAAGGCTATTGCCCGGACGGTAATCATCGCGGGTGCTGACTGCACTGCGGTAGATGCCCTGGGCAAACCAGCCCCAGTGTCGTTCCTGACCCATCCGGTATCCCCCCAGAAGGATGTCGGTGCTGCCCGTGCCGGGCTGGGTGTCCCGATCGAAGCCCGGTGCGGTATAGGTGCCGGTGGGCAGCTTCGCTCCGAAAATGAGCCCTGTGGACATGTCGGGAGAAAAACCGGTGTACATCCCCATGAGGCGGATGTCGGACAAGGTGTTCACTTTGCTGTTGACGATCTGGGCCGCGCCGTTGCCGAAATTGGCGTTGGTATCGAAACTTCTCTGCCAGTAGGGGATCATGGCCATCATCCCCCAGTCGCGGCTGAACTGGTATTGGGCGTTCAGGTTGGTGAAGGTGGTGTTGATGCGCTGGTCGGGGCTCTGGCTCAGGGGAATTTTGCTGTTTCCCTGCATGGCCTGGTCCTGGTCCAGAAAGGTTTCCTGCAAATTGATGCTGCCCCCCCGGCTCGAGGGCAAGGCCATTCCGGGCATCCCCACATCGAACATGCCACAGCCGCAGGCGCAGGCCGAGGCGAGCGATGGCGTCAGGGCAGCTGCAAGCAATATCGCCATGTTCATTTTCATTTTTACCGACATGAAATCTCCTCTATCTGTTTTAGGCGCCGCTTGTCACGGCTGGAGCAATGTTAGCCAAGCTGCCGATTCGTGGGAATGGGGCAAATTGTCGCATGCTATAGTGTGAATTAAGCATTGCGGATGATGATCATGGCTAAACCGCTTTTTCCAGTGCATGTCGGGGAGAAAATGCAGATCTGCAGGGGAGGGATTTGCTTCGATTCCAGGCTGATAGGCGCTATCGCGGGAGTCAGCCTGCTCGCCACCAGTCCCATGAAGGAAGGGCTCCGGATCGATTTCCTGGAAGGGGAGGAAGTTGAAGCGCGCATGTTTACAGGCCGGGACATTTACGGCTTCGATACCCGAGTCGATCATGTCTGCATCGCTCCCGTCCATTACCTGCATCTGGCATATCCCGAAAAAATCAGGATCCAGCCCCTGAGGCATTCCCCCTGGATCAGGGTGAAGCTGCCTGCGATCATTCAGGCGGGAGGGCAGATCCAGCCCGTCCTCATGACCAATCTCAGCGAGGAGGGATCGAAGATCGACAGCCCCATTGCAATCGGGCAGGATGGAGAAAGGATCCGCGTCGCTTTCCTGGCTGAGGTCGATGATATGAAAAAAGAGATCGGTCTGGAGGCGCGCATCGAGCATGCCAAATTCCGGGAGGACATGCTGGAATACGGCATCTCATTCTTCGGCGCCTCAGCGGACGAAAGGCTTTGGCTGAAATGCCTGGTCTGCCGGGGGATGGAAGAAGGGCGCCTGATCTAGGCGTTTCATGACAGGGGACCCAATTCGGTTTAAAATACCTTGCCAGTGCTTTCACAGGAAACAGTATGTACGAAATCAACCGCAGTCTCGCCATCATCAAACCCAAACAGCATTTCCTGGATTGGCTCATGAACTCGCTCGATCCGGTTTCTGGAGGGATGACGCTCGATGAGCTGAGAAAGGATGCCACAGCGCTCCTCATCCCGGAGTTCGACGACGAGGAAAGCGCGCTGCATTTCGTTTATTCGAATTTCGAGGAGCTTTTCGAGCGGGAACTGGAAGACTGGGTGGGGGACGAGAGCCTTTGGCCTTCCGACAGGTCGCTCAAGCTGTTCAAGGAATGGTTCGATGTCGAAATCCATTCCATGGTGACGGACATGGTCGAAGACGACTTCGCCAACATGCATGCCTCCAGCCTGAGCCTGCATTGAAAAGGGCGCCTACAGCGCCCTTACATCACTTGTTCTTGTTCTTGATGTTGCCGTAATCCGTCAGGATGATGGTGGCAGGCATGATGAAAACGAACAAAATGAGCCATGGCAATGCTTGCATGATGAACCTCTCCTAATTTTATTTTCAGATGTGCTCCGCTACAGCGGGACCGGAAATCCGGACCACGACCCAAATCTAGCACAGACAGGAAAGCTCGGCAAGCCTGTCTTTCCATGAAATAACCATGATAATCAAATGGTTTTGAGCGCAAGACGGGCGCAGGAAAGGCCGCTTCTCACAGCGGATTCGAGGGTTGCGGGGTAGGGGCTCGCGGTATAGTCGCCTGCAAGATAGAAATCCTTGAGCGGCGTTTCGTTTCCGGGCCGCTGCAGATTCGCCGTGCATGAAAATGTCGCGCGCTTTTCCAGAATGACTTTCTGCCAAAGCGGAGGGGGGAGGTCGGGAACGAGCTTTTTCGTTTCTTCATGCATTGTGGACGCGATGGAATCGAATGAAAGTTCGAGACGAGCGGCGCTGATGACTGCGGCGATCAGCCCTTTCTGGCCGCAGATCGCCCCCCTGTCGAAAAGCCATTGCGCGAGCCCCCTGGAAGAACCCATCATTTTTCCGGGAAGCCTGACCCTTTCAGGATATTGGGAATAGACCGTGCAGATCGGCTGATAATCGAAGTCCTGCACCCTGATTTCAGGCAGCGCCTCGGTCAGCCTTGAAAGATGATACGGGGCGACTGCGCAAATGACATGGGAAAATGAAAAGGTTTCCCCGTCCGTCAAAAGATCGAAGCCGGCATGGTGCTTCACGACCGATCTGACCGGTTTGGACAGCAGGATTTCCCCTCCATTTTTCGTGATGAATCGGGCCGCGCCCGAAGGGAAAAGGCTGGAGAGATTGATCCTGGGAATCAGCATGTCGCTTCCGTTCAGGGCGTCCATGAGGACGGAAATGAAAACATTCGAGGAAGCGATCTCGATCGGGGTATTGAGCGCTGAAATGCAAAGCGGCTTCCAGAGCAATTCGCAGAGTCTGCAGGACTGACCGTATTTTTCGAGCAGCTCGGAGACGTTGATGTCCAGCCCTTTCATGAATTTCATTTTCGACAGGAAGCCGAGCGCGCTCAGTTTTTCGGAAAAGGAAATCCCTTTCGCGGAAAGCATCCCGAAAAGCAGGTTCAAGGGCTCGGGAAGGGGCAGGGTTTTGATATGGAAATCGTCGACGGAGAGTTCGAGCGGAATCCTGAGAAAGGGCTCGGGATGCCTGCAGGCCTTTTCGATCAATGCGAGCGTTTCACGATAGCAGCCGAGCAGGATATGCTGGCCGTTGTCGAGCCTGAGTCCTTTCCAGTCCATTCCTTTCGCCCGCCCGCCCAGCGTTCTCGAGGATTCGAAAAGGGTGACCGGGATGCCCGATTCGGCAAGCGTAAAGGCTGCGGCAAGCCCGGAATAACCGCCGCCTATAACCGCTACCTTTTTCCCCATGTCTTCCAGGCGATCCAGACCTTGCGCAGGGGGGTGAGGGAGGTTCTCCCCTTCAATACACATCCGGGATCCTTTTCGATTTCGTCGAGCAGCGCGGAATAGATGGCGGCCATGATGAGCCCGGGCTTCTGGTTCTGCCTGTCTTCAACGGGCAGGGCCTGAAGGGCATTGTCGTAATGGCGCCTCGCGCGATGAATCTGGAAGGCCATGAACTTCTCGAAATTTTCGCTGCTTTTCGCATTCAGGATGTCGGATACAGTCACACCGTATTCTTTCAGTTCATCCAGGGGCAGGTAGATCCTGTTCCTTCTCGCATCCTCGCCGACGTCCCGCAGGATATTGGTGAGCTGCAGTGCGATGCCGAGTTCGTGCGCGTAATCGAGCGTTTTCCTGTTTTCGAAGCCGAAGATTTCAGCGGAAAGCAGCCCGACCACGCTCGCCACCCTGTAGCAGTAGAGCTGCAGGGATTTGAAGTCCGGATAGCGGTTCTCGTCGAGATCCATTTCCATGCCGTCCATGATTTCGCTGAAGAGCTCAGGAGGAAGGTTGTGGCGCTCGATGACGGGCTTTAAGGCTTTTCCCAGAGGATGCTCCGGATTCCCGGAGAACACCGCCCCGATCTCGTTTCTCCACCAGGCTAGCTTCATTCTCGCCACGCCAGGATCGTGGCATTCGTCGACGATGTCGTCTATTTCCCTGCAAAAGGCGTAAAGCGCCGTGATGGCGAGGCGTTTTTCAGGGGGGAGGAAAAGGAAGCTGTAATAGAAGCTCGATCCGCTTTTCGCGGCCTTTTCCTGGCAATACTGGTCTGGCGTCAAGGTCGGTTCCGGTAGGTTGGACAAATGTGGCGGATTTATTGTGCCATCATTATATAATACCGGTTTTCCATATAAAGGACGTTTCATGAATCTGGACAGGGTCAATTCGGGGCGCGATCTTCCTCGCGATTTCAACGTGATCATCGAAATCCCGATGAACGGGGACCCCATCAAATACGAAGTCGACAAGGAAACCGGGGCGATGTTCGTCGACCGCTTCATGTCGACGGCGATGCATTACCCCTGCAATTACGGCTATATTCCCCATACCTTGTCCGACGATGGCGACCCTGTCGATGTCCTGGTGTTGAGTCCGGTTCCGTTGATGACCGGGGTCGTGGTGAGATGCAGGGCGATAGGCATGCTCAAGATGACCGACGAATCGGGCCAGGACGGCAAGGTGCTCGCCGTGCCCATAGACAAGCTTTGCACCCTTTACAGGAACGTGAATTCTTCTGCCGACCTGCCCGAACTCACCCTTGCCCAGATCAGCCATTTCTTCGAGCATTACAAGGATCTGGAAAAAGGAAAATGGGTCAAGGTGGACGGATGGGTGGGCGTCCAGGAGGCCGAAGCGGAAATCCTGGACGGCTCGAGGCGCTATCAGCAGGCCGAAAAGAAGCCGATGTTCTGATTATGACACTGAGCCCGATCACCCATATCATCGAAGACCTGAAGGCGGGGAGGATGGTCATCCTCGTCGACGAGGAGGACAGGGAAAACGAGGGCGACCTCGTCATGGCCGCCGATTTCGTCACGCCGGAAGCGATCAATTTCATGGCGAGATATGGCCGCGGATTGATCTGCCTCACCCTCACCGAGGAGCGCTGCAGGCAATTGAACCTTCCCCCCATGGTCTCGGCGAACCGCGCGCCCATGGGGACCAATTTCACGGTTTCGATAGAGGCTGCAAGCGGGGTGACGACAGGCATTTCCGCCGCCGACAGGGCGAGAACGATTCAGGCCGCCGTGGCCAGGGATGCCAGACCCGGGGACATCGTCCAGCCGGGCCATATTTTCCCCGTGATGGCGCAGAAAGGGGGGGTGCTGGTCCGGGCGGGGCATACCGAAGCGGGATGCGATCTGGCTTCCCTCGCAGGGCTCACCCCCGCATCCGTGATCTGCGAGATATTGAAGGAGAACGGGGAAATGGCCAGGCTTCCCGATCTCCTGGTTTTCGCCGAACAGCACGGCTTGAAGATAGGCGCGATCGCGGACCTGATCCATTACAGGAACCAGACCGAATCCCTGGTCAGCCGCGAAGCTGAAAGGCCGATCAAGACGCTTTTCGGCGATTTCAGGCTGGTCGTCTATCTCGACAGGAATTCCAACCAGACCCATCTCGCCCTGGTGAAGGGCGAGATCGATCCTGAAAAGGAAACCTATGTCAGGGTGCATGAGCCCATTTCGGTGATGGACCTGCTCGACATCGAAACCCGTTCGCATTCCTGGAAGCTGAACGACGCGCTCGATGCGATCGCGAAGGCCGGTTCGGGCGTGATCGTGCTTCTCGGGCGCAAGGAATGCGAGGGGGATCTCCTGGAGCGCGCCATGAACACGGGATCGGGAACGGAGCCCAAGGTCGACCTGAGGAACTACGGAATCGGTGCGCAGATCATCAGGGATATCGGCGTGAAGAAAATGAGGCTGCTCGCCCTGCCCAGGAAGATGCCCAGCATGACGGGATTCGATCTCGAAGTGACAGGCTTCGTGGACTCGGTCGACGCGATGAGAAGGGATTGATATGGCCAAATTCGAAAACATCGAGGAAGCGGAAAGAAACCTGGATGGCAGGGGGCTGGGCATAGGCATCGTGATGAGCCGATTCAACATCGAGGCGTCCGAAGGGTTGCTGAGCGGATGCGTCGCTGCCCTCACCCATCACGGGGTGGATCCGTCGAGAATGATCCTGGTCACGGTTCCGGGCGCGCTGGAGATCCCCGTGACGCTGAAGAAGCTCGCGGCAAGCGGAAAATACGATGCGCTCGTCGCTCTGGGCGCGGTGATCAGGGGGGAGACCTACCATTTCGAAGTGGTTGCCAACGAATCGGCGAAAGGTGTGATGCAGGTGCAGCTGGAAACCGGCATTCCGGTCGCAAACGGCATACTCACCACCGAAAACGACGACCAGGCCTTTTCCAGGATGAACGAAAAGGGAAGGGAATCGGGACTCGCAGCGATCGAGATGGCCAACCTGATGCGCCGCCTGTCATGAAGGGAAAACGCAGGAAATCGAGGGAAGCCGTACTCCAGGGGCTCTATCAGTGGAAGCTCTCCGGGCAGGATGCGGATCTCATCCTGTCGCATTTCAGGGAGGAAGAAGGATTTTCGAAGCTCGACGCGGGTTTTTTCGACGAATGCCTCAGGGGGACGATCGCCGAATCCGTCAAGCTCCAGGCTTCGCTCCAGCCCCATCTCGACCGGCCTTTCCCGGAATTGAGCCCCGTCGAAGCCTCCCTGTTGCTGCTCGGCGCATTCGAACTCCTCCATCATCCCGACATTCCCTACAGGGTGGTGATCAACGAGGCGGTCGAACTCGCCAAGCGCTACGGCGGCACAGACGGGTACAAATACGTCAACGGGGTGCTGGACAAGTTCGCATCCCGTCTGAGATCTTCCGAATCTTGAACGAATTCGAGCTCATCGCGCGCTATTTCACGAAGCCTGCGAAGGGCGCGATTCTCGGGGTGGGAGACGACTGCGCGCTTTTTTCATCGAAAAAAACGATTGCGGCATCGACCGACATGCTGGTCGAGGGGGTGCATTTCTTTCCGGGAGAAGATCCTTTCCTGCTCGGCAAGAAATCGCTTTCCGTCAATCTTTCCGACATGGCGGCCATGGGCGCCGAACCCCGATGGGCCTTGCTCGCCCTATCGTTGCCCGCTGCGGAAGAATCCTGGCTGGAAGGCTACTCGAAAGGATTCATGATGCAGGCGGAAAATTATGCCGTCGATCTGATCGGAGGGGACACGACGAGAGGGCCGCTTGTCATCTGCGTGCAGATCATGGGCAAGATCGATGCCGGTCTCGCCCTGAGGCGGGATGCTGCCAGGATCGGCGACGAGATCTGGGTTTCCGGAAATCTCGGGGATGCCGCGCTCGGGCTTTATCATCTTCAGGGGGAAATCAGGCTCGATGGCGCCGATCTGGAATCCTGTCTCAAGGCGCTGCGCGACCCCGTCCCCAGGGTGGAACTGGGGCTTGCGCTCTCCGGCATTTCCAGGTGCGCCATCGACATATCGGACGGATTCTGCGCCGATCTTTCGCATATCCTGGAGCGCTCGGAGGTTTCCGCCATTGTCGATTATTCGTCGCTTCCCGTTTCGAAAACGATGGAAAAGTACGTGAACGAGCCTGTCGGGGAAAAGGCGATCCTTTCCGGGGGGGACGACTACGAGCTTTGTTTCACCGCATCGGAAGAAAAATATTCAGAAATCATCGAACTGGGCAATCAGCTCGGGATACGGCTATCCAGGGTGGGCAGGATAACCGAGGGCAGCGGGCTGCATGTCCTGGACGAAAAAGGCAGGGAAAAAGGAACGGGGGAGAAAGGCTATGCGCACTTCCGCTGACTGGCGTTTCGTGCTTTCCCATCCCGCCCATTTCCTTTCCTTCGGCTTCGGTTCGGGCCTTTCCCCGTTTGCGCCGGGTACGATGGGCACGCTGGTCGCCTTCCCGGTCTACGCTTACCTGAAATCCTGGTTTGGCCAATCCGACTGGCTTTTCCTTCTTTTTCTCTTCCAGCTTTTCCTTTTGGGCATATGGCTTTGCGGCAAGACCGGGAGAGACATCGGCGAGGAGGATCATTCCGGCATCGTTTTCGACGAGATCGTGGCCTTCATGATCGTGCTTTTCTTCACGCCTGAAGGATTGCTCTGGAAGGTCTCGGCTTTTTTCCTTTTCCGCTTCTTCGATATTCTAAAACCGCCGCCGATCGCCTATTATGACAGGATATGGCATGGCGGATTCGGCGTGATGTTCGACGACCTGCTCGCAGCCTTCTATGCGCTGATCTGCCTTGCGCTCTTCAAATCATTCCCGGGATGATGGAACTGGAAAAACTTTCTGAAATCGTGGGCAATGTTCTGAAGGAGAAGGGTTTCCTTCTCGCCACGGCGGAGTCCTGTACGGGGGGATGGGTCGGGGAGGTCCTGACTTCGGTGATCGGGAGCTCCCAATGGTACGAGCGCGGCTTCATCACCTATTCCAACCTTTCAAAGCGCGAGATGCTGGGCGTGAACCCGGATACCCTCAAGATGCATGGGGCGGTGAGCGTGGAAGCGGCCATGGAGATGGCATTGGGCGCGATCAGGCACTCCAGGGCGGATGTTTCGCTCGCCATCACGGGCATTGCCGGGCCCGGAGGGGGAAGCGCGGAAAAGCCAGTCGGCACGGTGTGCTTCGCCTGGGCGACGAAGGCGGGCCGGGTCGAGGCGGCGCGCAGGCATTTCGAGGGAAACCGCCGTGAAGTGCGCCGCCAGGCCGTCATGGAAGCGCTCGGAGGCATCCTGGCCCTGCTCGAATCCAGTCCGGGCTAGCTGCCGGGCTTCCTGCGGGGCCGGGCCTGCCTTCCCGCCTTCATGATGGGCTCGGGTTTCGCGTTTCTGTCCGCTTCGAAACCGGGCACCGTTTCCTGGGCGATCTTCCGCTTGATCACCCTCTCGATGTCCGAAAGGAGCTTCAGCTCGTCCACGCAGACGAGAGAAACCGCTTCTCCGGACTGACCTGCGCGCCCGGTGCGCCCGATGCGGTGGACGTAGTCCTCCGGCACGTTGGGAAGCTCGAAGTTGACCACGTGGGGCAGGTCTGCGATGTCTATGCCGCGGGCGGCGATGTCGGTCGCCACCAGCACCTGGAGGCTGCCGTCCTTGAACTCGGAAAGCGCGCGCGTTCTCGCCCCCTGGCTCTTGTTGCCGTGGATGGCGAGCGAATTGATGCCGTTCTTGGTCAGGTATTCCGCGAGCTGGTTGGCGCCGTGCTTGGTTCTCGTGAATACCAGCACCTGGTGCCAGTTGTGCTTCTTCACGAGGTGGGCGAGAAGCGGGCGCTTCTTGTCCCGGTCCACAAGGTGGACCTTGTGCTCGATTTTTTCCGCTGTGGCATTGCGCCTTGCCACCTCGATCGTTTCAGGATGGTCGAGCAGTCCTTCGGCCAGGGCCTTGATCTCGTCGGAAAAAGTCGCCGAGAAGAGCAGGTTCTGCCGTTTTCTTGGAAGGAGGGCGAGGATCTTCCTGATGTCGCGGATGAAGCCCATGTCGAGCATGCGATCGGCTTCGTCGAGGACAAGGATCTCGATCCTGGAAAGGTCCACGGTCTTCTGTGACACATGGTCGAGCAGCCTTCCCGGCGTTGCGACAAGAATGTCCACGCGGCTTTTCAGCCTCGTGATCTGCGGATTGATGCTGACCCCGCCGATCATCGTCATCGAATCCAGTTTCAGGTATTTGCCGTAGGCGCGGATGCTTTCCTCCACCTGCAGGGCGAGTTCGCGGGTGGGGACGAGGATCAGCGCGCGGATCGGGGGGCGCCCCTCCGAGGGCCCCTTGATCCGCCTGTCGGAAAGGCGGTGGAGGATGGGCAGGACGAATCCGGCGGTTTTCCCTGTGCCGGTCTGGGCGCCGGCGAGCAGGTCTCCCCCGGAAAGCACGGCGGGAATCGCCTGCTTCTGGATGGGGGTGGGTTCAATATAGCCGCGCTCGGATACCGCGCGCAGAATGTCTTCGGACAGGCCGAGGGAAGAAAAAGTCATGGTGTTTCCGGAAAAAATCGGCCTGTCGCCGAATCAAGCGGCGCCAGTCAGGGCAGGCGGATAAGGTTTGATGGAGATGGCGGCGCAGGGACTGGATCAATGCCGCTGCGCTTATTGTAGCAGAGTGCGGGAAATTTCGCCGGTATTTCTCTCATCCGCCCATCGGGCCGGGATAGCTCACTTCCCCGAGCTATCCCGTGTCGACGTCGTAGACGAATACGTCCGAAACGCGACGCCTATGCACAATTTCGAAACAAGTGGCGCCCTTGTTGGTGATGGCGGAAATGCTATGCCTTGCTTTGTGCTATAAGGTAGAATGCGGCTAAAACAAAGGAGAGTAATATGAGATATTCCGGAATGCTTCTCGTTTCATTGGCTCTGTCTGCAGGAACAGCGCTTGCAGCTGATATGCCGCCCCAGAAACCTGTGCCGGCAAAGCGTTTTGCCCACCCGATGATACAGGATTGTCATCCCGGTCACGGGATGGGGGGCTACGGCGGCATGATGGATGGTCACGGCATGATGGGAGGTTACGGCCGTGACATGATGGGCATGGGGCTGGGGCCGCGCACCGCGATGGTCTGGTCTCTCAACCTGTCAAGCGAACAGCGCGGGAAGATCTCCAAGCTGATCGAGAAGCTCAAGCATGACAATTGGGCCACCATGGGCACCATCATGGACGATGCGGGCGTGCTTCGTGATCTTTACCATGCGGACAGGCGGGATTCGGTTGCCATCGACCAGACCTATCAGAAAATATTCGACTTGAAGCGCAAGATGATCAAATCGGCGCTTGATACGGAAAATGAAATCGAGGATCTCCTCACGCCAGACCAGCTGAATCAATTGAGGGACAAGCTGCATCAGTCCCCCCCGCCTTACCCGGACTAGTATTAGGCTTCTATCCAGCAGGCGAAAATGGGATGCCCGTCTATGACCATAGGCGGGCCTGCCCTGTGCGCATGAAAGCCTGCCTTTCGCAACAGCCGTTCGATGCCTAAAGGGGATACCGTGATGAGCCTTTTCGCCCCATGGGAAGCCGCGCAGTCGATCGCCTCCCGCAGCAGTCCGACGGCTATGGGGGAGGAGAACTGCCCTGACTGGGCCTGATTGCTGAAATCGACTGCGGCGAAACGGGATAGTTCCCATACTTCCGGGGTGGAGGGAGGGGGCATGCCGTTGAGCAATTGGGGGAACACTTCGCCGAGCAGGTAAGGCCGATCGGTGGAGAGGAGCCTGGCGCAACCGCTGACTTGGCCTTGTTCGTTCTGGGCTACGACATAGACCGTGTCCGGACGGTCGAACTGATCCAGCTCCATTTCGTTCCGACTTCGGAGTTCCCATCCGAGCATTTCCACGAACACCTTGTGCCGGTAGTTGGATATTCTCGTGAACAGGATTTCCGGAAGCCTTTCCGTCGTACCGGAAGTGATTTGCATGACTGCCTCGCGCAAGGAATTCGACGACGCAGAATTTGCGCCAATGCGGGAGGATAGTGAACTGTCAACTCTGACAGTTCATCCCGAATAGCGAAGGCCGATGCAGTCCAGGACGGATTTTTCCCAGTCCAGAGAATCAATGTACGCTTCGATCCATGCAGCCGTTTTCGCAGGCCCTATGTCCGATCCTGCCGCTTTCAGCATGATGTTGCTGCGCGGTTCGCTGATTCTTTTGAAAAAAACCGGGGTTTGCATTTGCCAGTCCCATCCGATCGTGATCGCAGGAGCGGTATGGCTGATCCATTCAGTGTAGCCTGTGATTGCGGTAGGCATTGCGCCGCATGAAGTGGTTTCCGCAGGATACTCGTCCAGCCCGGAAATCAGGTGGATCAAGCGGACGGCCTTCAGTTGGGATGGAAGGAGCCGTATATAGCCGTCTTCCGAAATGATCGGCATGGCCAAAGGCGTTTGCTGTCGACTGGATATGAGGGGGCGGTTCATGTGTTGGACATAGTGCAAAAGCGGAATGGTAAACCCATTTTCAGTCTCCGGGTAATGTCACTATTGACAGGGCTTTCACATCAAGTGCATATTTCCGGTAAGAATGGGGGCCTACATGGAAGGGTGGCAGGAAATCCAGATGCAGTTCTTGTTGAGCGCGGAAACCGAGTCTGCCTTCTTTTCCGCCCTTTCCAGGACTGCGGGGGAATTGGGTTTCGAGTAT
>JAJZVB010000143.1 GCA_021845885.1 Pseudomonadota bacterium
CTTCGATTCCTGCTACCGCAACACCTACAGCGAACACCGTTCCTCGCCTTACCTCAATCTCGATTTCTTTCTGAAAATGGGGGAAACCCTGGCGGACAACCTGCTCATGGTGATTGCCTACCGGGAAGGCAGGGCGATCGCCTCGGCGCTCGATTTGTTCGACGGAAAGCGTCTTTACGGCCGCTATTGGGGGGCCATGGAGCGGCATTCCGGCCTGCATTTCGAAACCTGCTACTACCAGGGAATCGAATTCTGCATCGAGCGGGATATCGCCGCGTTCGAAGGCGGCGCTCAGGGCGCCCACAAGCTTGCCAGGGGCTTCATGCCGGTCCAGACCTGGTCAGCCCATTGGCTTGCGCATCCGGATTTTTCGAGGGCGGTCGGCGCATTTCTCGACAAGGAATCGACGGGAATGGCGCAGCACATTGCGGAGCTCGAGGAAGCGGGGCCCTTCAGAGGCTCGTGATTCCCCTCCTGTCCACGCTTTCGGCGAGCTCGGTAAGCAGATCGGAGATTTCAACGGAATAGGGCGCGAATTCGAGACGCTTCAGGTTGTCGGGCAGGGTTTCGTAATTTTCCAGGGTTTTCTGCCTGATTTCCTGAAGCGGAATCCTTTCTTCCAGCCGCTTTCCCTCCTTCATGAAGGGGATGATCAGCGCCTCTCCCTCCTGATTGTCCGAATCCAGAGTCAGGACATCCCCATTCATCTTGCCGTTCGAATCGAAATTCCTGAAAACCTGCTTCCTTCCGGGCCAGGTGGCCTTGCCTTCGGAGCGCTTTCGGCATGGACGCCCCGCATACTCCTGGAGCTTGTAGGCGCAATCGAGCCAGGGGCAGTCGCCTGAAGTGACGAGCGAAGTGCCGATACCGAAACCGTTTATCGGCGAATCGAGAAGGTCTTCGAGCCTGGTTTCGTCGAGACTGCCGCTCGCGAAGATCGAGATCTCGTGGAGTCCCGCATCGTCCAGGATTTTCCTCACGTTTTCGGCATGCCTGGCGAGATCGCCGCTGTCGATGCGCACCGAGCGGATCGACAGGCCTTTCCTGGAAAGGGCGATCACTTTCTTTGCAGCTTCCTCAACGTCGTAGGTGTCGATGAGGAGAGTCGATCCGGGATGGGACCGGGCAAAATGCTCGAAAGCCGCGATTTCGCTTTCGTGGGCCTGGACGAAGGAATGCGCCATCGTGCCGAAAACGGGCATGGCGTAAAGCGCTCCCGCCAGAACTGTCGCCGTGCCGGAAAATCCCGCAAGGTAGCTCGCTCTCGCGGCGAGCATCCCGGCTTCGGCTCCGTGCGCCCTTCTCAGGCCGAAGTCGACGAGCAGCCTGTCCTTTGCGATCAACACCGACCTTGCAGCCTTGGAGGCGATCAGCGTTTCGAAATTGATCAGGTTCATGAGGCGGGATTCGACGAGCTGGGCCTGCGGCAAAGGCGCGGTCACCCTCAGAATGGGCTCGTTGCGGAAAAAAATCGTGCCTTCGGGCATGGCGTGCACGTCGCCCGTGAATCTGAAATTTTCCAGGTATTCGATCACATGGGCGGGAAAATGCATGGAAAGCCAAGCGAGCTCTTCTTCGCCGTATTTCATGTTCTGCAGGAAATCGAGAGCCTGATCGAGTCCCGCTGCGACCAGGAAATTCCTGTTTTCAGGCAATCTGCGCACGAAGAATTCGAATACGGCGGTTTGCTCCATGTTCTGCTCGAGGTAGGTCTGCAGCATGGTGTATTCGTAGAGGTCGGCGAGCAGGGGGCTTGCGAGGGGATCGATCATTCGAGCTTTTCCCTCGTGATCAACATGGCGCCGGCTGTCTTCATGCTTTCCAGCGCATTTTTCCCGTCATCCGGGCTCAGGTTCACGGCTTTCGTTGCATCGAGCAGGACGACCGATTCGTAGCCGCGCCTTTTTGCATCCAGAACGCTGTTCTTCACGCAGTAATCGGTTGTCAATCCCCCTATGAACAGCCTGTCGATGCCCATTTTCTTCAGCGCCGCATCGAGCTCCGTGCCGTCGAAAGCGGAATAGGCTTCCTTTTCCCTGATTGTTCCCTTGGAGAAAACGGGAGTATCATTCGGCAGTTCGAGCAAACCCGAGAATTCAGCGCCATGGGTTCCCGCGATGCAATGGGGGGGCCAGGGTCCGCCATTCTCCCTGAATGAGGAATGGTCGGGAGGATGCCAGTCGCGGCAGGCCAGTACCGGGAGATGCTTTTCCCTGAAAAGGCGGATGCAGGCGTTCAGGACCGGAATCACCTGATCCGCTTCGTTCACGGCCAGGCTGCCGCCTGGCAGGAAATCATGCTGGATGTCGACGACCAGCAGCGCATCGCCTTTCCGGACTTTCATGAACGTCCTCCTTTTCCGGGGTCATGGAAATAAGGATAGAACAAGGATCCTGCAATTGCAGGAAAGGAAACTAAACGGCCAAAATGGCGTCTTAAAAAAAGAGGGAGGGGAAATGATCAGGCAGATCGGCATCGGCATTCTAATCGCAGTCCTGGGGATGGCATTGCTGCCCAAGCTCCTTGCCGGGAATCTGCTCGTCCTCGTGTTGGGAATCGTGCTCCTGATCGGCATCATCGCGCTGATGGTGTTCTGAAATGAAAAAACAGATTCACATCATAGTCGGCGCATTGATCCTCACCCTGGGCATCGTCCTGTTCGAACTGTTCAAGATCTTCAGCACGATTGCCTAGCTACATCCTGAAGTGCTTGACGGTCGATTCCAGCGTCGTCGCGAGTTCCTTCAGCACTTTCGCGGTATCGTCAACCTGTTTGATGGCATGGCTGTTTTCCTCTGCGATTTGCGAGATCTTCTCGACATTGGCCGCGATTTCGCGGCTTGCGATGCTCTGCTCCCTGATCGAGGCGGAAATGTCGTCGACGCCTTCCTGCACGCGCTGTGCGCCATTGCCGATCGCCAGTATGGATTCTCCCGCCTTGCCCGCGAGCGTCTCCCCCCGCTTCGCCTTCTCTACGGCCACTTCGATCGTGCCGATCGCGCCCGCCATCCCCTCATTGATTCCGCCTATGGTCGCCGCGATCTCCCTGGTCGAGTCGCCGGTTTTTTCCGCGAGCTTCCTCACTTCGTCGGCCACGACGGCAAAGCCTCTGCCCTGTTCTCCGGCTCTCGCCGCCTCGATGGCGGCATTGAGGGCGAGGAGGTTGGTCTGATCGGCGATTTCCTGGATCACCTGGATGATGTTCTTGATTTCCCTGGATCGCTCGCCCAGCGTCTTGATGGCGTCCGCCGTGGTCAGGACTTCGGTGCCTATCGAAGACATGTCGGATACCACTTCCCTGACCGTTTCCCCGCCATTGCCGGCGATGACGCTCGATTCGACGGCGATTTGCCTCACTGCTTCCGCGTTTTCGGAAACATGATCGATGCTGACTGAAATTTCTTCTATGTTTGATGCCATGTTGTGCGAAGCTTCGGATTGGGCATCGATGGCGATGCTCGCATTCGAGACGGCCTCGGAAAGATGCTTGGAACGCTCCTCGATCTTGACGGAAACGGCGCCTATCCGGTCTATCATCGCGCCCATCAATGTCTTCGTCGACTGGATGGCGCAGAGCAGTTCGCCCGCCTCGTCCCTTTTGCCGATCTCGACTTCCCGCGAGAAATCGCCGTCGACGATTTCGTGAAGATGATGCTTGGCTTCCTCTATGGGGCCGGAAACGAACCGCTTCGCGATCCATCTCAGGAAGAAGAACAGGAAGACCTGCAGCACCGCCTGCCCTGCGACGAGCGCTTCGATGAGCCTGTTGAGCCTGCCGAAATCCTCGGAAAGATCGATGGTGAGATCCGATGCGCCGTTCGAGCTCCCCACTTCGACCTGATGGCAGGTCAGGCAGTCTGTTTCATGGAAATTGTGCGACTCGATATAGGGCGTGATCGCCCTGAATACCGGTTTCCCTTCGACCGTGGCGAGAGAAAATTCGGGAACGGATTTTCCGGCAGCAACGGATGCTTCGATGGCTTTCCTGACTTCGGGATCGTCGAGATGCTCTTCAGGCAGGCCGGGGCCGAACTGCCTGACGACCTGTTCAGTCCTGACCAGGCGAAGCGATCTGAGATGCTGTCCTTCGATGACCTTCCGGATCATCAGCGTGCGGTTCTTGGGTTCGGAAATCATGCCGGTTTCCATCAGCATGTTGGCCGAATCGATCACC
>JAJZVB010000027.1 GCA_021845885.1 Pseudomonadota bacterium
AGGTATAGCTCGACACATGCCCCTCTTGCGCAATGCGCCGGGTATGCTCGTGGCGGCCTTCGGCGAAAAGGGAAAGATCGTTGATCACGCGGGGCTTTCCCTTTTCCAGCATCTCCACGAGTGAAGCAGCTTCGGAAAGCCTGGCCTCGTAATTGGAAAGGGGATGCATTTCGTCGCCGCTGTGCACGAACGTCTTCAACATGTCGGTCTTGGCGTCGTAAAGGGCTGCCGATATTCTCGAAATGAAGGGAAAATTCTCCTTCATGGTGGCATAAATGGAATCGATCTTCTCGGCGAGTACGACGTTTTGATGAATTTCCCTGAGCTTGTCCTCATGCATAAACATGGCCTCCCCCTTCAAACTATATAGCACATTCATGCCTTGCGTTTTTTGAGCCTCAATGTCGCGATCAAAGCCATGCCCGCCAGAACGGCCAATCCGAAGAAGGCGACGGAATCCTTCTCCGGGAATCCCGTGCGCTCGACAAATGCATAGATGCCGACGAGCGAAAATATGGAGAGATTCTCGAAGCCGTTCTGAACGGCCAGCGCTCGCCCTGCACCGATCATTTCATGCCCCCTTTCCTGGAGCAGGGCGTTGAGCGGCACGGCGAAAATCCCGCCGCAGAAGCCGATCAGGACGAGCAGGATGATCGCGTCATGGATGCGAGTGACATGGGAAAGGATGAAAACCAGGAAGCCGATCAGCAAACCCGGAACCAACACCCTGTTCACTTTTTCGAGACTGACCCAGACTGCGGCGGCTAGCGCGCCGAACACGATCCCTATCGATACGATCCCCATCAATGTCGCAGGGGTCTTGTTGTCTGAAATCGAAAGGGCGACGGGCACCCAGGCGAAAAGCGCGATGCGCAATGTCGCGCCGGTTCCCCAGAAGAGGCTCGTGCCCAAGAGGGTGAAGCGCGCATCATTGTTTCCCAAAAGCTTTTTGAACGCCGAGAAAAAATCCGGAATGAGGCTGCTGAATGAAATCTCCCTCCTCTCAGGAGGAAGCCTGGGAATCAAAAGATTCACGACTGCAGCAGCCGCATAGCAGACAATCACGAAATAAAGCGCCAGGGTCGCGGACCGGTCTGAAACCATGCCGCCAGCCAAGACGCCTGTCAGAATGGCGGCAATGGTCGAACCTTCCAACAGGCTGTTCGCCTTCACCAGCTTGTCGGGAGAAAAGAGCTGGGGAAGGATGCCGTATTTCGCAGGGGAATAGGCTGCAGCCCCGATGCCGACCAGGGCATACGCATAAAGCGGGTTCATGCCCGATAGCATCAGGCCTGAGCCTGCAAGCTTCACGGCATTGCTCAAAAACATCGCCCTGCCCTTGGGAATCGCATCGGCAAAAGAGCCCACGAAAGGCGCGAGCAGAACGAATGGCGCCACGAAACATTCCTGAAGCAGAGGCGCGAGATCGGCCGCCCCATGCTGCTTGAGCAGCGCGATGGCCGCAACGAGCAACGCGTTGTCGCCGAAAGCGGAAAGGAACTGGGCGGCGAGCACCGCCAGCATGGGCCCTGAAAAAAGAAGATCCCGTTCAGCCTTTTTTCTTGTCACGCTGGATCAGGGCGTAGGCTGAATGATTGTGGATCGATTCGAAATTCTCCGATTCGACGATGTAGCCGTCTATCCTCGGATCCCTATTGAGGACCGATGCGACATCCCTGACCATGTCCTCGACGAATTTCGGGTTGTCGTAGGCGCGCTCCGTCACGTATTTCTCGTCGGGCCTTTTCAGCAGGCCGTAAAGCTCGCAGGAAGCCTGGCTTTCGATGATGCCCACGACGTCCTCTATCCATACGAAATCGTTCGTGCAGGCCGTGACGGTGACATGGGAGCGCTGGTTGTGCGCGCCGTAATCCGAAATCTTCTTCGAACAGGGGCAAAGGCTGGTGACAGGAACCAGCACCTTCATCTTGAAACGGTATTCGCCCTTTTCGATGCTGCCGATGAAGGTCACGTCGTAATCGAGCAAGCTCCTCACCCCTGAAACGGGTGCGGCCTTGTTGACGAAATAGGGAAAGCTCATTTCGATGTATCCCGATTCCGCTTCGAGTTTTTCGACCATCTGGCGCAGCATGCTTTCGAAGGATTCGACGGAGATCTCCCTTTCCCTGCCGTTCAGGATCTCGACGAAGCGGGACATGTGCGTCCCCTTGAAATTGTGGGGAAGATGGACATACATGCTGAACATCGCGACGGTATGCTGCACGCCCCCGCTCTTGTCCGCCACCTTCACGGGATGCCTGATCGACTTGATGCCGACCTTGTCTATGGCGAGATGCCTCAAATCCTCCGTGCTCTGCACGTCAGGAATCATTTCTGCTGTGATCACGGTCATTCCTCAAGTTCTGCGTCTGCCAGATTATAGACCGCCGGACAATCCCGAGTAAACTTCTCGGGTTAAAGGCGCGAGCCTTGCCCGCACGGAATAGACGATGCCTTCCGCATCGAGCAGGCAATCGGAGAGCAGCGAAGCGGGATCGCCCTGTTCGATGTAGCAGTCGGGAAGGCCGAGATGGAGCAGGGGAACGTTCATCCCGTGGCTTGCAAGACATTCCGCCACTGCGCTTCCCGCCCCGCCCATGACCGCATTTTCCTCTATCGTCACCAGGAGCTCGTGGGTTCTGGCCAGCTCGACGACGAGCTTTTCGTCCAGGGGCTTGACGAAGCGCATGTTGACGACCGTGCCTTGAAGCTGCTCGGCCGCCTTGAGCGAAGGCCCGACCATGCTGCCGAAGGCGAGCAGGGCCACCCTTTCCCCGCGCCTCAGGACCTGTCCGCGCCCGATCTCGATCGATTTCATTTCATGCTCGACTGCAATGCCCGGCCCTATTCCTCTCGGATAGCGCACGGCTGCAGGCTTACCCATGGAAAAAGCGGTGTAGAGCATCTGCCTCAATTCGTTCTCGTTCGATGCGGCCATCACGGTCATGTTGGGAATGCAGCGCAGATAGGAAAGATCGAAGCTTCCCGCATGGGTGGGGCCGTCTGCGCCGACGAGCCCGGCCCTGTCTATGGCGAAAACCACGGGCAGGTTCTGGATTGCGATATCGTGGATCAGCTGATCGTAGGCCCTCTGGAGGAATGTCGAATAGATCGCAACAACCGGTTTCAGTCCTTCGCAGGCCAGGCCTGCAGCAAAAGTGAGCGCATGCTGCTCTGCTATGCCGACATCGAAATAGCGCTCCGCGAAGCGCTCCGAAAATTCGACCATTCCCGACCCCTCCCGCATGGCGGGCGTGATGCCGACGAGCTTTTCGTCCTGTTCCGCCATGTCGCAAAGCCACTGGCCGAAGATTTCCGTATAGGTAGGCTGCTTCGATGCTTTCGAGGCGATGCCGTCCCTGGAATCGAATTTTCCGACGCCGTGGTAGAGAATGGGGTCTTCCTCGGCATGGCTGTAGCCTTTCCCCTTCCTTGTCACGACATGCAGGAACTGCGGCCCGTCGAGCTTTCTGACATTGGAAAGCGTGGAAACGAGCGCCTCGATATCGTGGCCGTCTATGGGTCCGATGTAATTGAAGCCGAATTCCTCGAAGAGCGTGCCCGGGGTCACCATGCCCTTGACATGCTCTTCCGCCCTTTTCGCCAGCTCCAGCATGGGCGGGACGACCCTCAGCACCTTTTCCCCGGCCCGTCGCGCCGCCGAATAGAAGCTTCCGGACAATATCCTGGCGAGATAATTGTCGAGCGCCCCGACATTTTTCGAAATGGACATTTCGTTGTCGTTCAAGACGACGAGCAGGTTGGCATCCATCGCCCCGGCATTGTTGAGGGCCTCGAAAGCCATGCCGCCCGTCAGCGCCCCGTCACCGATCACGGCAACGGCCCGCCGCTCTACGCCCTCGAGCTTTGCGGCCACGGCCATGCCGAGCGCTGCGGCTATCGAAGTGCTGGAATGCGCCGTGCCGAAGGCGTCGTATTCGCTTTCAGCCCTTTTCGGGAAGCCCGAAATGCCGCCCTTCATCCTCAGGCCGCTCATCGCCTCCCGCCTCCCCGTCAGGATCTTGTGGGCATAGGTCTGGTGGCCGACATCCCAGACGATCCTGTCGTAAGGGGTGTTGAATACGTAATGCAACGCGATCGTCAATTCTATCGTGCCCAGATTCGACGAAAGATGTCCGCCTGTTTTGCAGACCGATTCGATGATGTACTGCCTGAGCTCTTCGGCGAGCCTGGATAGGGATTTCCTTTCCAGCCCCCGCAAATCCTCCGGAGAATTGATCTGTTTCAATAACGAAACCATCAGAACTGCCTCTGCACAACGAAATCAGCCATTCCAAGCAGCCTTTGCGCCTTATTACCAAAGCCTTCCAGAGCGGAAAGCGCCGATTCAAAGAGATCCTGAGCCATTTTCCTGGAAGCGGCCGGCCCCAGCAGGGACACGTAAGTCGGTTTGTTGTCCTTTTTATCCTTCCCTGCGGTCTTGCCCAAAGTCGCCGTGGAAGACTCCGCATCGAGCACGTCGTCGATGACCTGAAAGGCGAGCCCGATCATTTTGGCGAAATGGTCGAGTGCGCCCAGTTCAGCTTCACTCGTTTCGCCGCAATAGGCGCCCAGAAGAACCGAAGCCCTGATGAGCGCCCCGGTTTTCCTGACATGCATGGCTTCGAGCTCGGGCAATTCGAGATTTTTCCCCACGCTTTCCAGGTCGATGGCCTGACCGCCCGCCATGCCCCTGGAACCCGAAGCCTGCGCGAGCAGCCTGATCATCTCGACCCGCTTTTTGCAAGGGGATGAAGCCAGGATCTCGAAAGCGAGCGACTGCAGACTGTCCCCGACGAGCAGCGCCGTGGCTTCGTCGTATTCGACATGACAGGTCGGTCTTCCCCGGCGCAGCACATCGTCGTCCATGGCCGGCAGGTCATCGTGAACGAGCGAATAGGCATGGATCAGTTCCACGGAACAAGCTGCGGGCATGACACGGTCAGAGTCCGCCCCTGCAAGCTCGCCTGCAGCCAATGCAAGGAGGGGGCGGACGCGCTTTCCGCCGCCCAGAACCGAATAACGCATCGCATCGTGAAGCCTGGAGGGAAGAACGGATGATTCGGGAAGCAGGCGGTCGAGCATGGACTCGACGCGCATCTGCCCCCTGTGCGCCCAGGACTGGAAATCGTCATTGTTCATCGGGAGACCAGTCTTTCGGCGTATTGCCTTCCAGGATTTCGACCTGCTGCTGGGCATCCTTCAATGCCGCCTGGCAATACTGGAGCAGAAAAGCGCCGCGCTTGTACGCTTCCAGCGATGCCGCCAGGGTCAGTTGGCCCGCCTCCATTTTGGCCACGATGGCTTCCAGTTCGAGAAGGGCGGATTCGAAATTCTCTGGCGTTTTTTCCTGTATGCTCATGAAACTTTCCCAAAGCATAAAAATAGCCCAACCGGAGCGGTCAGGTCAATCATGAAAGAAATATTGCGCTTTTCCCGATTTTCATAAAAAATATTATGTTTAACTGTTCAAGAAGGAAGCGATGATGTCCGATGCGATCGATGTTTCGGCTGGACTTGCGCCTTTGCCAGCGAGCTGGTACTGCAGTCGGGAATTGGCAGACCTTGAAAAGAGGCTGCTTTTCGACAGCGGTCCGGGTTACATCGGGCATGAACTGATGGTGCCGCATGCCGGGGACTTCCATGCGCTCGACTGGATGGACAATGCCAAGATCCTGTTCAGGAACGAGAAGGGGGTGGAGCTTTTGAGCAACATCTGCCGCCACCGCCAGGCCACCATGCTCGAAGGAAGAGGAAACGCACGGAACATCGTCTGCCCGCTCCATCGGTGGACTTACGACCTGGAGGGCAAACTCATCGGCGCGCCCCATTTCCCTGAAAATCCCTGCCTGGATCTCGGAAAGACGCCGCTTGCCAACTGGAAAGGCCTGCTTTTTTCAGGAAAACGCGACGTCAAAAAGGATCTGGCCAATTTTTCCTGCTTCAAGGACATCGATTTCTCGAACCACGTCTTCGACAGGGTTCAGATCGACGAATACGACTGCAACTGGAAAACCTTCATCGAGGTCTACCTCGAGGACTACCATGTCGCGCCCTGCCATCCCGGCCTCAACAGCTTCGTCGACTGCGATGCGCTGACTTGGGAATTCGGCGAATGGTACAGCGTGCAGGTCGTGGGCGCAAGATACGCCAAGGTTCGCGCAGGCAGCCCCGTTTACCGCAAATGGCAGGAACTTCTGCTCAAGTACGACCACGAGCGCGAATTTTCCCGAGGCGCGATCTGGATCGTCTATTACCCCAACATCATGATCGAATGGTATCCGCACGTACTCGTGATCAGCACCATCGTGCCGAGGGGGCCGGATCATTGCACGAACATCGTCGAATTCTATTATCCCGAGGATATCGCGCTCTTCGAACGCGATCTCGTGCAGGCGGAGAAGGAGGCCTATCAGGAAACCGCGGTCGAGGATGCGGTCATCTGCAGGAAAATGACGGAAGGAAGGCGCGCGCTCTATCAATCCGGGAATACGGAATCGGGCCCCTACCAGTCCCCCATGGAAGACGGCATGAAGCATTTCCATGATTTTCTGATCAGGGAAATATCCCCCTGCCTGGAATGAGATCATCATGGAAAGCCTAGCCCAGCTTCTGAACGGGGAGCCAGGTGCAGTTTCCCAGATCGCGGGCCTCTTCTTCTGTCTTTTCTCGGCATGGGCCGCCTCCCGCATCGTCCGGGGTAAAATCGGATCGGACGGCGCAAGGCGGCTCATCTTCCCCTTCCTCGCGCTGGCCTTCACGCTGATCGGCAAGGCGGTCTTCAAGGAAATCCATCAGCCTTTCCAGCTTTTCGAAATAGCGAAACAGATGCTGATCGCGCTCGCGGTCATCCGCACGCTGGTCTACATGCTTCAGGCGATTTTCGTCCAGCAACCCTGGATCCTTTCCATGGAAAGGGCCGTCGCCTGGCTGGTGTGGATCATCCTCGCGCTGCATATTGCGGGATTTTCCGACAATCTGATCGAATCCCTCGATGAAATCAGCTTCAGTTTCGGAAAACAGCGGATATCCGTTCTGCTCGTCATGCAGGCGCTGGTGGCGATCGCCATCAGTTTCCTGGTTTCGCTATGGGCGAGCCGCGCCATCGAGAAACGGATCATGGCCGCCGAAGTCATGGACATGAACCTCAGGGTGATGCTGTCCAAAATCACCCGGACAGCCTTCATTGTCGTCGCCTCGATCTTCACCCTCTCGGCAGCCGGAATCGACATGACCGCGCTTTCGATGTTCGGCGGAGCCCTGGGCGTGGGACTCGGTCTCGGGCTGCAGAAAATAGCCAGCAATTACGTGAGCGGATTCATCATCCTGTTCGACCGTTCCATCCACATCAACGACATTGTCAGCATCGAAGACAAGATCGGCGTGCTCACCAAGCTCACCACCCGCTATGTAGTCCTGAAAAGCGCTGACGGCAGCGAAGCCCTCATTCCCAACGACACATTGATCACGTCCACCGTCGTCAACCACACCTACAGCGACAGGCAGGTCAGGATTTCCGCTGCGGTTCAGGTGGGCTACGCAGCCGACCTCGAGCTCGCCATGAAAATCATGCTGGATGCGGCGAAAAACCAGAAGAGAGTGCTCGGTTCGCCTGAACCCCAGGTCTTTCTGAGAAGTTTCGCCGACAGCGGCATCGATCTGGAACTCGGCTTTTGGATAGCCGATCTCGAACAGGGAAGATACGGCCTGATTTCCGACATCAATCTCGAAATCTGGCGAGAATTCAAGAAGCATGGCATCGAAATCCCCTTCCCGCAAAGGGAAGTCAGGATCCTGGGTCAAAATTAACTTTTGCATCAGGACATTGGCGAGTAAAATATCGCGATGGATCTGAGCCCCATCAGAAAAGAAGACCTGGAGGTCGGCAAGCCCTTGCCCTGGCCTGTCTACGACAGCAAAAAGAACCTGCTGCTGAAGGAAGGCTACGTCATCGAGACGCAGAGCCAGCTCAATGCGCTGCTGACCAACGGCCTTTATCGAAATCCCAGCTGGGTGAAGCCTGCAGCCCCTGCCGAAAAATCCGGTGAAAAATTCGGCGAAAAGGAAGAACCGCCTTCGAAATTCGACATCGTCAATTTCACGGCCGTCAGTCTTCAGGTGGGCGATATGCTGCAAATGCAGCTTTCGGGAGAAAACGATCAGCGATACGGCGTCAGGCTGATCGGCTTTCTGGAAAAGAAAAGCGTGCTGGTGACCCCTCCGGTGTCCAACGACTCCATCATTTTGATGCGCGCAGGGCAGAGCGTGGTGATGAGATGCTTTTCCGGACGGAATGCCTATGCCTTCACTTCGAGCGTCCTGCGGGTCTGCAGCACGCCCTATCCCTACCTTCACCTCACCTATCCGATCGAGGTCCGCGGCATGAAGATCAGGAAATCGACCCGGGTCAGGGCGAATGTCATCGGATCGGTATGGCGCGATGACCAGCCGGAAAAAAGATTTCCCTGCAGCATCGACGACATCAGTTTCTCAGGCGCCCAGGTCAACTGTGCTCTCCCTCTGGGAGGAATGGGGGATGCCCTGAGACTGTACCTGAGGGTTTCCAACCAGGGAGCGACCGCCTATGTTTCGCCTTTGGCCCTGATCAAGCGGTGCAGCGAAACCGAATCTCCTGATGGCAGGAAATACAGCTATGGCGTCGAGTTCCATAATCTGGATCAGACCGAATCCTTCGCCCTTCAGGTCCTCGTCTATCAGCATCTTTTCGAAGTTTCCTGAAATTCATAACGGAGCATCCATGAACGAACAATTGCGCAAGAATGCGCTCGATTATCACCGCCTGCCCCAGCCCGGGAAGATTTCCGTCGTGCCTACCAAGGGGCTCACCAACCAGAGCGACCTGGGGCTTGCCTATACGCCCGGGGTTGCAGCCGTTTGCGAAGCCATCGCAGAAAATCCCGGGGAGGCCTTCAATCTCACGGCAAGAGGAAATCTCGTTGCGGTCATCACCAACGGCACGGCTGTGCTGGGTCTCGGCGCGATCGGGCCGCTTGCGGCCAAGCCCGTGATGGAAGGAAAAGGGGTATTGTTCAAGAAGTTTGCGGGAATAGATGTTTTCGACCTCGAAATCGACGAGAAAGACCCTGAAAGGCTGGTCGAGATCATTGCCAGCCTCGAGCCGACTTTCGGCGGGATCAATCTCGAGGACATCAAGGCGCCCGAATGTTTCGAAGTTGAAAAGAAGCTCAGGGAAAGAATGAACATCCCGGTCTTCCATGACGACCAGCATGGCACGGCGATCATCGTGGGCGCCGCCGTCCTCAACGGCCTGCGCGTGGTGAACAAGGCCATCGGAAGCGTGAAACTCGTGGTCTCGGGCGCGGGAGCTGCAGCGCTTGCCTGCCTCGACATGCTGGTGAGCCTGGGGCTGCCCAGGGAGAACATTTACGTGACCGACATCAAGGGCGTGGTTTATGAAGGCAGGCAGGAAGAAATGGACCCCGACAAGGCGCGCTATGCAAGGAAAACGGATGCGAGAAGCCTGAATGAGGTGATGCCCGGCGCCGACATATTCCTCGGCCTTTCCGCGGGCGGGGTGTTGAAGCCTGAAATGGTGAAAATGATGGCGAAAAATCCCCTCATTCTGGCGCTCGCCAATCCCGAACCCGAAATCCATCCCGCTGCGGCGAAAAGCGCGAGGCAGGACGCGGTGATCGCGACAGGCCGCTCCGACTACCCCAACCAGGTCAACAATGCCCTTTGCTTCCCCTTCATTTTCAGGGGAGCGCTCGACGTCGAGGCGATAACCATCAATGAGGCCATGAAAAAAGCCGCAGTCCACGCCATTGCCGAACTCGCCCTTGAGGAGCAGTCCGACATGGCGGCCCAGGCTTATGGCGGAGAATTGCCTGGCTTCGGACCGGATTACCTGATCCCCAAGCCCTTCGATCCGAGACTGATCATGAGGATCGCCCCTGCCGTAGCCCAAGCGGCCATGGAAAGCGGCGTGGCCAGAAAGCCGATTCGCGATTTCAGAGCCTACAGGGAGCATCTTTCGCGCTTCATTTACCAGTCCGCCCTCGTCATGAAACCGATTTTCGCTGCCGCGAAATCAAGACCGATGCGTGTCATTTATGCCGAAGGCGAAGATGAGCGCGTGCTTCAGGCCATCCAGACCGTCGCGGACGAAGGGCTGGCGCGCCCCGTCCTTTGCGGAAATCGGAAAATCATCGAATCCATGGTTTCCAGGCTGGGGCTCAGGATCCGGGAAAAAGCGGATTACGAAGTCTTGGAGCCGGATGGAAATCCGACCGAATTTTCCGCAGGAATGCTTGCCGGGCATGAAGCCGATGCGATGCTTTGCGGCCTGTCGGGAAACTATCTTTCGCACCTCGAAACAATCGAAAGGCTGATCGGGCTCAAAGCAGGCGTGAAGGGTTTCTCGGCCATGAATCTGCTTCTTCTCGAAAAAGGCAACCTGTTCATCTGCGATACTTACGTGAATCCCGACCCCGATGCCCATCAGATTGCGGAAATGACCCTGCTCGCATCCGATCAGATCAAGCGTTTCGGCATGACGCCCAAGGTTGCGCTGCTGTCTCATTCGAACTTCGGCAGCTCGGACACCCATTCATCGAAAAAGATGCGAAAGGCGCTTGAACTGGTGAAAAGCATGATGCCCGAGCTTGAAATCGAGGGGGAAATGCACTCGGATGCCGCGCTTTCAGAGGAAATCAGGAAAAAGCAATATCAGGCCTCGAAACTCGAGGGAGAGGCGAATCTCCTCATCATGCCCAACCTCGATTCGGCCAACATCGCCTTCAATCTGCTCAAGATGGAGGCGGGCGGAGGAATCACGGTCGGCCCCATCCTCCTCGGCGCCGCGAAGCCTGTGCATGTGCTCACCCCCACTGCAACCGTTCGCAGAATCGTGAATATGACCGCGCTGGCCGCAGCCAGCGTAGCATAGGCGCATTTTTACGGTAGAATTGTTTTCGAAAGGAGCAGACCATGACCCAAATCTTGCATGAACAGGAAATTTCGATGCTGCGCACTGAAATCGAGATGCTGATGAACGAAAGAAGGAGGCTCCTGAAGATAGCGGGTTCCGCCGCCGTGTTCGTGGCCAATCTCGACACCTCGAAATTGCCCCAGGACATGTACGAATCTGCCGAAATGCTTTCGAAATGCCTCAACGACATCAGCGAGGATACGCTCGGCGAAGCGCTCGAAGGCGTGAAGGCGGAGGCCGTGGAAGGCGGGCAATGACTTTTCTTTCGCTGATCGTGGCCTTGCTGATGGAGCAGGTCAGGCCCTTCGACGGCAAGACCTTCGCTTTCATGTGGGGCTATTTCGATTGGCTCAAAATGCACCTGACGACAGGGGAATGGCGCCACGGCATTCTGGCCTGGCTGATCGCGGTGCTGCCGCCGACCCTGGTCGCCGGGCTTGTCACCCTGCTATTGCACAAGCTCAATCCCGTCGCGGGCTGGGCATGGAATGTGTTCGTGCTTTATCTGACGATGGGTTTCAGGCAGTTCAGCCATGCCTATACTTCGATCGACAAGGCATTGAAGGAAGGAGACCTGCAAAAGGCAAGGGAACTGCTGGGCGCGTGGCGGGGGGCTTCGGCTGCCGAATACAATGCGGAACAGATCTCCCGCGTCTCCATCGAGCTCGGGCTCGTCTATTCCCATACCTATGTCTTCGGCGTGATTTTCTTTTTCGCAGCGTTCGGCCCGATGGGGGCCGTGCTTTACCGTCTGGCAACCGCGCTCAACGACGAATGGAACAAATATCCGGAAGAGGCCGGC
Source organism: Pseudomonadota bacterium (assembly GCA_021845885.1). Taxonomy (GTDB): domain Bacteria; phylum Pseudomonadota; class Gammaproteobacteria; order Burkholderiales; family JABEVD01; genus JABEVD01. Next base: position 11,775 of record JAJZVB010000027.1, read on the forward strand.
CATCTCGGAAAATTCTCATTCCATGCCTTCGAAATCATAGACTGGATCCCTTCCCGCCTCACCGCATTGAGCTTCGCCATAGTGGGCGACTTCGAGGACGCGCTTTATTGCTGGCGGACCCAGGCGCTTTCCTGGAAGCCCATCGCGCACGGCATTCTGCTTGCGAGCGGCGCGGGTGCGCTCGGCGTCCGGCTCGGAGACGCATTGCCCGAGGATGGCCTGAAAGTTTACCGGCCCCTCATGGGAATGGGGGACGAAGCCGACAGCGCCTACATGCAGAGCACGGTTGGGCTGCTCTGGAGATGCCTTCTGCTCTGGTTGCTCTTGATCCTGCTGCTCACCATCGCCAACCTGCTGGGATGATCATGAAAACGATCGAGACGCACCCTGGCCTTGCCGATTTCGCAGTCAGGCTCAATCTGAGAGGGATCATCACCGTGGCAGGCCCCCCCTCCTTCCTGGACGAGGAACGTGAACTCGAAGGCGAATCCTTCAGCAACCTGATCCATCCAGGAGACGTTGCAAAATTCGAAAGGGCGCTCGAATCCGCCTTGTTCCTGGAAAGGAAGCAGTCTTTCATTTGCCGCCTGCTCAAGAAAGGCGCCATACCGGTATGGGTGGACTGCCACATCATGCGCCTGCCGGATAGCGCCCCTCCGGAATTCACGCTGATCGCCTTCGACGTCTCGCACTGGCATGAAGACGAAAGCAAGATTTCATACCTGTCCACCCACGATGCGCTGACCGACCTCCCCAACAGGCTGCTCTTCAACGACCGCGTCACGGTGGCCATAGCCACCGTGCAAAGGCACAACCAGTCCGGCTTCGCCCTGCAATTGCTCGATCTCGACGGATTCAAGAAAGTCAACGACTCGCTCGGGCATATCGGCGGAGACGAACTGATCAAGGCCGTTGCCGGGAGACTGAAAACGCTCGTCAGGGAAAGCGACACGGTGGCCAGGATAGGCGGGGACGAGTTCGCATTCATACTGGGCGGGGTCAGTGCGGAGCGGGAAGTGGAAATCGTCGCGAGGAAGATATTGTCCGCCATGCACCGCCCTTTCCGCATCGACGGAAAAAGCTTCTACATCAGCGTCAGCATAGGCTCGGCGATCTATCCCGAGCACGGCAAGGAACCCGTTTCCCTTTTCAAGCATGCCGAAATGGCCATGTACAGCGCAAAGGAATTGGGAGGCAATTGCTGGCGCATCTACGACAGTCGGTTCAATCCGGAAAACGGCGATGTCTCCATGGAATCGGCCATGCACGAAGGCATCAAAAACGGCGAATTCCTGCTCAATTACCAGCCCATTTTTTGCGCCATCACGGGCAAGCTCAAGGGGGCCGAGGCGCTGATGCGCTGGGAAAACCCGGAAAGGGGATCGACTTCCCCGGCCCTATTCATTCCCCTCGCGGAAAGCAGCGGACTCATCGAGCTGCTGGGAAGATGGGTATTGCGCATGGCCTGCCATCAGGCCAAGCAATGGCATGCCGAAGGCCACACCGACTTTTACGTTTCGGTCAATGTGTCCCCCAGACAATTCAGGCAGGCAGGTCTGCTCGCTTCGATCAAGGGCGCGCTGGAAGAATCCGGGCTTCCCCCTTCCAGCCTGATGCTGGAAATCACGGAAGGAATCCTGATGCAGGATCCCGAAAAATCGGGGGCAATCCTCAACGAATTGCGCGCCTGCGGCGTCAAGATCGCCATAGACGATTTCGGAACAGGCTATTCTTCGCTCGCCTACCTGAAAAAATTCCCGCTTTCCGTCCTCAAGATCGACAAGTCTTTCGTCGACGAATTGCCCCATTGCGAGGAGGACGTCGCTATAATATCGGCGGTATTGAGCCTCGCCCGCGGGCTCGGCCTTTCCGTAGTGGCGGAAGGCGTAGAGTTCAACGAGCAGCTCGATTTCCTGGCTTCTCGCGGCTGCGATCTGGTGCAGGGCTACCTCAAAGGGAAACCCGCGAGCAGCGCCCAATTCAAGGAAAAATTCTTGAAAAATGATGAATGAAGACAGCCTGATCTCCCGGCTGGAGAAAGGACGCACCGGTTTTTTCGATCTTCTCTGGAAGCGCGTGAGCGAAAAAGGCGATTTCCCGGCGCTTTCCAGCGCAGTCAGGGAAATCGTCGAGGCCATGCACGACGAAGACCACAATGCTTCCGAACTGACTTCGGCCATACTCAGCGATTTCACATTGACTCAAAAAGTGATCAGGCTGGCCAACTCGGCCATGTATTCCGCGATAGGCGGAGAAATCACCACGGTGACGAAGGCGGCGCTCGTTCTCGGCGTGGACGCCATAGGTCATCTCGCCTTGAGCGTGCGTTTCATGGACACGCTTTCGAATTCCGTTCCAGACTCGGGTATGGCCAGATCCGAAATGGCGAAATCCCTCCTTGCCGGAGAAATCGCCCGCAAAATCGCATCCAAAGCCAACCTGAAGGACGTCGAAGAAGCAGTCGTATGCGCCCTGCTTCATCACCTCGGCCGGCTGCTCGTAGCCTTCTATTTCCCTGAGGAATGGGAAAAGATCGCGAAAATCACGGACGGAAGATTTGAAGCGGAAAATGCCGCCTCCGAAAAGGTCATCGGCGTTTCCCTGGACGAAATCGCGAATGAGGCGGCCAAACGCTGGCATCTTCCCTCGAAGATCGCGGGCAGCATGAAACACCACTCGGGATCCATGAGCGCCAACATCCCGGGCTCCGCGGAATGGCTCAAGCTCCTGGCAGGCTTTTCCGCGGAAGCGGCCGCGATCGCAGCGGAAGGAAAACCGGGGATCGAGGCGCTTGTCGACAAATACGGTGAAGCACTGCTCGTGCCGCTGGACGCCATTTCCGAATCGGTGGATTCGGCCGTCATGGATGCCAGGGAAAACGCCCTGCTTCTGGATGAAAAGGCGCCTTCGGGCAAGCCCGAAAATGCCAGCGAAAGGCTGAGCGAAGGCATCAGGAATTTCCGCGCCGCACTGCAGGAAGGACTATCCTTCGGAAACGCATTGAACCTGGCATTGGAAACCCTTTATTCGAGCATGGGGTTCCATCGCGTCGTGGCCATTCTCAGAGATGGCGGCACGCTCAAGGGGCGCGTCGGTTTCGGGCATGGCATGCCTGAAATCCTTTCCGGCATCGTGGTTCCGGAAATCCACGCCCCCGATCTGTTCCATCTGGCCCTTTCCAACAATGCGGACCTCTTCATCCAGGATGTCCGTGACCCGAAGATTTCCGGGAAGCTGCCTCCCTGGTTCGGCGAATCCCTTCTGGACGTTCAATCCTTCGTCCTGCTCCCGATGTCGTTCAACAATCATCCCATAGGCGCCCTCTACGGGGACTGGAGCCACGGCATTGCCTATTCGGTCGATAAAAGCGAACTGGCCCTGATGCGTTCTCTGCGCGATCACTTGATGGGCGTCCTGGGCTCTTCCAGGAAGTGAGCCCCTGCAGGCTTTTCATGCTCGGGGACGTTCCCGAAGACGAGGCCGAAGCAATCCGGGAATTGCTCTCGGAGCATGCAGTCGACTGTTACGAAGTGCCTGCGAGCTTCCTGGGACTTTCTCCAGCGTCAATTTGGCTGCGCGATGACAAGGATTATGCGCGTGCAAGAACGCTCATCGACAATTACCAGGCAAACCGGGCAGCCTTCGCGAGAAGCGAATACGAAAGGTTCGGGCATGAAAGGACGCTTCTCAAGAACTTCAGGGCTCATCCCTTCAGGTTCGTCTTCTATCTTTTTCTCATCTCGATCGTCATTTATTTCTCGCTGAGCCCTTTCCTGATTTTCGGGAAATGAATTCACTGGCGAGCTTCCTGTAAATCGCCATCCTCCTTTCGCTGATTTCTCCCGATTCGAGCGCTGCCTGGAGCGCGCATCCGGGCTCGCCGGCATGTCTGCAATTCCTGAATCTGCAATGCCCCAGATGGGGCCTGAACTCGACGAAGGCATGAACAAGACCTTGCAGATCGAGATGATTGAGGCCGAATTCCTGGAGCCCCGGGGAATCGATGATGTGGCTGATTGGCGAAAGATGATAGAGTCGGGCATGGGTCGTGGTATGTCGCCCGGAATCGAGCTTGGATGATATTTCCGCCGTTGCCCTGTTCGCCTCGGGTACAAGGCTGTTGATCAGCGTCGATTTTCCCATGCCGGATTGCCCGACGAGCACGCTGGTCTCGCCTTCGAGAAAGGGCAGCAGAGGGGAAACATTTTGTCTTGCCGAAATGGAAAGCACGGGATAGTCCAGCTTTACGTAAAGTTCCAGGGATTCCATGACCGCTTTCGTGGCCTCCTCCATGTCCGCCTTGTTGAGCAGGATCAGGAACTTGAGACCCTGGTCTTGGGAGGCGGTGAGGCAAAGATTCAACAGCTCGTCGCTGTAGGTCGGAACGCCGGCCAGGACGAAAACGACCTGGGTGACATTCGAAGCGATGCGCTTTTCCCTGAAGGCGTCGCTGCGGTAAAGCAGGGATGTGCGCGGCATGACCGACTCGATCACCCCTTCATGGACCTCGACAATGTCGCCCACGACCACGTCGTTCCTCCTGCCGCGCGTGATGCAGGAAAGGATGTTCCCTTCTATTTCCACGGCATATTGCCTGCCGTAGGCTGCGACGACCCGTCCCTTATTCAAGTTCAGATTGAAAGCAACGTGTCGATTTTCGCCGCGCAAATGAAATCGTTTTCGGAAAGGCCGCCTATCGCATGCGTCATGTACTCGACCCTGCACTGATTGTAGCCGACATGAAGGTCGGGATGATGGTCTTCGTTGTGCGAAACCCAGGCCGTCATGTTCACGAAAGCCATGGTTTCGTAATAATTTTTGAAGGAATAGGTCTTGCTGATCGCGTTGCCCATACGGGCCCAGCCTTCGAGCTTGCCGAGCAGCTCGGCTATTTCCTCATCCTTGAGAGGCGGCACACCGCCCTCGCAGGGCTTGCATTTCTTCTGGTCGAGAGAGCATTCCATTTTCATCCCCATGTATTGGACATTTCAATTATGCATCGCCTTTCTCAAATGCGCTATACGGATGGAGGCGGGCGGATGGGAATCGTAAAAGAGCGAATAGAGGGGATCCGGCGTGAGCGTTTTCGCGCTTTCCTGGTATAGCTTGGTGAGGGCCTTCACCAGGCTTTCGGCATCGGATTGCCTGGCCGCATAGCCGTCCGCCTCGAATTCGTTCTTTCGGGAATAGAAGCTCAGGAACGGCTTGAGCAGGAAAGTGAAAGCAGGTGAAACCATGAAGAAAAGCAGCAGCGCCATCGCGTCCGAGTGATTTCCCGCATTGAGCCCTTCGAAGAACCACGAGGATTCTCTGACATGGCCCAGCGCGAGAAGAAAAATCAGGCTCAGCATAAAACCCAGAACGATGCGCCTGACGATATGGTGATGCCTGAAATGGCCGAGCTCGTGGGCGAGAACCGCCTCGATCTCGTCTTCGTTCAATTTGTTCAAGAGCGTATCGAAGAACACAATGCGCTTCGTTCTGCCAAAACCGGCGAAATAGGCATTCCCGTGGCTGCTTCTGCGCGAACCGTCCATGACGAAAAGCCCCTTCGATTCGAATCCGCATTTTTCCAGCAGATGCTCGATTCTTTTCTTCATGGAAGATGCTTCGAGCGGCCTGAACTGGTTGAAAAAGGGCGCGATGAAAGTCGGATAGATCGACATGAGGAGAAGGTTGAAAGCCATCCAGACGAACCAGGCGTAAAGCCACCAGTTTTTCCCCATTTGCATCATGAGCCAGAGCATGAAGGCTGCGAGCGGCAGGCCGAACATCCCGGTCAGGAAAATCTTCTTCAGGCCGTCGAGCATGAAAAGCCCCATGGTCATCTTGTTGAAGCCGTATCTCGCCTCGATGACGAAGGTCTTGTATAGCGCCACGGGCAGTTCGAATGCCTCCATGACGAGCACGACGCTGCCGATCAGCATCACCCCTTCAATAATCGGGCTGTCCGTCCTGCCCTTCCAGAATGCGTCCAGATAATTCAACCCGCCGCCCAGGCTGAACCCCAGGACAAGCATGGCCTCGATGAAGTCGGAAGCGAGTCCCGCAAAAGTATTCGAGACCGTATGGTCAGCCGCTTTCCTGTGGTCCTCGATGGAAATCCTTTCCCTGAAGTCATCCGGAACGCTTTCCCGATTTTCCCTGATATGCCTGATATGCCGCATGCCGAGCCAGAGCTTGAGCATGAAGGAGACGAGAAGTGCGGCGACGAAGACTCTTTCGAAGATTTGTGCGGTCATGCGGTGACGTAATGGCTTGGATGTGACACAATTCGGATTTTTTCAGGGACAATTATGGCACAAGATGGCGATCGACTCATCTGGATCGACATGGAAATGAGCGGATTGAATCCCGATCTCGACAGGATACTGGAAGTCGCCCTGGTCGTGACCGATTCCGCGCTCAACGTGGTCGCGGAAGCGCCGGTCCTTGTCGTGCACCAGCCTGATGCCGTTCTGGACGGCATGGACAGCTGGAACAAATCCACCCATGCGAAATCGGGATTGATAGCCAGGGTGAGGGACTCCAAGCTCAGCGAGGCGGAAGTCGAATCGAAAATGATCGCCTTCTTGGAGGATCTGGTTCCGAAAGGCGCTTCGCCCATGTGCGGCAACTCGATCTGCCAGGACAGGCGCTTTCTCGCCAGGTCCATGCCGAAGCTGGAAGCCTGTTTCCATTACAGGAATCTCGACGTGAGCACGTTGAAGGAGCTTGCTAAACGCTGGAAGCCCGGGCTTTGCGAGGCATTCAAGAAGCACAACAAGCACGAGGCGCTGGCCGACATTCACGAGTCGATCATGGAGCTGAAATATTACAGGGAAAATTTCATCCAATCATGAGCCCTTGCAAAACTTGTGAATTTGTTTAAGAATGTTCTGTATCCCTTGAATATTTAAGCTGATCTGTTGACGAAAAGGGTGGGAAGGAGGAAAACGATGAAAATGCTGACTGTCTTTTGCGCAACATCCCTGCTCCTGCTCTCGGGCAACGCGAACGCGACACACCATCATCATCACCGCAAATCCCATTTCGTCAAGGCCTCCTACAGGGATCCCCACGGGTTCCACAATCCGGCCTATCCCAGGCTCGCTTCTTATGCCGCAGTCATTTACGACGAGAAAAACGGCGAAGAGCTTTATGAAAAACATACCGATGCGGTGGTGCCCATCGCGTCGATCACGAAGCTGATGACCGCCATGGTGACCCTGGACGCCAAGCTCCCCATGGACGAAGTGCTCAGGATAGACGAGGAGGATGTCGACACTTTGAGGCATTCCGCATCGAGGCTCCCTGTCGGAACCAAACTGACCCGGGGAGAAATGCTGAGGCTCGCGCTGATGTCTTCCGAAAATCGGGCAGCTGCGGCGCTCGGCCACAACTATCCGGGCGGATTGGCGGCTTTTGTCAAGAAGATGAATGAAAAGGCCAAAGAACTCGGCATGGAGCATACCCATTTCATCGATTCTTCGGGCCTGCACAGCGAGAATGTTTCGACCGCCGCCGATCTCGTCAAGATGGTCGAAGCCGCTTACAAATACCAGACCATCAGGGAGGACACCACCACGTCAACCCATGAAGTCGTGCTCCCCAGGAGCGAGCGCGTCCTCCAGTACAACAATTCGAATGCGCTGGTGAAGTACAAGGCGAAGAACGACTGGCATATCGGCCTTTCCAAGACGGGCTATATCAACGAGGCCGGGCATTGCCTGGTGATGCACAGCACCATCGCCGAAAAGCCCGTCGTCATCGTCCTGCTCGATTCGTGGGGCAATCAAACCCGGATAGGGGATGCCAACCGCATCAGGAAATGGCTGGAAATCCGCGCCCGTTCGGGGAAAAAATTCAGCTGAGCTGCTTTTCGATTTCCTCGAGAAGCTGACGCGCCAAAACCTTCTTTGAAGATCGGGGCAGTCTTTTCGCTCCTTCCCCGCTGTAAATCACGATCTCGTTTTCGTCGCCCCCTATGGCGTCCCCGGCGAGGTTTCCGACGATCATGGGAATTTTCTTCCTTTTCAGCTTGAGCAGCGCGTTTTCATCGAGATTTTCCGTTTCCGCAGCGAACCCCACGCAGAAGGGCGGATTGTCGAGACCGGAGACCGTCGCGAGGATGTCGGGATTGGGCTCGAGTTCGAGCAGCAGTTTTCCCGCTTTCTTGATTTTACTCGTACCCGGATTGACGACCCGATAATCCGCAACCGCGGCGACTGCAACGAAGACGTCTTGCCCATGAATGTTTTCCATGACGGCATCCAGCATTTCGGCTGCCGTCGAGACGGGAATATATTTCGCGCCCGCCGGGGGAAAAAGCCCCGTCGGTCCGGAAACGAGGGTGACTTCGGCCCCGGATTCGAGCGCAGCCCGGGCTACGGCATAGCCCATTTTTCCTGAACTCCGGTTCGTGATCACCCTGACGGGGTCTATGGGCTCGATCGTGGGCCCTGCCGTGATCAGGAATTGCTTCCCCGAAAGCCTTTTCGGGGAAGCAACCAGGAAGGAGGCGATATCTTCGGGTTCGCTCATCCTCCCCATCCCCGTTTCTCCGCAGGCCTGCAGCCCTTCTCCGGGGCCGATCAAAACCACCCCGTCTTCCCTTACCCTTTCGATGTTCCGCTTCGTCGCCGCATTTTCCCACATCTGCCGGTTCATCGCGGGCGCGATGTACAAAGGGCAATTCCTGGCGAGGCAAAGACTGGAAAGCAGATCGTCCGCGAGCCCGTTCGCGATTTTTGCAATGAAATCGGCCGTCGCGGGCGCGACAAGGATCGCATCCGCCCCTCTGGAGAGGTCGATATGCGCCATGTCTTCCCATTGGGAAAGACGGACGGGCTTTCCTGAAAGCGCCTGCAGGGTGAGCGGCGCGATGAAGCGCGATGCGGCTTCCGTCATGACGACCTCGATTTCGTCCCCCTTTTTCAGGAAAAGGCGGACGAGCTCGGCAGCCTTGTAGGCTGCGATTCCTCCGGTGATGCCGAGTATGATTTTCATCCTGCCATTATATCGGAATTGCGCTTCAACGAAGAAATATGGTATAAATTCGCTTTTGTGGAATTCTGGAGCGGAAGATGGCGCGAGTCTGTATCGTCACCGGCAAGAAGCCGATGGTAGGGAACAATGTTTCCCATGCCAACAACAAAACCAAGCGCAGGTTCCTGCCGAACCTGCAAAACCGCAAGTTCTGGGTGGAGAGCGAGAACCGCTGGGTCAGCATGCGCCTTTCCAATGCCGGCCTCAGGAAGATCGACAAGAACGGAATCGACACCGTGCTCGCCGAACTGCGCGCCCGCGGCGAAAAGATCTAACAGGAGAATCTCATGCGAGACAAAATCAAGCTCGAATCCTCTGCCGGGACCGGGCATTTCTACACGACGACCAAAAACAAGCGCACCACCCCCGAGAAGATCGAAATGAAGAAATTCGATCCCGTCGCGAGGAAGCACGTGCTTTACAAGGAAACGAAGCTGAAATAAGGCTTCTCGTCCGGAAAAAAGCCCGTCATTGGACGGGCTTTTTTTATCAGCTCCAGTCGTTTCCGCCGTTGTCGGCGAAGAACCCGCCTCCGTCATCCCAGGATGAATTGTCGGCCACGCCGAAATCCTGCCCGCCCACGTTGCCGGTATCCCATGAATCCGAAACCGGCGTACCGCTGCTCGAATTGCCGTCCATGAGATGATGGGCGATCTCCTCCCCTGCCACCATGCCCGCGCCGAGCGCCGCGCCTGTGGCAAGCCCGGAAAGGATGCCCGAACCCATTCCGCCTCCGGCTGGCCCGTATCCCGGGCCATAGCCGCCATACCCCGGAGAACCCGGCATGCCTCCGCCTCCGGCCGGGATATAGGTTGCAGGCCGGCTGCGCGCAGCCATGGAGCGGAAGATGAAGTAGATCAGGAAGATTGCACCGATGCCGAGGAAGAACATTCCCCACGGGAATCCCCTGCGCGCCTGGACAG
>JAJZVB010000028.1 GCA_021845885.1 Pseudomonadota bacterium
TCGCACGCGGCCACGACTACAACGGCGCCGTCTACACCTGGCTCACCACCGGGGATGTCCGCTTCGAGATCGGTTTCCTGATCGACAGGCTGACCGTGCTCATGATGCTGGTCGTGACCTTTGTCTCGCTCATGGTGCATATCTACACCATCGGCTACATGCAGGACGACGACGGCTACCAGCGCTTTTTCAGCTACATATCGCTCTTCACCTTCTCCATGCTGATGCTCGTGATGGCGAACAATTTCTTGCAGCTCTTTTTCGGCTGGGAGGCGGTGGGGCTGGTTTCCTATCTGCTGATCGGTTTCTGGTTCACGCGCCCCACGGCGATCTACGCCAATCTGAAGGCTTTTCTGGTCAACAGGGTGGGGGATTTCGGATTCCTCCTGGGCATAGGCATGATCCTCGCCCATTTCGGCACGCTCGACTATGCGACCGTTTTTTCGAGAGCCCCCGCCATGGCCTCTGAAACCATCGAACTGATCCCTGATTCCCCCTGGCTCGTCATGAGCGTGATCTGCATATTGCTTTTCATCGGCGCGATGGGCAAATCGGCGCAATTTCCGCTTCATGTCTGGCTTCCGGACTCCATGGAAGGCCCGACGCCTATTTCAGCGCTGATCCATGCGGCGACCATGGTCACGGCCGGGATATTCATGGTCTCCAGGATGTCCCCCCTTTTCGAGCTTTCGGAAACCGCGCTTTCCCTGATTCTCGTGGTCGGGGCCATCACTGCGCTTTTCATGGCGTTCCTCGGCGTGGTTCAGAACGATATCAAGCGCGTGATCGCCTATTCCACCCTTTCTCAGCTCGGCTACATGACCGTGGCGCTCGGCGCTTCGGCCTATTCCGCAGCGATCTTCCATCTCATGACGCACGCCTTCTTCAAGGCGCTGCTTTTCCTTGGCGCGGGTTCAGTGATCATCGCCATGCATCACGAGCAGGACATGAGGAAAATGGGCGGGTTGAAAAAATACATGCCGATCACCTACTGGTGCGTGGTGGTGGGTTCGCTCGCCCTTTCGGGCATTCCGCCTTTCGCAGGATTCTTTTCCAAGGACATGATCATCGACGCGGTCAGGGACTGCCAGCTCCCTGGGGCGGGATTCGCCTATTTCGCCGTGGTATGCGGCGTATTCGTGACCGCCTTCTACACCTTCAGGCTGCTTTTCATGACCTTTCACGGCAAGCCCAGGATGGACCACCATACCGAGTCGCACCTGCACGAGTCGCCCTGGACGGTGACCTTGCCGCTCGTGCTGCTCGCCATCCCCTCCGTTTATGCAGGCTGGGTCTATATCAACCCCCTGCTGTTCGGCAACTATTTCGGCAATGCCATTGCCGTGAACGAAGTGCATGACGTGATCGGCCATCTCAGGGAGGAATACCAGCATGTCAGCTCAGGGCAGATCGTCATGAAAAACATCGCGAGCCTACCGCTCCTGCTTGCGCTTTCGGGCATTGCCACGGCATGGTTCCTCTACATCGCTAGACCCGATCTTCCTGAAAAAATCGCAGGCAGGTTCAGGGCCGTCTACGTGCTGCTCGACAACAAGTATTATTTCGACGAATTCAACGACTGGTTCTTCGCCGGAGGCGCGAGGAAGATAGGCAACTTCTTCTGGCGCCTGGGCGACGTCAAGGTCATAGACGGATTCTTCGTCAACGGTGCGGCCAGGATGGTTGCGGGCATTTCGAGGCTGATCAGGGAGCTGCAATCGGGCTATGTCTATCATTACGCCTTTGCGATGATCTTCGGCCTTTTCGTTCTGCTGAGCCTGAGCGGCGTTCTCGACGCCTGGTTCGTCAAGCCATGACCATTTTGAAATAGGATTGCTATGATTCTCGGATTACCGATTCTCTCCCTCGTGATCTGGCTGCCTATCCTGGCGGGGATCATTGTGCTCGCGACAGGCGGCGACAAAAACGCCAACCTGGCGAGGATGATCGCCCTTCCGGGTTCGATTCTGGGCTTTCTCGTCGCGATTCCGCTTTATACCCGGTTCAACATGCTCTCGTCAGGGATGCAGTTCGTTGAAATGGTCCCCTGGGTGGAGCGCTTCCATGTCAACTATCATCTCGGCATCGACGGCATCTCGCTCTGGCTGGTATTGCTCAACTGCCTGACCACGCCGCTCGTGGTCATTGCGGGATGGAAGGTGATCGAGAAGAAGGTTTCCCAGTACATGGCGGCCTTCCTCATCATGTCCGGCATCGTGAACGGCGTGTTCATGGCGCTGGACGCCCTGCTTTTCTATGTCTTCTGGGAAGCGATGCTGATCCCGATGTTCATCATCATCGGGGTATGGGGAGGGCCGAACCGGGTATATGCCGCGATCAAGTTCTTCCTCTACACGCTGCTCGGCTCGCTCCTGATGCTGGTCGCATTGATCTACCTGTACAACCTTTCGGGCAGCTTCGATATTCTCGACTATTACAGGCAGCCGCTCACCATGACGGCGCAGATCCTGATCTTCATCGCTTTCTTCGTCGCCTTCGCGGTGAAAGTGCCGATGTGGCCCGTGCATACCTGGCTTCCGGATGCCCACGTCGAGGCGCCCACAGGGGGTTCGGTGGTGCTGGCGGCGGTCATGCTGAAGGTCGGCGCATACGGTTTCCTGAGGTTCTCCTTGCCCATCGCGCCCGATGCGAGCCATGCCCTTTCCGGCTTCATGATCACGCTTTCGTTGATCGCGGTGGTTTACATCGGACTCGTGGCGCTGGTGCAATCCGACATGAAGAAGCTGATCGCCTATTCGTCGATTTCCCACATGGGCTTCGTGACCCTCGGCATTTTCATTTTCAGTTCGATCGGAACGGAAGGGGCGCTCGTCCAGATGATTTCACATGGCTTCGTTTCCGGCGCCATGTTCCTTTGCGTGGGCGTGCTCTACGACAGGATGCATTCCAGGCTGATCTCCGATTACGGCGGCGTGGCGAACAGGATGCCGATGTTCGCAGCCTTTTTCATGCTGTTTTCGATGGCGAATTCTGGCCTTCCCGGAACGAGCGGATTCGCCGGGGAATTCATGGTCATCCTGGGCGCCCTGAAGGCGAATTTCTGGCTGGCCTTCCTCGCTGCAACCACACTGGTATTCGGCGCGGCCTACACGCTCTGGATGTACAAGCGCGTGATCTTCGGCGCGGTTTCGAACAATCACGTGATGGAGCTTTCGGACATCAATTCAAGGGAATTCCTTTTCCTCGCGGTTCTGGCGATTGCCGTTCTGGGCATGGGGGTTTATCCGCTGCCCTTCGCCGAGGCCATGCATGCTTCGGTGAACGATCTGCTGATGCATGTCGCCCATACGAAATTACAATAGGGACATCGAATGAATTTTTCCATGCCTGACTTGACTCCAGCGCTGCCCGAAATAGTCCTTCTCGGGGCGCTCGCCGCGATCATGATCATCGATCTCATGGTCGATGACCCGAAAAAAAGCGTCACCTACCTGCTCACTCAGGCTTCCCTTCTCGTTTGCGCGATCGTCACGGTTTATTCTTCGGGCAGCGTTCCCATGCATACCTTCGACAACATGTACGTGGCCGACACGATGACTTCCGTGCTCAAGGTGGGGAGCTATATTTCCGTCGCCATGCTGCTCAGCTATTCGAGGGGATATATCGAATCCAGGGGATTGTGCCGGGGGGAATTCTATACGCTATCCCTTTTTGCGGTTCTCGGCATGATGGTGATGATTTCGGCGAACAATTTCCTGACCCTCTATCTTGGCCTGGAGCTGATGTCGCTGAGCCTTTACGCGATGGTTGCACTGCAGCGCGATTCCCATGTTGCGACCGAGGCGGCGATGAAATATTTCGTGCTCGGCGCGCTTGCATCGGGCATTCTGCTTTACGGCATGTCGATGCTCTACGGCGCGACCGGGTCCCTCGACATAGGCAGGGTGCTCGAAGCGATCAAGAGCGGCCAGGCGAACACCAACGTGCTCGTGTTCGGCGTCGTCTTCGTCGTGGCGGGGCTGGGCTTCAAGCTCGGCGCCGTGCCCTTCCACATGTGGATCCCCGACGTCTATCATGGCGCGCCGACCCCGGTCACGCTCTTCATCGGTTCGGCCCCGAAGCTCGCCGCTTTCGCCTTCGTCCTGAGGATACTCTCGGGAGGATTGCAGCCCCTGGTGCACGACTGGTCCCAGATGCTTTCCATACTCGCCGTGCTTTCCATGGCGGTCGGCAACATCACGGCGATTGCGCAGACCAATTTGAAGCGCATGCTGGCTTATTCGACGATATCGCACATGGGTTTCCTTCTGCTCGGCATACTGAGCGGCACGGTCAACGGCTACAGTTCCGCGATGTTCTACGTGCTGGTTTACGCCTTGATGACGCTCGGCGGGTTCGGCATGATATTGCTGCTTTCCAGGGAAGGGTTCGAAGCGGACAAGCTGGACGATTTCAGGGGATTGAATGCGAGGAGCCCGTGGAATGCCTTCATCATGCTGCTTCTGATGTTTTCCATGGCCGGCATTCCGCCCACGGCGGGCTTTTACGCGAAATTCGCGGTATTGCAGGCGGCGCTGAACGCAGGACATCTCGGGCTTGTCATCACCGCAGTGATATTCTCGCTAATCGGCGCATTCTACTATCTGCGCATCGTCAAGCTCATGTATTTCGACAGCCCCGTCGACAATGAGCCGATATCCGGAAGCTTTGACGCGAAACTGATTCTCGGCGCGAACGGCATTGCCATGCTGTTTCTCGGCATTCTTCCGCAATCGCTGATGACGCTATGCGCCCTTTCCATACAGAGTTCCATGTTGGGATTCTAGGTGTCCGGCCTGTCAGAAGAAAGGCTGGAATCCAGTCTCGTCTACGACGGGACTTTGCTCAAGGTCAGGCGAGACGAGGTCAGGCTACCTGACGGGAAGCATGCCATCAGGGAGTACATCCATCATCCCGGCGCATCGGTCGTCATCGCCTTCCTGGATAACGGCTATTTGCTTCTCGAGCGCCAGTTCCGCTATCCCCTGAACCGCGTTTTCATCGAAATGCCTGCAGGCAAGATGGACCCGGGCGAGACCCCGCTGCAATGCGCGAGGCGCGAGCTTCTGGAGGAAACGGGATATGTGGCCGAGCACTGGCGTGAAATTGCAACTCTTCATCCCTGCATAGGCTATTCGGACGAAAGGCTGGTTTATTTCCTTGCGCGCAATCTCAGCTTCTCAAGGAAAAATACCGATGAAGGGGAGCATATCGAGCATGTCGAACTTCCTCTTCGCGATGCGCTGGAAATGGTCGGGAAGGGTGAAATCACCGATATCAAGACCATAACGGGCTTGTTCTGGGCCGAGAAAATGCAGGGAGGATTCTGGAAATAATTTCTTTATATTCCTGTTAAGAAAGTTTAAAAAACTTGTGCTATACAATCATTGTGGGAATATGGAGAAGAACATGGAACGATCTGATTTTGAAATGAAATGGATTTCGCCGCACGAGCGTTATGCGATGATTTCCGAGAAGGCCTATTATCTTGGCGAGGAGCGGCGGAGGAAAGAACAGCCTGCAGATCCGGCCGGCGACTGGCTTCTCGCGGAAGCCGAAGTCGACAGCCAGATCGGGCTCTAGCTACTGGGCGAAGAAGGACTTCACCTTGTCCATCCAGGATTCCGATTTCGGACTGTGCCTGGATTTGTCTTTCTGGCTGATGGCGTCGAATTCCATTAAAAGCTCTTTCTGACGGTCGGTCAGATTGAGCGGGGTTTCCACGACGAGATGGCACAGGATATCCCCATGAGCGCTGCTCCTCACGCCCTTGATGCCTTTCCCCCTCAGCCTCATCACCTTGCCCGTCTGGGTTTCGGCAGGCACTTTCAGCTTCGCGTAGCCTTCGAGCGTGGGGACCTCGATTTCGCCCCCCAGTGCCGCAATGCCGAAGCTGATCGGCATCTCGCAATGCAGATCGTTGTGCTCGCGCTGGAAAATGGGATGGGCCTTGAGATGGATGACGACGTAAAGGTCGCCGGGCGGGCCGCCGTTGACGCCGGCTTCTCCTTCGCCTGAGAGCCTGATCCTGTCCCCTCCGTCCACGCCGACGGGAATCTTCACTGAAAGCGTCTTGTGGCGCTTGACCCGTCCCGATCCAGAGCAGTCGGGGCAGGGGGAGGTGACGACCTTACCGCTGCCGTGGCATTTCGGGCAGGTCTGCTGGATGGAGAAGAAACCCTGCTGTATCCTGACCTGGCCATGTCCGCCGCAGGTCTGGCAGGTCGAAGGCTGGGTTCCGGGCTTCGCGCCGGTTCCACTGCAGGTTTCGCAGGATTCCTGGGTGGGGATCCTGAGCTTGGTTTCAGTGCCGCGCGCCGCTTCCTCGAGCGTGATTTCGAGATTGTATTGCAGGTCGGCGCCGCGGTAGACATTCGATCTGCCGCGCATGCCCCCGCCGAGGATATCGCCGAAAATGTCGCCGAAAGCATCGGCAAAACCGCCCGAGAAGCCGCCGAAACCGGCCGATCCCGGGTCGAATCCGGCATGGCCGTACTGGTCGTAGGCCGCCTTTTTCTGCGGATCGGAAAGCGTTTCATAGGCCTCCTTGGCTTCCTTGAAAAGCTCTTCGGCCTTGGGGTCGCCAGGATTCCTGTCGGGATGGTGCTTCATCGCCAGCTTGCGGTAGGACTTCTTGATTTCCTCGTCGGAGGCGTCCCGGCCCACTCCCAGAACTTCGTAATAATCTCTTTTGCTCATTCTCTAGCGAAGGCGGGTTGCCCCGCCTTCAATCCCGGCTTATTTCCTGTCCTTGACTTCCTCGAATTCGGCATCGACGACTTCGGCGTCAGCGGCTGCATTATTCGTCTCGTTCCCCTGCGCCTGCATCGCTTCAGCAAGCTTCGCTGACGCATTCCTGAGCGCTTCCATCCTGGCATGGATGGCTTCCTTGTCATTGCCCTTCACGGCTTCTTCGGCTGCATGAATCGCCTTTTCGATGCTCGATTTCTCGGATTCAGAAATCTTCGATCCGTGTTCGCCGAGGAGCTTCTTGATGGAATGGATCACCGCGTCGCACTGGTTCCTGGCCTCGACGAGTTCGAGCGCCTGGCGGTCTTCAGCGGCATGCGCTTCGGCGTCCTTGACCATGCGGTCGATTTCATCGTCGGAAAGGCCGGAGCTCGCCTGGATCTTGATCTTGTTTTCCTTTCCCGTCGCCTTGTCTCTCGCCGAGACATGCAATATGCCGTTGGCGTCGATGTCGAAGGTGACTTCGATCTGCGGCATGCCGCGCTGTGAGGGCGGAATGTCGGTCAGGTTGAATTGCCCGAGGCTCTTGTTGCCCGAGGCGATTTCCCTTTCCCCCTGAAGCACGTGGATCGTCACCGCAGTCTGGTTGTCTTCCGCCGTGGAGAAAACCTGCATCGCCTTGGTCGGGATCGTGGTGTTCTTCTGGATCAGCTTGGTCATGACCCCGCCCAACGTTTCGATGCCCAGGGAAAGGGGCGTCACGTCGAGAAGCAGCACGTCCTTCACTTCGCCCTGCAAAACGCCGCCCTGGATCGCTGCGCCCACTGCGACGGCTTCGTCGGGATTGACGTCCTTCCTGGGCTCCTTGCCGAAGAAGGAGCGCACTTTTTCCTGGACCTTGGGCATGCGCGTCTGTCCGCCGACCAGGATCACGTCCTCGATGTCGGAAATGCTGATGCCCGCATCCTTGATCGCGATCTTGCAGGGCTCGACGGTGCGCTCGATGAGCTCGTCGACCAGGCTTTCGAATTTCGCGCGGGTGATCTTGACGGCAAGATGCTTGGGCCCTGTCGCGTCAGCCGTGATGTAGGGCAAGTTGATCTCGGTCTGCTGCGAGGAGGAAAGCTCTATTTTTGCCTTCTCTGCAGCTTCCTTGAGGCGCTGCAGCGCGAGCTTGTCGTTCTTGAGATCGATGCCCTGTTCCTTCCTGAATTCGTCGGCAAGATAGTCGACCAGCTTCTGGTCGAAGTCCTCGCCGCCGAGGAAGGTGTCGCCGTTGGTGGAGAGCACTTCGAACTGGTGTTCGCCGTCGATTTCAGCGATCTCGATGATGGAAATGTCGAAGGTTCCGCCGCCCAGATCGTAAACGGCGATTTTCCTGTCGCCCTCCTTCTTGTCCATGCCGAAGGCGAGTGCGGCAGCAGTCGGCTCGTTGATGATGCGCTTGACTTCGAGCCCCGCGATTTTCCCCGCATCCTTGGTCGCCTGGCGCTGCGAATCGTTGAAGTAGGCGGGAACCGTGATCACGGCTTCCGTCACCTCCTCTCCGAGGTAATCTTCCGCAGTCTTCTTCATTTTCATCAGAACCTGCGCTGAAACTTCGGGCGGCGCGATTTTCTTGTCGCGCACCTCGACCCAGGCGTCCCCGTTGTCGGCCTTGATGATCTTGTAGGGCATCAGGGACAGGTCCTTCTGCACGGTGTTCTCGGCGAAGCGGCGTCCGATGAGCCGCTTGACTGCGAAAAGGGTGTTCCTGGGATTGGTGACAGCCTGCCTTTTCGCAGGGGCGCCGACCAGGACTTCGCCGTCATCCGTATAGCCGACGATGGAGGGCGTGGTCCTTGCGCCTTCCGCATTTTCGATGACCTTGGGCTTGCCGTTTTCCATGATCGCCACGCAGGAATTCGTCGTTCCCAGGTCGATGCCAATGATTTTTCCCATAATGATTCCTTTAACGAATAGTGGTTAAGCCGTATATGCGGACATGAGGCGAAATTTCAAGCGCTTTTCGAAACGATGACGAGCGCAGGCCGGATCACCCTATCATTGAGCCTGTAGCCTTTCTGGAGCACCTGGACGACCGTGTTGGGCGCCGCATCCGATTCGATCGCGCTGATCGCCTGATGCTGATGGGGATCGAATTTTTCCCCCGCTGGATTGACTTCCTCGATGTGGAATTTCGAGAAGACAGAATTCAATTGCTTCAGGGTCAGGTCGACCCCGTCTCTCAGGCTCTCGATCGAGGCACTCTCGATTGAAAGGGCGGTTTCAAGGCTGTCCTTGACGGCCAGTAGTTCGGTCGAGAAATTTTCTATGGCATATTTGTGCGCATTCGCAATGTCGGCTTGGGCGCGCTTCCTGACGTTGTCCGCTTCGGCTCTCGCTCTGAGCCAGGCATCCCTGTGCTCCTGAACGGCGAGTTCGGCCTGTTTCAGGAGTTCCTCGGTGTTGGGAATGATTTCTGTTTCGACTTCTTTCTGTTCTTCCTGCATTTGATCCTCCATGGTTCTCTTTTTTATATGGCGCCCGAGATTCCGTTTTCAAGTCCAGTCCCCGAGATTTGTGAGGGCGATATCGGAAAGTGCACGGATCCAGCCTTCGTTTTCGTTGAGCGCCGGAATGTAGTTGAATTCGCCCCCGCCTGCATTGAGGTAGGACTGTTTCACCTCCATGGCGATTTCCTCGAGCGTCTCCAGGCAGTCGGATACGAAGCCCGGGCAGACCACGTCCACCCTGGAAAGCTTCTGCTTGCCCAAGTTTTCAAGGGTTTCGGCAGTATAGGGCTTCAGCCATTCGGCCCGCCCGAAACGCGACTGGAAGGTGATTTCATATTGGCCTTCGTCGAGATTCAGGGCGTTGGCGAGCAATCTTCCGGTATCCAGGCATTCGGACTGGTAGGGATCCCCCAGGTCTATGGTGCGCCTGGGCACGCCATGGAAGCTCATCACCAGCTTCTCAGGCCTGCCTTTTTCTTTCCAGTAGTCAGAAATGTTTCCGGCGAGCGCACGGATATAGCCTGGATGATCCTGAAAATGCTTGATGATACGCAATTCCGGGGGATTTCTCATGGTCTTGAGGCAATCGAAAACCGCATCAAATACCGTTCCGGAAGAGCTCGCCGCATACTGGGGATAGAGCGGAATCACGAGCAGCCTGTCGCAATCCATGGTTTTCAGCACGCTTTCTATGGAAGGATTGCCGTAGCGCATGGCGTATTTCACGGTCGCCCTTTCCCCGATCAATTCCTGGAGAAGCCCGGCTTGCTTCCCGGTATGGAATTTCAGGGGGGAGCCTTCGTTCGTCCAGATCGTCGCATATTTCCTGGCCGACTGGGCAGGGCGGGTATTGAGAAGGATGCCGTTCAGGATCAGCCACCAGATCGGCTTCGGGATTTCAACCACCCTGGGGTCGGAGAGGAATTGCTTGAGATAGGGCCTCAGCGCAGCCTTCGTGGGGGCGTCGGGCGTGCCGAGGTTGACGATCAGGATGCCTGTTTTGATCTGCATCAGTGTTGGGAAAGTACGCCGCTGAGAAGTCTCGCCGTGACGTCCACGATGGGAATCACCCGCTCGTAGGCCATGCGCTTGGGGCCGACCACGGCGAGCGTGCCGACCACGCTGCCTTCGACGCCGTAGGGCGCGGTGATGATGCTGAATTCGTCGTGACCAAGGCCTGATTCGCGCCCGATGAATATCTGCACGCCCTGGGCGCTCCTGCAGGCGTCGAGAAGCTGGAGCAGGGCCGTCTTTTTTTCGAAAAGATCGAAGAGCTTTCTCAGGTTGGAAAGATCCGAAGAAAGATCCTGGACCTGGATGAGGTTGCGCTCCCCGGAAATGACGCATTCCTCGCCGAGATCGGTGCGAGTCGAAGTTTCCAGCGCGGCGGACATCAGTTCGCTGACATTGTGCCTCAGCTGGTGGAGTTCTTCCTTCAACCGCCTGTGGATTTCGTTCAGGGTGAGTCCGGCGAAATTCTGGTTCAGGAAACTCGAGGCTTCGGTCAATTCGGAAGACGCATAAGCCTTTTCGGTATAAATGATCCTGTTCTGCACGTCGCCGTTGGAGGTGACGATGATCAGGAGTATGCGCTTTTCGGAGAGCTGAAGAAACTCGATCTGGCGGAAGGCCAGCGCTTCCCGCTTCGGCGCGATGACCACGCCCGCGAAACGGGTCAGCTCGGACAGGATATGCGAAGCCGAACTGATGAGGCGGGAAGGATTGTCAGGAAGCAGGTTTTCCCCAAGCTGTTCAATTTCCTGCTCATCGAGGGGCTTCACGACGAGCAGGCTGTCGACGAAGAAGCGGTAGCCTTTTGCAGTCGGAATTCTCCCTGCGGAGGTGTGAGGGCTTTCGACGAAGCCGAGGGTTTCGAGGTCGGCCATCACGTTGCGTATGGAAGCCGAACTCAGCTTGAGTCCGGAGAAATGGGAGAGGGCATGGGAGCCGACAGGCTGGCCTTCGTCGATATACCTCTCGATCAGTGTCTTCAGCAGGGCTTGGGCGCGTTCGTTGAGCATGGTCCGATTTTACACGAAAATCGACTCAGTCCATTCCGCTTCTGACGATATCGCGCAATTCCCTGAAGAAGGCGCGGAACTGCTTGGGCGGTTTGTCCGCCTGCCTGTCCCTGTTGATGCTGCGGATGAGATTCCTGATGTGGGTGATGTCGGCATTGGGATAGGTTCTGGCGAATTCATCGAGGGCCTGTTCTTCTTCGAGCAGCCTTGTCCGCCACCGCTCAAGAAGATGGAATTCGGCGGCATTTTCCTTCGATTGCGCATCCCAGAGGGAGAGCTTCTCCCTGATCTCATCGGCGTCGATTTCCCGCATCAGCTTGCCGATGTACTGCATCTGCCGCCTGATCGCGCCGAACTGCGTGAGCCGCCGCGCTTCCCTTATCGCGTCGAGCAGGTTCTCGGGCAGGTCGAGTTCGGAAAGGCGCTGGGCGGAAAGCGCCACCAGTTTTTCGCCCATGTCCTGAAGCGCATGCATTTCCTTCTTGCGGCTTGTCTTGCTTTGTTCTTCCTGCATAGAGGGCCAAGGCTTGGAGCCTTGCGAGGGTTATTTCGCGATCTGCTTTTCGCGGATCTCGTCGAGCGTCTTGCAGTCGATGCAAAGCGTTGCGGTAGGTCTTACTTCGAGACGGCCGAGACCGATTTCTACGCCACAGCTTTCGCAATAGCCGTATTCGCCAGAATCGATCTTGGCGATGATCTCGTCGATTTTCTTGATCAGCTTGCGTTCGCGGTCGCGGCTTCTGAGCTCGAGCGCCATGTCGGATTCCTGGCTTGCGCGGTCGTTGGGATCCGCGAACACGGTGGCCTCATCCTGCATGGCGTGGACTGTCCTGTCGATATCCTGGCCTAGCTCGAGTTTCATGCCTTCGAGGATTTTGCGGAAATGCATGAGCTGTTTCGGATTCATGTATTCCTCGCCTTCTTCCGGCACGTAGGGAACCTTCACTTTTTCTTCCGGCATCATTCTTTCCTATTCGAGCAAAAACGATTAAATATCACAAGACGGATCATATCACAAGTGGCAGGGTCTTTCGTCCGAATTGACCTTTTGCCGCGACAGGCGTATATTCTCGCCTTCCGGGGTGTAGCGTAGCCTGGTAGCGCGCCTGGTTTGGGACCAGGATGTCGGGAGTTCGAATCTCTCCACCCCGACCATGAGGTTGGCCCGGCTCTGTGCCCGTAGCTCAACCGGATAGAGCACCAGCCTTCTAAGCTGGGGGTTACAGGTTCGATTCCTGTCGGGCACGCCAGTAAGTTTCCAGTGGTGGCTGTAGCTCAGTTGGTAGAGTCCAGGATTGTGATTCCTGTCGTCGTGGGTTCGAGTCCCATCAGCCACCCCATAAAATTCCTTGGTTTAATTCAATATATTTCGGGTATCCGTATTTCGTGATTGAAACGGGTCTATAGCTGCCCGTTTTCAATCATGCGGACCAATGTTGAAATGTCAGGTCCGTAGTTGAGTTCCTGAGCTTGCGGCTCCTGTTGAAGCGTCATCATCCGGGCCATTGCAAACTTCCGCATAGCTGGCTCCTGTCGGCGCTCGAACTTCGGCCGAATGATTTGCTTCTTGAAGGCGCCTTCCGCAAACAGAATCTTGGCTCGCAGAGCTTCAAAGCTGTAGCCCCGGCCAAGGCGGTTCATGACTCGTATCAGGCTGTTCAGGCTCTCCATGTAGGCGTTCGTTACTGGATGGTCGAAGTAGGCCAGGATGTACGGCTGCCAATTCCGCCATGCCTTGATTAGGTCAGAGAAGGCATCCCTGACTTCGTGCGTCACAGCGCGGTCCCAAGCCGCAAACCGGGCCAACGCTTCTTCCTTGCTCCTGGCGTCGTAAATCCTGAAGAAGTCTTCCTTGAGCCGGTATGCCAGCCCAAGCTCAGGGTAGTTATTGACCCATCCAGAAAGGAGCAAGGTTTCCCAGTCGTTCAGGTCATGCTCCCGCTTGAGCATCACAAACCGGTCGTGCATGAGTCCCCGGCGCTGCTTAGGCGTCAATGACTCCCGGTAGCTCTTCCTGACCTGTTCCATAGCATCGTTGGCCATCCGGACGACGTGGAACTTGTCGATGACCACCTTTGCCTGCGGCATGACGGCTTCGACAGCATCCTTGTAGGGATGCCACATATCCATGGCGACGTACTGCACCTGATGCCGACCTTCTAAGTTGGACAGGTAGCGAATCATCGTCTCCTTGTTGCGGTTGGGCAGCAGTTCAACGATGGTGTTGTTCTGGATGTTGGCGATGACACCACGGGGCTTAATCAGGTGGATTTCGTCGATGCCCATCCATTTTGGCGTCTCGAAGCGAATCTTCTCGTTTAGGGCAGCCACGTAGTCCTTGAAGACAAGCCTAACGGTGCCCTCTACGATGCCAACCTCTTCCGCGATACTGGCGAAGGTATGCTTGATGGCTTGCTTCCCTACCCACTCCACCAGGCGGTTCGTCATGGAGCGCTTCTCGTTGATGGCAGGCAGGGTTTCGTAGAACGTCTTGCTGCAGGATTTGCAGCGATACCGGCGCGTGTCGATGTAGATGCCAACCCTCTTGCCATGCATGGGCAGGTCTTTAACCATCTGCTCGCGGCGACCGAAGCCATCAAACTTTCCATGGTGGCAATGCGGACAGGCAACCGGCTCCTGCGATGCCACCACATCAATGTGATAGTCGTGTTCGTTCTCTTGGAATGCCGTCACCGTGTAGGCCGGCAGGTTCAGAACATTGGTTGGCATGGCTACTTCAGTTCGGAGAGCTTCTTCGCCGTGCCGTTGCGCATGTCGATGATGTGGTCGGGTTCGGAAACCAACCAGACATAGGAGCCCCAAGCGATTTCCACAATAGCCTTCTTGAACTGTGACGTTGAACGGTCCATGAACGCGGTCATGAATGCCAGATGTTCCTCTTCAAAGCCGGCGTCCATGGCAACAACGGTCAACGCTTCCTTGCGCTGCCGGTTGATGGGGCCATCGGTAGCCACTACTTCCGCGAACACAACCAGCAGGTCGCTACCGCCGGCATCGTCGCCAAGGTCAACCAGGATGATGTCCGGCAGGGCTTTGGATGGGTCGATTACAATGCCAAGCGTCGCGGCAAGCCGTTCGTCGCGGGCAACAACCTTGTTACCGGACTCGGACAGCCAGAGCACATGGGGCTTCTTCAGGAATCGCGTGGCGAACTGCTCGATGACCGCTTTGGCGATGACACTGGATGGCCCCGCCGATAACGCGCGTGTCTCCCCGTTCGGGAATTGAACCTGGACCGCGCCGCCTGCGGAGAGTGCACCGCCTGCTATCAGCGCTTGCCGGGCTAATGCCGTCTTCGTCAGGTGATTGGCCCGCCAGGCCACCGCCAGCACATTGAAATCGTCAGCGCTTAGGCTTGCGGCGAATAGCGCGGCGAACCCTTCTTCAAGGGCATAGCGCCCCTTGGATGACGTAGTAGGAATGCCTTGGCGCTCAATGATGGCGCGCACTGGCAAAAATCCGTCACCCATGGTTTCGTCCCGAATAGGCTCTCGGGTTGTGTCCGCGAACCACGGAACACCCACTGGCGGCACAAAGCCGTTCTTTCCAGAGGCAACGTACCATTTCTCCCGTTCCGCATCGCCCATGATGG
The DNA here is from genome assembly GCA_021845885.1 of Pseudomonadota bacterium. GTDB lineage: Bacteria > Pseudomonadota > Gammaproteobacteria > Burkholderiales > JABEVD01 > JABEVD01. The sequence continues at coordinate 14,820 of JAJZVB010000028.1, forward strand.
CCGCTTGGGCTTCCGTCATCCGGCAGACCTGGTTGGGACGAATCCACCTGTCCAGCCCTTCGATGGCGTTGGCGTACAGACATACGAAGACGGTCTTTGCTGCCATCTCGCGCGTGATATAGGTGCGCTGTTCGGTGCCCTCTGGAAATATGGATAGTAGGCGAGATTGAATCTGCTCAACGGAGAGAATAGTCATTCGCCACTCCCCGCGTAGAAGGTTGCAATCTTGGCTTCGATGGCAGCTTTGGTGGCACCTTTGAGCAGCAGGCGCTCAATAGCCTTGGCTTGCTGGATTGTCGGTAGCGGCAGAGCTTCAAGCTCGTAGGCGGATACCGCAACGCTGCCGCTGATGCAGCGAAACGCCCGGTCGGCTGCTTCCGAGTTGAGAATGGCGGATATGGTGTCCGGGGACACTTCGCTGCGCCCGTCTGCATAGATGATGTTCAGGTGGTTCTCGACGACGACACCGCCGCTCCGGTTTATGAACTCCTGTGGGATGACGGCACTCAGTAGCCTGCGGTCTTGCTCTTTGGCGGTTGTGCGCTGAAGTAGGACGCAGGACTTGTCCGTGACCAGATGCGGCTGCGTTTGCAGCTCGATGTAGGGCGCATGGTTACGGCGCTCGGCACTAAAGCTGAATCCTGATGGTGTGACTGACTCCGCCCAAATAATAGGGAGTTCGCCGTTCACCTTCACTTGTCGGAGTTGAGACTTGTGCCGGTTCCATACAAGCTGCCCGGTGGAAACTTGGTAGCCGAAATCAGCCAAGCGGGCAGGCATCTTCAAGAGCACCTGGACGTAGGTTGAATCCTTGACTGCTCGCGGAATAATCCACGGACCACCATCAGTCGGAACGCGAATCTTGCCTATGGGCTCGATGGCAGCCTGCTCAATCCCCTTGGGAACAATCAAGGAAACGGTCGCAGCTTTCTTCGACTTGGCTACCTGATAGGTCACCAGAATGGTTTCCTGCAGCACGTCATCGAAGACCCCATCCCGGTCGGCGATGAAGTCAAAGGCGGCCGGAGTTGCGTCGTCCGTCAGGATTTTGCGGAGAGCTTTGAAATACTGCCCGCCAAGGAACGACGTCGGCGTGAGATAGGCAATGACTCCGTTCTGCTCCACCAGGCGTAACGCCAGGTCGGTGAATAAACCGTACAGGTTGGCATGCCCATACAGGGAGCGAGCGTACTTGGTCCGCATGGCATCGGTCAGCTTCACGCGGCCATACGGGGGGTTCCCGATGACCAGGCCGAACTTGCCCATCTGGTCATGCTGCAGGGCGTCACCAACCGTAATCACTTGCGGAAACCGCACGTCTGCCTTCACGCACAAGGGGAGCAGGGACGCTTCGAGCAGCACCTGCGTAATCCAAGCCGCAAACGGGTCAAGCTCAATTCCCCTGAGCCTGGCGGCAATGTCTTGGAGTGCGTCGCTGGCAGAGGACTTCGTGGTTTGCTTCCACATCCGCAGGGCTACCGGAGCCAGAAAGGCTCCACCACCGCAGGCGGGGTCGATTGCCGTGCAAGTTGCGAAGTCAGTGCCAGCCTGCTCGGACAGGTCGAGCAGGCGATTGACCATGGGCGGCGGCGTGTAATACGCGCCCATGTCCGACCGCATGGTTTCCGGCAACATCACTGTGTAGACGGAGCCAATTAGGTAGCCCGAGTCTTCAACGGGGAATGATGCGACCAGGGCTCCTATGCTGCGGGCCAGGCTGTGCTCGCTGTTGGACAGCGATGGAAGCGACAGTCTATGGGGCCGAATACCCCACTTCGCGCCCTGACTGCGGCAATGCTCCGTCCAGTAGGCGGCCAGAATGGCTGTGCAGAACGCCCGAGCATTGGACAAGCGCGAGACATCCTTCTTGATGCTCTCGGCGTACTTGCGGGCCTTTGCCTTCAGCACACGGTACTGCTGCAAGGGTTCCTGCTGTTCAAGGTCAATGTTGGCTACAGCGCGGGCTTTCGGCATCAACGTCCCATTTGTGCGTCAATCATACAATACGTTTTCAGAGTATAGAGACATTCAGGGAAAGTCAATCACAAAATACGGTTTTGCAACAACGCGACACATTGCTGCAGGGGCGCGAAATCAATCACAGATTATGAGATACCCAACTTATCGCGGAAACTGACCCTGAAACATGGAATGAGCGCCTTTGCCTGGCCGTCCTTGCCGATCCGCGCTGGGTGAAACACGGCGGGCATTTGCAAAAAAGGGCATGGAAAAGGCTGGGAGAACTGAAGGGGTTTGTGTGACCGTCACACAAAGGTGCTCATCGGATCGACATCCCCACCCCATGAACCATGTCCACCGCCGTTACGCCGTAACGCCCGCGGACAGATTCACCCGCGCTCTTGCCTCATTCACTTGGCGGCGCGGGCAAGGGGCGTGGATATGTCTCAGGCCGGGTGGTGCGTTTTCAGCCAATCCTTCAATGCCTCGTCAATTCTGGTTTGCCAGCCGTTTCCACTTGACTTGAATGTCTCGATGACTTCCGGGGAAAGTCGGATGCTCACCGCTTGCTTCGTGACTTCCTTGCGCGGTCTTCCCCGTTGCTTCAAAAGGCTATCGGCGACCGATTTCGGAAAGATTTGCGATAAAACCTCAGAAGCCGGACGAGTGCCTTTCCACTCCGCATCCGTCAATATTCCGCTATCCGGGTCTTTCAATGTGGCTTGCGTGATTTCCTCATCGGTAAGCGAATCGATTTTCCCCAGGTCCGTCATGGATTGAGCGGACTTTAATTCTTCCGCCGTGTATCGTTTTGTCTTGCCCATATCTCATTTCCTCGCGTTTGTTCGCCTTGCGAAAACTGATGATCCGGACAGCTTCTGCCCGTGGAGTGAAAACCAGGACCATCAGGCGAATTCCAAGCATGCCATAAGCGATGTAGCGCGGTTCGCCATAAGTCCTTCGTCCATCCTCGACGACAAGCGCCGTATCCCATTCGGAATCGATTGCATCAACAAAATCCACGGCATGCTTTGCAAGATTGTCAATGCGCTTTTCCTCGGCCCACTCATAAATGACCATGTTTTTAGTATATACAATAATTCATGCGTGTCAACCCAACTTCTTCGCCAATTCTTCCGCTTTCAGATGCGTGTAACGCTTCAGCATCTGCAAGGCTCATCATCCCCCCTTCTGTTTTTGCAGCACTGAAAACATGGGAAAGGACATTGAACCGACGATTTACCGTAGCGGGCGAGTATCCCCAGCCAGCCATCTCGAAGCTTCGCAGCATCGGCGGGGGTGATTGTGGACATCATACGCGGGCCGAGCTTCGAGGCTTTCAGGGCGGCTATGACGGATTTTTCCTTGTCCTTCCCTTTCTTCGCTGCCGTGAAATCCTTCTCATAGGTATCCAGCCAATCGGCAACCGTGGTGCGCTCGGCTTCCGCCCTGGAAACGAACGTACCCTTATCCATTGCCCCTTCGACATCACGCGTCCACTTTTCTGCATCGGCCTTGGATTCGAAAGTTTTGGTCTGGTAGGGCCATCCCTTTCGCCCTTCCCTGAAACTGGCCTAAAGATTCACTCATCCGGGCCGATATGAAATCATATAGTATAGGCGTCTGCACTGCGCCTCAATTCTACGGGGAAGGTAAGGACATGTCTGCCGCGATGAAGATGCTCGTCTTGCCTCAGCTGGGCGTGGTATTGCTGTTTGGTACAATGGCGGCATTCGCTTACCAATCGGATTCCAATGCGTTTTTCTTCATCCTCGCCGCAGCAGCAATCGTCATCCCGTTCAGCGCCTTTCTTTCCGGGCGCAGGATGCTTTACAGGATTCTCGGCGCCGATCCGGGATGGGTTGCAGCGCTTTCCGGCACGGTTTCATCAGGAAGGGCGCCTGCCCCTGCCGGTCATGTTGCGGCCGAATCGGTTGCCGGAGCATTCATGACGCTTTCGTCCAGGCTTGAGAAGGTTTCGGGGGAGCTTTCCGGCAGCGTGATGAAAGTCAATTCCGGGGTCGAGCAGCTTTCGGCCGAGGCCAACGAAATCCTGTTCAATTCCCAGATGCAGGCTGCCGCAGTGAACGATGCGAAAGCGGTGATGGGGCAAATGTCCGAGAGGATACATAACGTTTCAGACCTCACGCGGGACACCGAGGCGCTCTCGAGGCATGCCACGGATCTTTCGGCGAACGGGGAATCCGTCGTTCAGGATGCCGTTCAGGAAATGAGATTGATCGCGGAAGTCATGACCCGGGCCTCCGATCAGATCAATGCGCTCACCAGCCATGCCCGGGAAATCAGCAACGTCGCCACCGTCATCAAGGAAATCGCCAATCAAACCAATCTGCTCGCCCTCAATGCGGCGATCGAGGCGGCCCGCGCGGGCGAGCACGGACGCGGCTTCGCAGTGGTTGCGGATGAGGTGAGGGCGCTGTCGGAAAGGACCATGCATGCCACAAAGGAGATCGACGAGACCATCAAAGTGATGCAGAACCAGACCATGGATGCCGTCGAAGGAATCGGACGGGCCATGCCGCTCGTCATCGAAGGGGTCGACAAGGCGAACCGGGCTGTGGAAGTATTGAGGCGCATAAGGGAAGAATCCGGGAACACCCTGGAGAAAATTTCTCAGCTCGCCATGGAAATCGAGGAACAGACCCATCTCGCGAACAACGTGGTTGAAAGCGTGTCCCAGGTCCTCGACATGGCTGCCAATACCGACAGCATTGCGGAGCGGGCCATGCAGACTGCAGTCGGCCTGTCGCATGCCGCCATGGAACTGGAAGGACTCACGAAAGGCAAATCAATTTAATTTTCAAAGGAGGGGAAATGGCACTGATCACCTGGTCCAACATGCTTGCCACGGGAGTCAAGGAAATCGATGAGCAGCACAAGAAGCTCATCGATCTCATCAATCAGCTCAACGACGCCATGCATGCCGGGAAAGGGCATGAAGCGCTGGCCAAGGTGCTGTCTGAGCTCGTGAGCTACACGCTCTACCATTTCGGAACGGAGGAGCGGCTGATGGGACAGCATCATTACGAGGATTCTCCCGCCCACAAGAGCGAGCATCACAAATTCGTGGCGACGGTGGGCGATTTCAAGAAGAAATTCGATTCGGGGAGCGCCATGATCTCGGTCGAGATCATGAATTTTCTGCGCGACTGGCTTTCCAATCACATCATGAAAACCGACAAGAAATTCGGTCAGGCCTTGAACAAGCTGGGCGTCAAGTGACGCCTGTTCCCTTCAGACGGCGCCGCAGTTGCGGGGAGGCGCATTCTCTAGTAGAATCTCGCTTCTGTTGCAGCTAGGCCCTGTTTCAAAGGTTGTGGAGTGGTAGTTCAGTCGGTTAGAATACCGGCCTGTCACGCCGGGGGTCGCGGGTTCGAGTCCCGTCCACTCCGCCAGTGGTTGAATGACGCCTTGAATTACCTGTCGTAAGGTTTTTTCAAGGCGTTTTCACTTCATGGCGTTACACATGGCGAAATTAAGGCGGGTCTCCGCTCGGAGACCGATATGCCCAGCTTGCCCACTATGTTCCAAAACACGAAGTCATGGTTTCTCTCCGCCCCAACCCCTTCCCCCCCACTCCCGGTAAAATATACCGGTATGCTTACCATCTGTCCGCTAATTTTTATCTCCAACAATATTGACGATGCATCGGCGCACATGGGGAAGATGGCTGCTCTGACGGGAATAACTGCCGTTTTGGCAACTAAATTCATTTTTTGAAAGCCCAAGCTTAAGTTATCATTCACAATATGAACACATTTCTTTTCCTCAAGAGAATTCGCGCTAGTCAAAAAAAAATTTCCCATGGTTAAGATCATTAGAAGATTTTGATCTTCTTATCGAGATTGGCATACACCAAGCCCGATCAACCCCGATTTCATTAAAGCAATTGCTGTTGCTAAACCTCGCGCCCGCAAGAACGATCATGAGGCGTCTTGATCGCTTAAAAGCGCTAGGGATCATTACCCAGACCCCCTGTTCGTCTGACAGAAGAACCGCTGAGTTCTCAATTTCACCAAAAGTTCTTGGAAAATTCAGAAATTTCAAACGGACATTGACTAACTTAAGATAAAAACGTAATGGGAAATACACCGAGCTATGAAAAGCATCAACACTTCTGTCGATCCAACCGGCGATGTGTCTATTTTTCTCGGCCAGATCGAGTCCGCCATTACAAGCGGTGCGAAAAGCCTGCTTCTTCTTGCCTGTGAAAAGAATCGCTTCATTCCTGAACAGTTGGATGAAATGCTGCGTGCCGTTCCGGTTCCTATATTCGGCGGCATATTTCCCGGGATCATTTTTAGAAAAAGGAATTTTGACAAGGGGTCTCTCACCATTGCGCTTCCCTATGAAATCAAAGTGGCGCACATCAGTGCTTTAAGCGACCCCGGAAGGAATTACGCTGAAGCCGTTTCATTGGTTGCCGATACCCTTTCTTCTTTTCCGACGGCTTTCATCTTTGTAGACGGTGCAGCCAAGCGTATTCCCGCTTTCCTCGATGATGTGTATGACCAGCTTGGTTCAGAAATGTGTTATCTCGGAGGAGGGGCCGGTTCCCGGGATGGTGTCCAGAAGCCCTGCCTCTTCAGCGGCCTTGGCCTGCTTCAGGATCATGCCCAAATAGTCGGCATCCCAGCCCCATGTAAGGCCGAGGTAGCCCAGGGGTGGCGGAAACTCGCGGGACCATTTCTGGTGACCGAATCCGAAAACAATGTCATCCGTACCCTGGACTACCGGCCTGCCTTCGATATCTACCGGGAAACTGTAGAGAAAGATTCCAGGAAAAGGTCGCTTGATGCCAATGTACTCGAACTTTTCAGCGAAATCGCAGAGCTTGAGTCGACACGCCATCTGGTTTCGACAGAATTTTTCAA
>JAJZVB010000144.1 GCA_021845885.1 Pseudomonadota bacterium
TCGACATGTACAGGAATTATGTCCACAGGGCCGAGGTTTTCGTGGACGCATTCGGGAAGCTTGAAGCATGCAGACGCAGTTGAAAATGGAGGCCGATTACGACAGGGTCCTGTTCTGGATCGTGCTTTTCCTTTTCGGCATCGGGCTGGTGATGGTCTATTCCGCATCGATTGCAATCGCCGATGCGGGCAGGCAGGCACAACCCGCCTATTTCCTGATCAGGCAGACCGTTTTTCTCGCATTGGGCGCAATTTCGGGCGCAATGGCCTTTCAGATCCCGATGAGAACCTGGCAGAAGCTTGCGCTCTATCTTTTCATTGCAGCGGGAATCCTCCTGGTCCTGGTGCTGGTTCCCGGAGTAGGGAAAGTCGTGAACGGCAGCCGCCGCTGGCTTTCGCTTTTCGTCGTCAACCTCCAGCCTTCCGAATTCATGAAGCTTTGCGTGGTGATCTATGCAGCCGATTACACGGTCAGGAAGGCGGCCTACATGCAGGATATCAGGAAAGGCTTCCTGCCCATGTTCCTGGTGATGCTGGTCACGGGCATGCTGCTTCTGGCCGAACCCGATTTCGGGGCTTTCGCCGTGATCACCGCGATCGCCATGTCTGCGCTTTTCCTGGGCGGGATGAATGGCAGGCTTTTCATAGGGCTGATCCTGATGCTGGTCGCAGGCTTCGTGCTGCTGATCTGGACTTCCCCCTACAGGATGCAGCGCGTGGTCGGATTCATGGATCCATGGGCCGACCCCTTCGGCAAGGGCTACCAATTGAGCCACGCCCTGATTGCCATAGGCAGGGGGGAATGGTTCGGGGTGGGGCTGGGGGGGAGCGTCGAGAAGCTTTTCTATCTCCCGGAGGCGCACACGGATTTCCTTCTCGCCGTGATAGGAGAGGAACTGGGATTCGCCGGAATCGCGGCAGTGATCGGCCTTTTCGCCTGGCTCGTGATCAGGGCGTTTTCCATAGGCAGGACGGCCGCATCGATGGAGCGGTATTTCCCTGCGCTCGTCGCCCAGGGGATAGGAATCTGGCTGGGCGTGCAGACCCTCATCAATCTCGGCGTGAACATGGGCGTGCTGCCCACCAAGGGATTGACATTGCCGCTGCTGAGCTTCGGAGGGAGCGGCATCGTTTCGAACTCGATCGCGCTCGCCATGCTTTTCAGGGTCGATTTCGAGAACAGGCTGCTCATGAAGGGGAAAGTATTTTGAGGCGCGTCATGATCATGGCCGGCGGCACCGGAGGGCACATTTTTGGTTCCGACATAACGCGCACGATGCGCGCATTAGTCTGCGCCGAAAATGCGCCTGTTCGGGAGAGTATGCATGCCTAGGAGGATCATGATCATGGCCGGCGGCACCGGAGGGCACATTTTTCCGGCGCTCGCCGTGGCGGAAGAGCTGGAGCGTTCAGGGTGCGAAATCTTCTGGCTGGGCACGAAAAGCGGAATGGAAGCGAAGCTGGTGCCGGGAAAAGGCTACGACATCGAATACATCGACATATCGGGCGTGAGGAAAAGCGGCTGGCTCAGATGGATGTCGCTGCCCTTCATGCTTCTCCTGGCCTGCATCCAGAGCGCATCGGTCATATTGAGGCGGCGCCCCGACCTGGTCCTCGGCATGGGCGGATTCGCCTCATTCCCGGGAGGATTGACCGCAGCGAGCCTCGGGAAACCGCTCGTCATCCACGAGCAGAATGCGATTGCGGGGCTTTCCAACAGCATACTCTCGAAATTCGCAACGAGAACCCTTGTCGCATTCCCCGGCATATTGGGAAGAAAGGCCATTCATGTCGGCAATCCCGTGAGGACTGAAATTTCATCATTGCTTCCTCCCGACATCAGGTTCGAAGGCAGGGAAGGGCCGGTGAGGCTCCTCGTCGTGGGGGGGAGCAGGGGGGCCAGCGCGCTCAACGAGATTGTTCCAAAGGCAATCGGCATGATGGAAGAGAAGCCTTTCGTCATCCACCAGACCGGGGAAGCGGAAGTCGGAAAGGTGAGGGAAGCCTATCTTTCATCAGGCGCGAAGGCCGAAGTATTGCCTTTCATAGCCGACATGGCCGACGCCTACGGGAAATGCGATCTGGTTCTTTCGAGATCGGGGGCGCTCACCGTTGCGGAAATCGCAGCCGCAGGAGTCGCCAGCATCCTCGTTCCCTATCCCCATGCCGTGGACGATCACCAGACCCGCAACGCCGAATATCTGGCCGATTCGGGTGCGGCTTTCATGATTCAGCAGAAGGAATTCGAGCCTGAAAGGCTTGCAGAATTATTGAAAAATAAGGGCCGGCAGGAATGGCTCGACATGGCGAAGAAGGCGAGAAGGCTGGCCATAACGGATGCCGCTGAAAGGGTTGCGCAGATCTGCATGGAGCTCGCGGCATGAAGGGAAAAGAAAATGCGTCATAAGATCAATCAAATACATTTCGTCGGCATAGGCGGGTCGGGCATGAGCGGGATCGCCGAGGTATTGCTCAACCTGGGCTATTCCATCACGGGATCCGACATCCAGGAAAATTCGGCGACGAGGCGGCTGGAGAGTCTGGGCGCGCGGGTGAATGTCGGGCACGCCGGGGAAAACATTTCGGGGGCGGACGCGGTCGTCGTGTCGACGGCCGTGAAGGAAGACAATCCCGAAGTGCTGGCTGCAAGGCGGAATCGGATCCCGGTCGTGCCGAGAGCGATGATGCTGGCCGAACTGATGCGCCTGAAGAAGGGCATCGCCGTAGCGGGGACGCACGGGAAAACCACGACGACGAGCCTCGTCTCCAGCGTCCTCGCCGAAGGCGGAATGGATCCGACCTTCGTCATAGGCGGGAAGCTCAACAGCGCAGGAACGAATGCGAGGCTGGGGAGCGGGGAATTCATTGTCGTCGAAGCGGACGAATCGGATGCCTCCTTCCTTTATCTCCAGCCAGTGATTGCTGTCGTCACCAATATCGATGCGGACCACATGGAAACCTACGGCCACGATTTTTCGAGGCTCAAGCAGGCTTTCGTCGATTTCCTCGAGCATCTCCCTTTCTACGGCGTGGCCGTGCTTTGCGCCGACGATCCAAACGTCATGGAAGTGAGCAATCGCATCACCAGGACGGTCACCACGTACGGCCTGTCGATTGAAGCCCAGGTGCGCGCATTCGACATCGAGCATTGTTCCGGAAAAATGAAATTCAGGGTAAAAAGGAACGGCCATTCCTTTCCCGTGACCCTCAATCTTCCCGGACTGCACAACGTACGGAACGCTCTCGCTGCCGTCGCAGTGGGGGTCGAGCTTAACATTCCTGACGAGGCAATAGCGAAATCCCTTTCCGAATTCAGGGGAGTGGGGCGGCGCTTCCAGAATTACGGTGAAATCCCCTTGAAGATGGGGGGAAGCTACGTCCTGATCGACGATTACGGCCACCATCCCGCCGAGATGGCTGCGACCATCGAGGCCGCCAGGGGCGCCTTCCCTGGAAGGCGCCTGGTGCTCGCCTTCCAGCCTCACAGGTACACCCGTACCCGTGATCTTTTCGAGGATTTCGTGAAAGTGCTGGCGAGTGCCGACCTGCTGTTGCTGACCGAAGTCTATCCCGCGGGCGAAGCGCCGATCGTCCAGGCCGACGGCAGGGCGCTCGCCAGGGCCGTGAGGATGCTCGGCAAGGTCGACCCGATTTTCGTCGAAACCCCGGATGAAATCGCCGAAACGATGACGCATGTGGTCCAGGACGGGGATGTCGTCCTGGTCATGGGAGCGGGATCGATCGGGGCTATCCCCAAAATCCTGGCGGGAAGATCGTGAGGGGAAAGCTCATGCAAAACGAGCCGATGAGTCGTCACACGAGCTGGCGGGTAGGAGGATGCGCAGAAAGATGCTACAGGCCTTCGGATTTGGAAGATCTTTCCGGATTCCTGAAATCCCTTCCCGGAAACGAGCCCATCGAAATGATCGGGCTGGGCAGCAATCTCCTGGTGAGGGACGGCGGCATCAGGGGAACCGTGATCCTGATGCACAAGGTGCTGGAAGAACTCGGCGAGGAGGATGGGATGATCCATGCGCAGGCCGGCGTCGCCTGCGCGAAAGTCGCGCGATTTTCCGCGCAGCGGGGCTGG
>JAJZVB010000029.1 GCA_021845885.1 Pseudomonadota bacterium
TCTCGGTGTACCACTGGTTGTTGGCGAACCAGGAAGGCAGGGCCAGTTCGTCCTCGAAAGGGACATCGCTTGGGGAAGCCCCGGCGGGAAACCTTCCCCTGCAAACCGAGTCGTCGCCGAGGCATGTGAAGCCGATGCAGGCATCGTATTTCGAAGGATGGGGATAATGGTTGCCGTTGGCAGGGTAATAGAGGCGAAGCCAAGCAGCCAGCGCCTTCGCCACCCTTTTTTCGACCGCAGGGAAGATATCGCGGGCACGGATGGCGATCAAATTGTCGTCGATGACCGTCAATCCATTGGAGTCGATAATCGGGCCTGAAACGAAAGGGCCCGAGGCGGAAGCATTGTTCTTGCAATTCGAACCGGGGCAATTCAACTGATCGAGATAATTATTCGCGCAAAGATTCCTGGCGATGGCCGTGCCTGTCGACGGGCAGACTGCGGCGACATTGTCCCTGATCTGATTGCCCAATGCGGATCCGGGCGAAAAAATCACCGCCACGGCGCTTGACGCCAGCAAGGTTGTCCCGTCCGGCGCATAGACCGCCAGAGTTCCCCTCAAATCGCTGTTGATCGGCTCAGCAGAGGGGTGATCCCTGAACAGCGGCGATAACACATACCAGAACCGCTCTCCTGACGCATCCCTGAGATCGGGAAGATCGAGCGTTTTCCAGGGCAATCTGCCGATGTAGGATGGACAGTCGCTTCCGTGAAACAGGTCCGCCACCCCGTCGTTGTTCGTGTCCGGACAAGGCAGGCTGCCCGGCCTGTTCGCGTCCTGTACCGACCTCCCGACGAGCGCATCGCGGGCCTCGCGAAGCGCGTCTAAGGTACGGCTGTCGCGCACCGGTTTCGCGGCGGGAAGGGAAGATAAAAGATCGATTCCGAGCAACAGGAGAATGATCATGAAAAGCAGTATGGCCACCCCGCCCTGCCTCATTGCTTCTTCCCCGGTTCGATGTGGCGGGGAATGCCTTCCACCCAGACCGTTTTGCCCCCGCCTTTCCTTTCGACCACTCCCCTTCCTTCAGAATGGCCGCTCTCCTGAACGGTTTTCGTCGGATTCCTTGCCAGGCTGTCCATCATCGCCCTTTGTTGCGGCGTGAAGAACAGCCTGCCCAGAGAATCGGCTCGGGATGAAAAAGGCAGGAAAATGAGCAAGAAAAGGAAGATTTTCATTTTTCAGCTTCCAGCGTCACCCAAGTCACGATGCATTCGGCTTTCAGGTGGGGCTCGAATGCGATGCTTGGCGTTCCTGTTATCCTTTCCACATCGCATCCCTCGACAAGGGGAATGCCTTTCGTTCTCGCCTCGATCATGTCGAAAAAATCGAGCAATCGGCCTTCATGAAGCAGTTCAAGATTGAGCAGGACGCGATTCACGTTCAACGAATAAGCATCGGAACCCTTGATTTTCTGCTGGGGAGAAACCGAGTAGGTCAAATCGAAAAGGAATGAACCCGCCTGATCGAGCTGCTCGACGAGATCGATTCTTTCGAAATCGCCAAAAGCGCCCCTTCTCAGGAGATCTTCGTAGGCCGCCCTGTATTTCGCCAGGCTCTGCCGCTCCCGCCTCGCTTCGCTGATTCGCTCGCTGGATTCGAAATAAGCCTTTTCAGCGCGATTTTCTTCGAGAACGCTCTTCTGCAGGAAACGCTGGCTCATGAAAGGCAAAAAAAAGGCGAGCGCTGCCGCGCCGAAAAAAACGACAAGCGGCCTGACAAGCCCCGGCAGATCCCCTTTCTTCAGAATCAAGACGCCCCCTTCCAAAGCGCCTTGACGGAGAAAACCGCCTTTTCATCAATTTTCCCTGATTTGCCCGCAAGGCTGATGTCGGGATTCAGATTCAAGGGAAGCTTGACGCTCTCGATGCCCATTCCGCTATTTTTCAGTTCGCTGCAGAAACGGCCGACTGTTTCGTTGGCCTTCCTGAAATTTCCGTCGAAGGGATAAATTTCCCCTTCGACGGAAATCGCTATTGGATGTGCCTTCGAAAGAAGGCGATCGCGCTGCTCCCCCGATTCCGGATTTTCCCGAATCTTCCATGAAACCCTGTCGATGCGGATGTCCTGGAAAGGAGATAGGGACCGGCTCACCACGGAAAGCAGCTTTGCGGGCTGTGGGAAAGAAGCGCTCAGGCTTTCCGAGAGCATCACTGCCGCCTTCATCTTCTCGGGGGAATCAGTTCCGGCATCCTGGGGAACAAGGCTCCTGAGCCGCAACATGGCCTCATCCTTCCTCGCCCAAAGGATGCCGGCCCGGGCATGTACGCTGACCGCCCTGGATGCGTCGAATCCGGCGAGAATCAAGCCCGCCACGACCAGTGATGCGGAAAAGGCATAGGCTGCACGCAGCCACTGCCCGAGATCGTGGATATGCGTATGTTCCTGGGTTCCGTACTGGTTGTCATCCGACAGAAGATGCATGAAGATCGGCAGCCCATCCGAGCCCGTGATTTCGCCCTTGAATCCGATGCGCCTCATTACTTCCGCGGGATCGATGAATACATGATGGACTGCCTGCGTATTTTCGAGCATCGCTTCAAGCTTTTTTCCGTCCTCGCGGCCGCACAGGATGCAAACCAGGAGCGCACGCCCTTCGGGAAGAAGATTGAGCGCATGCAGATAATGGTATGCTCGCTCGGACTCGACCTGCACAATGGCGAGGGGATCGTCGTCGGGATGGATCAGGGTCAGCCTGGAAAAATTCAGGCTGCCGTTCAGGAAAAAACTCTGCCTCAAACCCGTTCCGTTCTGGAAGGAGAGCAGCATGAGATGGGAGGCAGGGATCTCCGAGATCAATCTGTCGCTCAGCATTGCGACAGAGCAAACCCCCGAAATGGCGATATTCTTCTTCGTCAACAATTCGATCCAGGGAAGGACGAGATTCGGGCTCGTCAGGGCGGAAAAAAGAACCCTGTCTTCCTTTCCTTCATTGCCCTGAATGCTTGCATTGCGGAAAGGCGTATAGCGATAGTACTGTTCGAGCTTTCTCGCAAAGAAATGGCGCCTGTCGCGCCAATTGAGGTGGGGAACGCGTTCCAGGCGGTAATCCTCCTCGACGAGATCGGCAAGGATCCCTACCGTGAAATTTTTCATGCCTTGCAACCGGGATTCGAACTGGCTTCTCCCTTCATCGGAATTGGAGTATGCTTCCCAGGATTCGGGCAGCCCCCTTTTCCATTTCACGGCAAGGCATTGCTTGTTCCCGATGAAAAGCATCAGTCGTTTCATCTGATTTTGCCCAGCATGTCGTAAATGGGCGTGATCGCGGACAGCATGATCCACCCGAGCATGGCGCCCAAGACGACTGTGAGTACCGGTTCGATCATCACCTGAACCCTGCGGATGGCCTCCCTGGTATCGCGCTCGTAGAAATAGCTCACGTTGAAAAACGCCTCGTCGAGCTGTCCCGTCGCCTCCCCCACCTTGATCATTCTGAGCACAAGGGGCGGGAAGACGCCCGATACCTGGAAGCTTTGCAGCAGCGTCTTGCCCGATTCGATTTCCGCCCTGGCGTTTTCGAGCTTCTGCGAAATCACGGCGTTCCCGGCTATGCCGACGGAAATCGTGATGCAGTCGAGTATGCTGACCCCGGATTCGTACATGATCGCAAACGTATTGGCGAATCTGGCCAGGATGATCTTGAGCAGGATGGGGCCGATAATCCATGCCCTGATTTTCATGTTGTCGATCCAGTATCTCGCCTTGCCGCTCAACCTTCCCGCGGACTTGAAAAAGAGGAAAAAACCGATGGGCGCGAGCAGAAGAACATACTTGTAATGCACGAAGAATTCCGACACCGCGAGCAGCGCCCTGGTCTGGGGCGGCAGGGTTTGCCCGAGATTCCTGAAGAAAGTGCTCAATTGCGGCACAAGATAAGTCATCAGGAAAAATGTGATGGCGACGACGACCGTTGCGACAAACGCCGGGTAAAGCAGTATCTGCTTGGTTTGGGCGCCCATTTCATCCTGCCATTTGAGCGAATCGGTGATGTGCTTGAAGATCGCAGGCAGTCTCGCGCTCTCTTCTCCCGCCCTGATCAGGCTGATCATCACGTTGTCGAATATTCTCGGATAAAGCGAAAGCGCCTGGGAAAAGTGCATGCCGCCCTCGATGTTTTCGATCATTTCCGAGGTGATTTCCCTGAAATAGGGGTCATCCAGGGTGTCCCTGATGTCCGTCAGGCTTTCCAGAAGCGGCACCCCTGCCCTTGTCAGGAGTTCCAGGTTGAAGAAGAAGGTGATCAGTTCGCGGCGCCTAACCCTGTTTCCGAAAGAAAATTTTTTCTTCAGCGCAGGCCTGCCCGCAATGAGCTCCATGCCGAGGCGCTTCAGGCGCTCGTCGAGGTCCGATTCGCTCAATGCATCGAGCACGCCCCTTCTCACCAAACCGTACTGGTCGACAGCCCTGTAGGCGAAGAGCGTCATGCCGATCTCCCGGTCAGATCGACCACGCGGGTGATTTCGTCAAGCGAGGTCATGCCTGAGCGCACGGCGCGGATCGCATGCTGCGAAAGCGTCCTGTATTGCTTTTCTCGGGCGAGGTTGCGCAGCTCGCGCAACGTCCCGCGGCGGGCGATCAGGTCGTCGAAGTCCTCGTCCAGCCTCACGATCTCCATGATCGCGAATCTTCCTGAATAGCCCTGAAAATCGCAGGCTTCGCATCCGGTTGCCTGATAAATCATGACCTTTTCCCCGAGCAGCCTTTCTTCTTCCGCGCCCGGATCGACGGGTTTCCTGCAATGGCGGCAGAGCCTTCTCGCCAGCCTTTGCGCGATCATGCCGATGATGTTTCCGGCCAGGATCTCGGGATGGATGCCGAGATCGATAAGCCTGGGAATGGCGCCGATCGCGGAATTGGTGTGCAGCGTGGTATACACCTGATGCCCGGTCATGGCGGCCCTGAAAGCCATGACTGCAGTGGGCTGGTCGCGGATTTCCCCGACCAGGATGACATCCGGATCCTGGCGCAGCATGGATCGGATTCCGCTTGCAAAATCCAGTTTCACCATTTCGTTGACGGAAGCCTGCCTGATCATCGGCATCGGATATTCGACAGGATCCTCGAGCGTCATGATATTGACCGCTTCCGTATTGATCTTGCTCAATATGGAATAAAGCGTCGTGGTTTTTCCGCTTCCCGTAGGCCCCGTGACGAGGATGATGCCCTCGGGCTTCTCGATCATCATCCGGAGCAGATCGAGCTCCTCATTTTCAAGCCCAAGTTCCTCGAGCGGAACGATCCCTTTCTGCCGGTCCAGGATGCGAAGCACGATATTCTCGCCATGGGTCGTCGGCTCTGCGGAAACCCTGAAATCGATCTGCCTTCCGGAAAGCCTCAGGGAAAAATGCCCGTCCTGCGGCGCGCGGTTCTCGGCGATGTTCATTCCGCTCATCACCTTGAGCCTCACCGCCATGGGCGACCAGTACGATCTGTGCAGACTCCGCAACTGGCGCAACACGCCGTCTATCCTGCACCTGATGCGCAGGAAGCTGTGTTCCGGCTCGAAATGGAGGTCGGAAGCACTGCGCTGCACGGCGTCCGAAAGCAGCGCATCGATGAGGCGAACGACAGGCTGGCTGAACTCGGTCACGCCGAGCTGCAGCGTGGGATATTCGATCTCCCCCGGCTCGATTTCCTGGAGGATACCCTCGATGGAAAGCTCGAATCCGTAATACTGGTCGATCGCGCGCATGATCTCCGACTCTCCTGCGAGCAACAGATGAAGTTCGTATTCGTCGCCAAGCAGCGCCTTGACCTGGTCGAGCGCAATGATGTTCTCCGGGTTGGAAATCGCAACGGACAGCGTTCTCCGGTCGAGCGAAAGGGGAAGAACCTGGTGGCGCCTTGCGATTTCCTGCGGGATCAGCCGGATCGCTGCCGCATCGACTACCACCCTGGAAAGATCGACCGTCTCCTGGCCCATGCTTTCCGAGAGCACATCCCTGATCGTCCCCTCGGTCAGGAATCCAAGCCCGACCATCAGCTTGCCGATTCTCATGGGATGCTTGGCCTGCTCAAGGAGCGCAATCCTCAGTTGATCCTCGCTGATGACCCCCTTTTCGATCAGCATCTGGCCGAGGAGTTTTGTCCTTTGCAAACTCATTTCTCCAGCTCTTTTATCCTGTTTTCCGCAGCTTTCGGATCGAATCCCGGAAATCCATTGCCTGAAAGCGCCAGGGCAAGCTTGTAATATTTCAGAGCAAGGGCAGCCTGGTTCAGGTGGTCAAGGCTCACGGCCAGGTTGAAGGCGTAATCCGGATTGCCTGTTTCCTTCGTATAGGCGCTGAAATAGGCTTGCTGCGCATCAAGCCATTGGCTCTGGCTCGCATACTGGTTGCCGAGGCTGAAATAGAGCGCGCCCGAATCAGGTGAATTCCTGAGCAGCGATTTCAGCCTGCTCTCCCCGTCGGGAGGATTTCTCATGTTGACGAGATTCGCGGTGGCGACAGGGTCTTCCGGATCAATCTCAAGAACCCTTCCGTAATAGCGCTCCGCAAGTGCGTTTCGGCCCCGCTTCAATGCGATTGCGGCAAGACCCAAAAGCGCCTCCCTGTTCTGGGGATCGCGGGAGAGCAGCCCGGCGTAGTCCTTTCTCGCCTCTTCAAGATTTCTCGCCATCATCGCCTGATAGCCCTTAACGGAAAGCGGATTGACCGCTTCCTTCAAGGGATGCCTGTTGATCCTGACGGTATTGACCGGCTGCGCCTCTGCAGGCTGGGGTGCCGAAGAGGGTTCGGGCGACTTGGGCAGGGCGGCTGCGCCGGGCGCCTTTTCGGGGGCGGGCTGCGGCAAGGGCGGGGGCGGCGCCACCGCAGTTGGAGGCGGCTCGGGCATCGCAGGTTTCGGCGCGCCGGGGTACCAGTAATAGAGCGCGCCGCCTGCCAGCATGAGGACGGCCATCACGATCAGGATCCAGAACTTGTAGCGGCCTCCCCCTGACGACTTCACCGCAAAAAGCTTCTCCGCAGCCAGTTTCTCGTCCACGGGTTCGACGCGCGGCGCAGGACCCGGCTCGAGGGTGATAGCCTCATTCCCTTCCTCTTCCGCTTTTTTGATCGCATCCATCAAGATGCTCATGGCCGGGTTCCGCTATCGAAAAAATGGCTGTCGGGAAGCGTATTCCCGTATTTCGCGAAATCCCCTTCGAGACTCGGATCCCTGATGATGATCGGGCGGAGGAATATGACGAGTTCTGTCTTGGCCGTGGTATCGTTCCTGTGCGAGAAGAAATTCCCTATCCAGCTCAGACTTGAGAGCCCCGGCACGGTGTCGTCGAAGTTGTTGATCGAGTCCTGCATCAGTCCGCCCATGACCGCGATCTGCCCGCTGTTCACCCTGATCACCGACTCCATTTCCCGGGTCTGGATCTCGGGAATCAGGTTCTTGACATTGGCCGGCAATGAAGGATTGGGGTCGGAAACGTAACCGAGTATTCTCGAAACGGTCGGCCTCAGATTGATGATGACCGTGCCGCTGCTGCTGATTTCGGGCGTCACGTTCATCACGAATCCGACCGGGACGGAATTGACTGTCGTGGTATAGGTGGTGAGCGAGGTGATCTGGTTCTGGCTGATATTGGCCTGGATCGTGAAATAAACTATGTTGTTGACCACCTTGAGCAGCGCAGTCTGGTTGTTGAGCACGGCAAGCTGAGGGCTGGAAAGGACCTTCACTGTGCCGAAGGATTCGAGAAGCGATATCGTCGCTGAAAGATTGCCCACGCTCGAAGTCGGATCCGTGTAATTCAATACGAAAAGCCCCTGGTTGACCGCGGAAGGAATCGCCCCGACCGGCGCCTGGATGAAGCTCCATCCCTTTCCGCCTGCGGCAAGCGCAGCCCAGTTGATGCCCTGCTGGTACTGGTCGCTCAGCTGGACTTCCACCACGGTCGCCTCGATCAATACCTGCCTTTTCGCGCTTTGCATGACCTGATCCAGGAATTCCTGGATTTTCCTGTGCTGGCGAGAAGTCGCGCGGATGCTGATGATGCCCGTCTCAGGATTGGCGATCACCGAAGAAGCTTCCCTGAACGTGGTCCGCTTGATGACCGTCGTGCCGGTATTCTGCAATGTGGCGGGATTGGGGCTGGTTGCAAGGGAAGCCTGAGCGCCTTTCCCCGAGGATTTCGGGGGGGCGGCTCCGGTGCCTGTCGTGGTCTGGATTCCGGCCTGCTGAACGATGGTTTCGGAAGAGCCCGCCGGCAATATCTTGTCCGTCTCGTGGAGTATGTCCTTGATGTTCTCGACCAGCGTCTCCCAGAACCGGTTTTTTGCGATATTGGCCACCGCGGTCGTCGAATTGTTGATGCCCGTTGTCGTGGCAGCCGCCCCGCCGCTCACCGTAACGCCCGATCCCGGCGTTGCAACCTGGGTGATGATCGCCACCGAACCGTTCGTATCGCGGTTCATGTCGATGTAATCGACCTTGTAGTTGAGCAGATAGGGGGTATCGGGCATGACGACGATGGCCGGCCCTTTCTTTTCGTAGCGCATGTCGACCTGATCGGCAATGCGGTCAAGTATCTGCGGGAGGGTCTGGTCGATTGCATTGATGGTCACGACCCCGTTTATGCCGGGATGGATATCGATGTTGATGTTGGTATCGCGCGCCAGGGCATAAAGCAGTTCCTGGACCGGAACGTTGTAGACGGATACGCTGTAGACGGCCATTTTCGCCGCAGGTCTGGGCGGGGGAAGAACGGCGCTCTCCCTGACAGGCTGGGGAATGGACCCCGGCTTCTCCGCCCTTTCCATCATGTGCTGAGGCGAAGGCCTGACCGGCTGGGTCGTGCATCCGGCGAGAGCGGCAGCGATGAGCAGTGTGATAGCTCTGAACATGTTTCATCATTTATTGTTAGTTCCTAAGCTCAAGGTAGCATCGACTCACGAATTTGCAATGAATGGAAAAGGCTCGACTTCCGGGCGGTAGGTTTTCCTGTAGGAATCAGGCAGTTTTTTCAGCGCCTTTTTTGCTTCAAGCCTCGAAGGATAGGCGCCGTAAACCACGAGATAGCCGGATTTCAAGGGATAGACGTAGATCGAATGCAGATCCATGGCATTGTCCCTCAGGAAGCGGCAAAGCCAGTCCCGCCTGTCTTTCCCGACTTCGAAAAGGCGCAGCGTGTAGGATTCATGCAGGGCGAGAACCTGAATAGAAGCCTTCAGCCTTTCGCCCAGGATATCCTGGGGCATTTGCGGCATGCCCAATTTTCCAGGCCATGAAAAAAGCAGCATGAAAATCAGGAAAATCCAGGCCGATGCCGTTTTCCTTCCTTCTTCCCCAACAGCCGCTCTGGCATGTCCGGCAGAGACTTTTTTCGATCCCTTGACGTAGGCCGCGAGCAGCGCCCTGTCCGCGAGGATGTTGATCCTTCTCATGAGCCCTCTGGATTCGAGGTATATGGCGCGAGCAGCCCCCCTTGCAAAAGCCTGTCTTCCCTGAAACCCGGCAGCATCCATCCTGAATTCGAGATATTCCCTGGTCTCTTCCATGGACAAGGGATGGATCGAAAAATGATGGGCTATCCTGTCCTTCAGCTGCCTCATCCTCGGAAGGGCCAGCTTGTCGTCCAGTTCGGTCTGCCCGAAGAGGATGATGTGCAACAGCTTGCCTTTGTCCGACTCGAGGTTGTAGAGCAGCCTCAGCTCTTCGAGGGATTCGCAGGGCATCGCATGGGCTTCGTCGATCAGGACGAGAACGCGCCTTCCCTGCGCATATTTTTCGACAAGAGTGCGCTGAACCCGCCTCAACGCCGAAGAGGGCCGCATTTGTCCGCAATCGAGGCCCAGTTCGTCTGCAAGCGCGTAGACGACCTCTTCCCTGGAAATCGCCGGATTGGGCAGATAGACCGTTTCGACGTTCGGGGGAAGATGGTTCATCAGCATCCTGCACAGCATCGTCTTGCCGCTTCCCACTTCGCTTGTCACCTTGATGATGCCGTCGCCATGGGTTGCAGCGTAAACCAGGGCTTCAAGCAGGTCTCTCCGTCCGGCCCCGGAAAAAAAGAACCCCGTCGAAGGCGTGATGGGAAATGGCGGAATGGAAAGTCCGAAATGTCTCAGATACATCATCGAACGCCTATGGTTTTGAGGAATGCCGCTTCGATGTCGTTTTCCGGGGCAAGCCTTTTGAAAGCATCGGGGCTGCCTGAAAATTTCAATTCCCCCTCATGCAGCACGACCATGTCGTCGCAAAGCGCCTCCATGTCGTTCAACGAATGCGAAGTGAAGAAAAGCGTCTTTCCCTTTTCCTTCAAGCCGACGAGCTTCTGCTTCACCAGGGCCCTTGCCTTGGAGTCCAGTCCGCTCATCGGCTCGTCAAGGACGAAAAGATCCTTGTCCGCCAACAGACAGGCTGCAAGGCCGAGCTTTTGCGTCATCCCCTTGGAAAAGGCCTTGACCGGCCTCGACAGCGCATCCCGATCGAGATCGAGGTCTTCGAGCATCTTCAGGATCGCTCCGGATTCGGGCTTGACGCCGTAAAGCTTGAGGGAAAAATCGATGAAATCCTTGCCCCTCAAATAATGCGGCGGACTGAACCGCTCGGGCAGATAGGCGAGCCTCGCCCTCGATTTGCGTTCCGTATGAGGCACACCGAAAATCTCGACGCTTCCAGAGTCGAGCCTGCAGAAGTCGAGCATGCACTTGATGAGGGAGGTCTTCCCTGCCCCGTTCACCCCGGCAAGGCCGAAGAAACAGCCGCGATCGACCCTCAAATCCAGGTTGCAAAAAACGGGCGAATTGCCGAATCTTTTCCCCGCCTTTTCGAATTTCAGCGCTGTCTCCAAGACTGCCTCCTTACAATTTGTTTCAATATAGCAGCCGACAAGCACTGTCCTTGACGGGTAAGCTGGTTTAAAATGTGCACCTCCAGTCTGGAAAAAGAACTGTGCCGTCAGAAAACTTTTTGGAAATCAGGGACCTGAATTTCTCATACGACAAGCGCCCCGTGCTCAGGGGCATCAACATGGCCATCCCCAAAGGCCAGGTCGTGGCGATCATGGGCGGGAGCGGCTGCGGAAAAACAACGCTGCTCAGGCTGATCGGCGGGCAAATCAGGCCCAGCCAGGGCTATGTGAAATTCGACGGGAAAATCATTCACGAGCTGACGCGATCCGGGCTTTACGAGACGAGGCGGAAGATGGGCATGCTTTTCCAGTTTGGCGCCCTGTTCACCGACCTTTCCGTTTACGACAATGTCGCTTTCCAGATGCGCGAGCATACCGATCTGTCCGAATCCGTCATCAGGGATCTCGTGCTGATGAAGCTCGATGCCGTGGGGCTCAGGGGCGCACGCGACTTTATGCCGAACGAGCTCTCGGGCGGCATGGCAAGGCGAGTCGCACTGGCCAGGACGATCGCGCTGGATCCCATGCTCATCATGTACGACGAGCCTTTCACGGGACTCGATCCGATATCGCTGGGCGTGATCGGCAACCTGATCAGGAGGCTCTCCGACGCCTTGGGCGCCACTTCCATCGTGGTCACGCACGATGTCCAGGAGTCGCTCCAGATCGTCGATTATGTCTATTTCGTCTCGGAAGGCGTCATCGTCGCGCACGGCACGCCCGACGAGATCAGGGCTTCCGAAAAGCCTTTCGTGCATCAGTTCATCCACGGGGAAATCGACGGCCCCGTGCCTTTCCATTATCCCGCGCAGGGCTATGCCGAAGACTTGCAGCTGGGGCCCTTCGATGCTTGACCGGACAATCATCCTGCTGAGAAGCCTGGGCCATACGACGATCAATGCCGTGTGGCGCCTGGGTTATGCGGGGAAATTCTTCTTCCTGACGCTGAAGAGCTCGGGAACGAGCCTGCGCCGCCCGCACCTCGTCGTCAGGGAGGTCTATTTCACCGGCGTGAGATCGCTCATCATCATCATCGTTTCAGGCCTTTTCGTCGGCATGGTGCTCGGGCTTCAGGGATACGAAACGCTGCAGCGCTACGGCGCATCGTCTTCCCTGGGCGTGATGGTGGCGCTCGCCCTGGTGCGAGAACTCGGGCCTGTGGTTTCCGCGCTCCTTTTCGCGAGCCGGGCGGGTTCCGCGATCACCGCCGAAATCGGGCTGATGAAGGCGACCGAGCAGCTCTCGGCGATGGAAATGATGGCTGTGGATCCGGTTGCACGGGTGGTGGCACCGCGATTCTGGTCCGGCGTGGCCTCGCTCCCCCTTCTCACTGCGATATTCAATGCGATGGGCATTTACGGCGGCTACCTGATCGGCGTCGTGCTGATCGGGCTGGACGAAGGTTCATTCTGGTCGCAGATGCAGGCCGGCGTCGACTTCAGGGACGACATCATGAACGGCGTGATCAAGAGCTTCGTTTTCGGCATTGCCGTGACCCTCATCGCCGTTTTCGAGGGCTACGATTCGCCGCCGACGGCTGAAGGCGTTTCAGGCGCGACAACGCGCACCGTCGTGATTTCTTCGCTGGTCATTTTGATACTGGATTTCATTTTGACCTCATTCATGTTTCGGGGAGCTTGATTCAATGGAAAGAACAACACTGGACTTGTGGGTCGGCATATTCATCGCCGCAGGCATTGCCGCGATACTCGTGCTCGCGCTCAAGGTGGGCAACTTCAGCTTCAACGGTTCCAATACCTATGAGGTCTATGCTTATTTCGACAACATCGGTGGATTGAAGCCGCGCGCGCCCATCAAAAGCGCAGGCGTGGTGGTGGGAAGGGTGGCAAAGATCGCCTTCGATCCCAAACAGTACAAGGCCAAGGTCACGCTCAAAATCGACAAGCAGTACCAGTTCTCCAAGGACACCACGGCTTCGATCCTGACCTCGGGGCTGCTCGGCGAGCAGTACATCGGTCTCGACATGGGCGCCGACGAGGAAATGCTCAAAGCCGGCGATACCATCACGCTCACCCAGTCGGCCATCGTTCTCGAGAAGCTGATCGGTCAGTTCATTTTCAACAAGGCAGGTTCAGGCAACCACAAGTAGAGAGGCAACTATGAGAAAAATTTTGACATTGCTGCTCTTCATCCCGGCTCTGGCATGGGCCGAAGCCGCACCGGACGCATTGATCAAGGATCTGGCCCAGGAAGTCGCCACCATCATCAAGCAGGAAAAATCCAAGCATTCGGATAAGAAGGCCCTGGCTGCGGCAGTCGATGCCAAGATCATGCCCCATTTCGATTTCGTCAGGATGACCAAGCTCGCGGTGGGCAGGGAATGGCGAGATGCCACGCCGGAACAGCAGAAAAGCCTGACCGACGAATTCCATACCCTGCTGATGAACACCTATTCGAACGCCCTGGAATCCTATGATAACCAGCCCATAGAAGTGCTCCCGCTCTCAGCCCCCCCCGCCTCGAACCAGGTCATGGTGCACTCCCGCATCATCCAGACCGGGAAGGAGCCGATTTCCATCGATTACAGGATGGAAAAAACCGGCCAGGGCTGGATGATCTTCGATGTCGCGGTGGAAGGCGTGAGCCTCGTCACGAACTACCGCAGCACTTTCCAGACCGAAATCAGCAATTCCGGCATAGACGGACTCATCAAGATGCTCGCCGACAAGAACAAGAAGCTCGAAGCGAAGCCATGATCGATCGCCAGGGAAGCCGGATTGCCATAAAGGGCAGCGTCAATTTCGGCAATGTCACGAAGGTCATTGCCAAAGGACTCTCCGAGATCGAAAGCGGCGCGTCGGAAATCGACCTTTCGAAACTGGAAAGCGCGGACTCTTCCGCGGTCAGCATGATGCTGGAATGGCTCAGGGCGGCGAAAAAACGCAACAGGAACCTTTCCTTCCACAACATGAGCCCGGACCTGCAAAGCCTGGTCAGGCTCTACGGGCTGAGCGGCATCTTTTTGGCAGGGGAGTCAGGCGTCAAGGAATGAACCCTGCAATCGAAATCCGCCAGGCCTGCAAGCGATTTGGCCACATCCATGCAGTGGACTGTGTCGATCTCGAAATCGGGCAGGGCGAATTCTTCGCCCTGCTCGGGCCCAACGGCGCAGGGAAAACCACGCTCATCAACCTTTTGTCCGGCCTCACCCGTCCCGACAGCGGGCGGCTTTCCATCATGGGCTACGACGTCTCGAGGGAATACAGGCAGGCGAGGCGTGCCGTAGGGGTCGTGCCCCAGGAGCTGGTTTTCGATCCCTTTTTCACGGTCAGTGAAGTCCTCGAAGTCCAGTCCGGCTATTTCGGCATCACCGACAACGCGGCCTGGATAGAAGAGATCCTGGAACATCTGGACCTCTCTTCCAAGGCAAACACCAACATGAGGGCGCTTTCGGGCGGAATGAAGCGCCGCGTCCTGGTCGCGCAGGCGCTCGTCCACAAGCCGCCCGTCATCATACTCGACGAACCCACTGCGGGGGTCGACGTGGAGCTGCGGCAGGCGCTATGGGAATTCGTCAGATCCCTCAACCAATCGGGGCATACCATCGTGCTCACCACGCATTATCTCGATGAGGCCGAATCCCTTTGCAGCAGGATCGCCATGCTGAAGGCCGGGAAGATCGTGGCGCTCGACACAACGAGGAATCTGCTGAAGGGCTCGGCAAGGCGGGTCAAGTTCCAGCTTGTGCCCGACGCATTGCCGCAGAAGCTCCATCCTTTCCTGCTTCACCGCGAATCGGGCTATCATGTGCTGAAGCTTGACGAATTTTCCGATCTCGAGCCCATGCTCGAAATCCTGAGGCAATCGGGGGTCGCCGTGACGGACATGGTGCTTCCCCATGCCGACCTCGAGGAGGTCTTCGTCGAAATCATGAGCCGACAATGAAGGGATTTTCGACGCTGTTCCACAAGGAAGTGATGCGCTTCTGGAAAGTGGGGTTCCAGACCGTTCTCGCGCCGCTATTGAGCACGATGCTCTATCTGCTGATCTTTTCCCATGTGCTGGGCAGGCATGTCGAAGCCTTTCCGGGCGTCCCCTACGTTTCCTTTCTGATTCCCGGGCTCGCCATGATGGCGCTGCTGCAGAACGCCTTCGCCAACAGCTCCTCCAGCCTGATCCAGTCCAAGATCACCGGGAACATCATTTTTCTTCTGCTCTCGCCTGTTTCCTATCCCGAGATTTTCCTCGCCTATGTGCTCGCCTCGAGCGTCAGGGGCATCATCGTCGGGTGCGGGGTATTCGCCATCACGTTATGGGCCGTCGATATTCCGTTGAAATTTCCGCTGTGGGCATTGCTCTTCTCGCTTCTCGGCAGCTTCATACTCGGCGCGACCGGCATCGTGGCAGGCATATGGGCGGAGAAATTCGATCAGCTGGCAAGCTTCCAGAATTTCATCATCCTTCCGCTCACCTTCCTTTCAGGCGTCTTCTATTCCATCCATTCCCTCCCCCCTTTCTGGCAGGCGGTTTCCCACCTGAATCCCTTTTTTTACCTGATAGACGGATTCCGCTATGGTTTCTTCGGCACTTCCGACGTCTCGCCCTATTTCAGCCTTTTTGTCGTCTCCCTCTGCCTCGCGGCAGTATCCTTGTTCACCCTCTGGCTGTTAAAATCGGGTTACAAACTGCGCAACTGAAGAGGACACTATGGTCACACCGGAACAGATCAAGGATTACATCGAGCAGGGACTGCCCTGCGAAGCCCTGCAGGTCGAAGGCGACGGTCAGCATTTCGAGGCGATCATCGTCAGCCGCGATTTCGAGGGAAAAAGCCCCATCCAGCGCCACCAGCTCGTCTACAAGGCACTGGGCGACAGGATGAGGGAGGAAATCCACGCGCTTTCCATGAAAACCTACACACCCGAACAATGGGCTAAACTTCCGTAATGCAGAAACTGGTCATAGAAGGGGGCATTCCCCTGAACGGGGAAATCAGGATTTCAGGCGCGAAGAACGCGGCGCTCCCCATCCTCTGCGCGACGCTCCTGAGTTCCGAACCGCTCGTCGTTGAAAATGTCCCCCATTTGAGGGACGTGACGACGATGGTCAATCTGCTCGCCCAGATGGGCGTGGAAATCACGCTCGAGTCCCCTTTCAGCGTCAGGCTCTCCGGAAAAACAATCCATCATCCTGTCGCGCCCTACGAGCTCGTCAAGACGATGCGCGCCTCCATACTCGTGCTCGGCCCCCTTCTCGCAAGGACCGGGCAGGCTTCCGTATCGCTCCCCGGCGGATGCGCGATAGGGCTCAGACCTGTCGACCTCCACATTAAGGGGCTCCAGGCGATGGGCGCTGAAATCGCGGTCGAGAACGGCTATATCCAGGCGAAGGCTTCCAGGCTCAAGGGGGCGAGGATATTCATGGATCTCGTCTCCGTCACCGGAACGGAGAATCTGATGATGGCCGCATGCCTGGCCAAGGGCGTGACGGTGATAGAGAATGCGGCAAGGGAACCCGAGGTCGTCGATCTGGCCAACTGCCTGATCGGAATGGGCGCGAAAATCTCCGGGGCGGGGACAGACACCCTTGAAATAGAAGGAGTGGGCGAGCTTCGCGGGACAAATTACAGGGTCATGCCCGACAGGATAGAATCGGGCACCTTTCTCGTCGCGGGCGCGGCCAGCCTGGGCAAAATCAAGCTGCAGGGGACCCGTGCGAACATCCTCGACGCGGTTCTCGACAAGCTCGTCGAGGCAGGCGCGGACATTTCAACCGACGAAGATTCGATCAGCCTCGAAATGAGGCAAAGGCCGAAATCCGTGAACATCAGGACGGCCCCCTATCCGGCCTTCCCGACGGACATGCAGGCGCAGTTCATGGTGCTCAACAGCATAGCACAGGGAAGCGCGTTGATCACGGAAACCATATTCGAGAACCGCTTCATGCATGTCCAGGAGCTTTGCAGGATGGGCGCGAGCATCGAAGTGGAAGGCAATGCCGCCGTGGTGAGGGGAAAGGAAAATCTGGGCGGCGCGAGCGTCATGGCGACAGACCTTCGCGCTTCCGCCAGCCTCGTGATCGCAGGGCTCGTCGCGAAAGGCGAGACGACGATAGAGCGTATCTACCACATCGACAGGGGATACGAATGCATCGAGGAAAAGCTCTCCCAGCTTCGCGCAAGAATCAGGAGAATCGATTGATCACGCTGGCTCTTTCCAAGGGAAGGATTTTCGAGGAAACCACGCCGCTTCTCGAGGCTGCCGGAATTTCCTGCCTCGATAACCCCGAAACTTCAAGGAAGCTGATCCTGCCCACGAATAGGGAGAACGTCAGGATCATCATCGTCAGGGCGTCCGACGTGCCGACCTATGTCCAGTACGGCGCAGCCGACCTCGGCATAGCCGGGCGCGACGTCCTGATCGAGCATGGCGGAACCGGGCTTTACCAGCCGCTCGATCTGAAAATCGCGAAATGCAGGATGATGGTCGCCGTGCGCAAGGGCTTCGACTACGACAATGCCGTGAGAAGCGGGGCGAGACTTCGCGTCGCGACGAAATACATCAGGACGGCCAGGGAGCATTTCGCCTCGAAAGGGGTGCATGTGGACCTCATCAAGCTTTACGGCTCGATGGAGCTTGCCCCGCTCGTCGGATTGTCGGATGCGATCGTCGATCTCGTGAGCAGCGGAAACACTTTGAAGGCGAACAATCTCATTGCCGTCGAGGAAATCATGCCGATCAGCTCCCGCCTCGTCATCAACCAGGCCGCATTGAAGCTGAAGCGCGAATTGATCCAGCCTTTGCTCGAAACCTTTTCGAAAGCCGTCAATCCCTGAATTTCGTGTAAAATCGGATCATGTCCATCATTTCCCGTCTAGACACCCAGGATCCCGGATTCGATGCCGGCCTCGAATCGCTTCTCGCCTACGAGGATGCGCGCGATCCCGCCATAGAGGAAACCGTCTCTTCCATCCTGCAAGATGTCAGGAAAAGGGGGGATGCGGCGCTGCTCGAATACACGAACCGCTATGACAGGCTGAATGCCGGATCCATGAAGGAGCTCGACCTGCCCAGATCGAGGCTCGAGGAAGCGCTGAACCGATTGCCTGAAGAACAGCGGGAATCGCTCATGAAGGCTGCGGCAAGAATCAGAAGCTATCACGAGAAGCAGATCCAGTCTTCCTGGCGCCATGTCGAGGAAGACGGGACCATGCTCGGGCAGAAGATTACCCCGCTCGACAGGGTGGGGCTTTACGTTCCGGGCGGAAAGGCGGCCTACCCTTCTTCCGTGCTGATGAATGCGATTCCGGCCAAGGTTGCAGGGGTTGCCGAACTCGTCATGGTGGTCCCCACCCCGGGCGGGGAAAAGAACGAACTCGTGCTCGCCGCAGCCCATCTGTGCGAAGTCGACAGGGTGTTCTGCGTGGGCGGCGCCCAGGCGGTCGGCGCGCTCGCCTTCGGCACCGGGACGGTGCCGAAAGTCGACAAGATCGTCGGCCCGGGCAACGCCTATGTCGCCGAAGCCAAGCGCAGGGTTTTCGGCCAAGTCGGCATCGACATGATCGCAGGGCCCTCCGAAATACTGGTGATATGCGACGGGAAAACGGATCCCGACTGGATCGCCATGGATCTTTTCTCGCAGGCCGAACACGACGAAATCGCCCAGGCCATTCTGCTCTGCCCCGAAATGGATTACCTGGACAAGGTCGAAAAAAGCATGGAACGGCTCTTGCCTGGAATGCCGAGAAGGGACGTGATCTCGCAATCCCTGAAGAACCGGGGGGCGCTCATCAGGGTGAGGGACCTCATTGAAGCCTGCGAAATCGCAAACGATATCGCGCCCGAGCATCTCGAGCTCTCCGTCGAGGATCCGGAAGCGCTTCTCGCGAAAATCAGGCATGCCGGGGCGATATTCATGGGGCGCTACACTTCGGAATCGCTCGGCGACTATTGCGCAGGACCCAACCATGTGCTTCCTACTTCCCGCACGGCGCGTTTTTCCTCGCCCCTGGGCGTATACGATTTCCAGAAGCGCAGCAGCCTGATCTCGGTCTCTGAAAAAGGCGCCGAAAAGCTCGGGAGAATCGCGCAAGTCCTCGCGCTAGGCGAAGGATTGCAGGCGCATGCGAGGTCCGCCGCCTTCAGATTCGAAAAGGAAAACAGATGAGAAAAGCCGAAGTCAAAAGGCGCACGCTCGAGACCGATATCTCAGTCAGGATCAATCTCGACGGGATCGGTCAATCCTCGATCTCGACGGGGATAGGCTTTTTCGACCACATGCTCGACCAGATCGCGAAGCACGGCCTGATCGACCTCGAAATCGGGGCGAAGGGGGACCTGCACATCGACGGCCATCACACCGTGGAGGACATCGGCATCACCCTGGGGCAGGCTTTTTCCAGGGCACTCGGCGAGAAGAAGGGCGTCTTCCGCTACGGGCATGCCTATGTTCCCCTGGACGAAGCGCTGTCGCGCGTCGTGATCGATCTCTCGGGCAGGCCGGGGCTTGCCATGGAGGTCGATTTCACCAGGGATGCGGTGGGCGAATTCGACCTCGAGCTGGTTCGCGAATTCTTCCAGGGTTTCGTCAACCATGCGGCAATCACGTTGCACATCGACAACCTGAAGGGAAAGAATGCGCACCACCAGTGCGAAACCATTTTCAAGGCTTTCGGCAGGGCGCTGAGGATGGCCGCCCAGATCGATCCGCGCATCGAAGGCGCCACGCCTTCCACAAAAGGCTCGCTGTGATGATCGCTGTCGTCGATTACGGCATGGGGAATCTGCGCTCCGTCGCCAAGGCGATAGAGCATGTCTCGGGGAATTCGGAAGTCGTCGTCACAGCCGATCCAGAAACCATTCTTTCGGCCAACCGTGTCGTCTTTCCTGGACAGGGGGCGATGCCGGACTGCATGCGGGAGCTCGATTCCAGGGGATTGAGAAATGCCGTCATTCAAGCTGCGAAGGAAAAACCCTTCCTTGGCATCTGCATCGGGCTGCAGATGCTTTTCGATTTCAGCGAGGAAGGCAATGTTTCGGGCCTCGGCATACTGAAAGGCAGGGTGAAGCGCTTTCCCCCCGAGAAAATGCACGACGCTTCCGGAGAAAGGCTGAAAGTGCCCCATATAGGCTGGAACGAAGTCGAGCCTTGCATTGTCCATCCCCTTTGGGAAGGCATAGGCAAAAGCCGCTTCTATTTCGTGCACAGCTATTACGTCGAACCCGAGGAGGAAGAGATCGTTGCGGCCTACAGCTTCTATCCCTTCCGCTTCGCCTCCGCCGTGGCGAAGGGCAATATTTTTGCCGTACAATTTCACCCGGAGAAAAGCCAGAATGCGGGGCTCGCCCTGCTTCGGAATTTTGTTTGCTGGAATGGCGAATTTTAGATTGGAGAAAGACAGGATATGCTGATCATTCCTGCTATCGATTTGAAGGACGGCGAATGCGTTCGCCTCAAACAGGGACTCATGGAAGTCGCGACGGTCTTTTCCGACGACCCCGCCACCACCGCCCGGCACTGGATCGAACAGGGCGCGAGACGCCTGCATCTGGTCGACCTGAACGGCGCATTCGCCGGAAAGCCCAAGAACGAGGAGGCGATCCGTTCCGTGATCGAGGCCGTGAGCGATGAAATCCCCGTCCAGCTCGGCGGCGGGATCAGGGATCTCGAAACCATAGAGCGCTATCTCGATGACGGGGTCACTTACATCATCATAGGCACGGCCGCGGTCAAGACGCCCGGTTTCCTGCATGACGCCTGCAATGCCTTCCCCGGGCACATCATGGTGGGATTGGACGCCAAGGAAGGCAAGGTCGCCGTCAACGGATGGTCCAAGGTGACCGGGCACGACGTCGTCGATCTCGCCAAGCGCTTCCAGGACTACGGGGTCGAGGCGGTCATCTACACGGACATAGGCCGGGACGGCATGCTTTCCGGAATCAACATCGAAGCCACCCTCAATCTGGCCCGCGAACTCACCGTTCCGGTGATCGCGAGCGGCGGGGTCACCAATCTGGACGATGTCAGGGCGCTTTGCGAACTGGAAGCCGAAGGCATCATGGGGGCGATCACGGGGCGCGCCATCTACGAGGGAACCCTCGACTTCAAAGAAGCGCAGCGGCTTGCCGATTCCCTTTCCCCGAAACTCCCGGAGTGAAATGGGACTCGCCAAAAGAATCATTCCCTGCCTCGACGTGACCGATGGACGCGTCGTCAAGGGCGTCAATTTCGTGGGCTTGAGGGACGCGGGCGACCCCGTGGAGATCGCCAGGCGCTACGACGAACAGGGCGCTGACGAACTCACCTTCCTCGACATCACGGCAAGCTCCGACGGGCGCGGCCTCATTTTCAGGATCATCGAGGACGTCGCGTCAGGGGTTTTCATTCCGCTCACCGTGGGCGGAGGCGTGAGGTCCGTTTCCGACGTCCGAAATCTGCTCAATGCCGGCGCGGACAAGGTGAGCATGAACACTTCCGCCGTATCCAGCCCGGAGCTCGTCGCCGAGGCTTCAAGCCGATTCGGCTCGCAATGCATCGTCGTGGCGATCGACGCGAAGAATACCGCCGAGGGGAAATGGGAAGTCTTCACCCATGGAGGAAGAAGGCAGACCGGCCTGGATGCGATAGAATGGGCGGTGAGGATGCAGGAAATGGGGGCGGGCGAGATATTGCTCACCAGCATGGACAGGGACGGAACGAAAAACGGATTCGACCTCGAACTCACCCGCTCGGTTTCCGATGCGCTCGACATCCCCCTGATCGCAAGCGGCGGCGTGGG
>JAJZVB010000145.1 GCA_021845885.1 Pseudomonadota bacterium
GTCATGCCGAAGAGGCGGGCGGATTGAGCGGCGAACCGCTCGGGCAGGCTTCCACCAGGGTGATCAGAAGGCTCCATGAGAACCTCGGGGGGAAAATCCCCGTCATAGGCGTGGGCGGCATCATGAATGCAAATGACGCCCTGGAAAAGCTGGATGCTGGCGCCGCCCTGATCCAGATCTATTCCGGGCTCATCTACAGTGGACCCGACCTTGTCGGCGAAATCGTCAATGCAATGAAAGGTGAACCATGAAAATCGGCGTACCGAAGGAAATCAAGGATCACGAATTCAGGGTGAGCCTCACGCCCCATGGTGCAAGGGAACTGACTGATGCCGGCCATGAAGTTTTCGTGGAAAGGCAGGCCGGAAGCGCGATCGGCTTGCCCGATTCCGCCTACGAAGAATCGGGCGCGGTCCTGGTGGATGCGGAAGCCGCCTTTGCGCAGGAACTCGTGCTGAAGGTCAAGGAGCCCCAGTCGAGCGAATGCGAAATGCTCGAACCCGGTACCGTCCTTTTCGGCTATCTGCATCTCGCATCGACCCCCGCCCTCGCCCATGAACTTGCAAAAGGCGGTGTCATTGCCGTCGGATACGAAACCGTGACCGACAAGGGGGGCAAATTGCCTCTGCTCTCCCCCATGTCGCAGATCGCAGGCAGGCTCGCCATCCAGGAAGGGGCCATAGGCCTCACCATGCCCAAGGGCGGCAACGGGGTCCTGCTTTCCGGCGCTTACGGGGTGCCGCCCGCCCGGGTCATGGTCGTCGGCGCCGGAACGGTGGGGGCCAACGCGGCGAGGCTGGCCCATGCCATGGGCGGAGACGTGATCGTCTTCGACGTCAAAGGCGATGCGCTCTCCCCCCTTGAACAGTCCGGCATCAAGACCTGCTATTCCGGCAAGGATTCGATCGAAGCGATGTTGCCCGAGGTGGACATCGTCATTTGCGCCGCCCTGATTCCGGGGCGGCATGCCCCGAAAATGATTTCAAGGGAAATGGTGAAAGGCATGAAGCGGGGTTCAGTCATTGTCGACGTTTCGATAGACCAGGGGGGAAGTTCCGAAACCTCTCGTCCCACCACCCATTCCGATCCGTTCTACGTGGAGGAAGGGGTGGTGCATTATTGCGTGACCAACATGCCCGCCCTGGCATCCAAGACCGCCACGCTTTCGCTCACCCAGGCCACGCTGCCCTATATTCTGAAAATCGCGAACCTGGGCCTGGATAACGCACTCCAAGCCGATAAGGGGCTCGAAGGCGGACTGCAAATCAGGGAGGGAAAGATCGTCCATCCGGCAGTGGCCGAAGCGCTCGGCCGGATATAACCAAAATTCATATTCATATCGCCCCATTGTGGTTGATCGGGTCAGGCTAAAAAGGGATAATCTGCCGGGAATCACGCGGTTTTGCATTCATTTTAAGGTGAAATGGAAAGTTATCTCCTCATACTGGTCGGCACGGTATTCGTGAACAATATCGTTCTCGTCAAGATCCTGGGCCTCTGCCCCTTCATGGGCGTCTCGAAGAAGCTCGAGGCCGCGATCGGCATGGGCGTGGCCACGACCTTCGTGCTCACATTGGGCAGCGGCAGCAGCTACCTGATCTCCCAATACCTGCTCGGCCCCGATCTCTCCTACCTGACAACGATATCCTTCATCGTCGTGATCGCAGGGATCGTCCAGTTCACGGAAATGGTGGTGAAAAAGGTCAGCCCCGTCCTGTACCAGGTGCTGGGCATCTATCTTCCCCTCATCACGACCAATTGCGCAGTGCTGGGCGTGCCGCTCCTGAATCTCCAGCAGAACCACAATTTCACGCAATCGCTGTTTTTCGGCATGGGTTATGCGATCGGCTTTTCGATGGTCCTCATCCTTTTCGCCGCCATGCGTGAAAGGCTTGAGGCGGCGGACATCCCGGCCCCTTTCAGGGGATCGTCCATCGCCATGGTCACGGCGGGACTGATGAGCATGGCCTTCATGGGCTTTTCCGGACTCGTGAAGTGAGCCTGTCATGCTAGAAGCCATCCTCGTCATGTCCGGGCTCGCCCTTTTTCTCGGCGGCATCCTCGGTTACGCCTCGATCAGGTTCCACGTGCAGGGCAATGCCCTGGTCGAGAAAATCGACGCGATCCTGCCGCAAACCCAATGCGCGCAATGCGGCTTTCCCGGCTGCCGCCCTTATGCCGAAGCCATTGCCGATGGGCGTGCGGACATCAATCAATGCCCGCCCGGGGGGGAAGCCAACATCCACAAGCTTGCCGATCTTCTCGGCGTCGAATTCAAGCCCTTGAATGCAAAGCATGGGGAGCCGAAACCCAAATCAGTCGCCTTCATCGACGAATCGACCTGCATCGGCTGCACGCTTTGCCTGCAGGCCTGCCCTGTGGACGCGATCCTGGGCGCACCCAAGCAGATGCATACCATCATTTCGCAGGAATGCACGGGCTGCGAGCTTTGCATTGCCCCCTGCCCTGTCGACTGCATCAGCATGGTCGCCGTCCCCGAGAACATATCCACCTGGAAATGGAAGCGGCCTGCCTATCTGCAGGATGCGGCATGAGAAAGCTTTACCGCTTCAATGGCGGCGTCCATCCGCCGCAGCACAAGGCGGATTCGTCCCGGCAACCGATTCAAAAGCCTCCCCTTCCTGAGAAGCTTGTCATCCCCCTTCACCAGCATATCGGGAACAGCGCAAAGGCGATCGTCGAGGCTGGGGAAATCGTGCTGAAGGGACAGATGATCGGCAAGGCCGAAGGTTACGTTTCCAGCGCGGTTCATGCGCCGACTTCGGGAAAAATCCTTTCGGTCGGATTCGAACCCGTCCCCCATCCTTCCGGCCTCAACGATCTTTGCATCACGTTGATACCGGATGGCCGGGAGGAGTGGATAGCGCTGCAGCCGCTCGATTACCCGAACATGGATCCGAATGCGCTCAGGAACCGCCTGAGGGATGCCGGCGTGGTGGGTCTGGGCGGCGCGGTCTTCCCCAGCTTCATCAAGCTCAATGCAGCGAACAAGAAAATCAGGACGCTTGTCCTCAACGGCGCGGAATGCGAACCCTACATCACCTGCGACGACCTGCTGATGCAGGAGCGCGCAACCGAGATCGTGGAAGGGGCGAAAATCATGCGCCATATGCTTCAGGCCGAGGAAGTCGTGCTCGGCATCGAGGACAACAAGCCCCGGGCCATCTCGGCCATGAAGGAAGCGGCCGAGGGAAATGAAATCGAAGTCGTCGCCGTGCCCACCATCTATCCCGGAGGCGGGGCAAAGCAATTGATCCGCGTGCTGACGGGCATCGAGGTCCCTGCAGGAGAAAGATCGACCGATCTCGGCGTGCAATGCTTCAACGTCGCGACCGCCGCATCGGTCTACCGCGCCGTCCATTTCGGCGAACCGGTTCTGTCCCGCATCGTGACGGTCACGGGAAACGTGAGGCATCCCGGAAATTACGATGCGCTGATCGGCACGCCTATCGACCACCTGATCGCGCAGGCGGAAAGGCTCGACGGAAGCACGGGCGCCATCATGGGAGGGCCGATGATGGGATTCGATTTGCCTTCCACAAGCGTTCCCGTCGTCAAGGCGACCAATTGCGTCATCGTCAAGTCGCGCAAGCTCTTTCCGGAAAAGCCGCAACCCATGCCCTGCATCCGATGCGGAAAATGCGCCGAGAGCTGCCCTGCAGACCTGCAGCCTCAGGAGCTCTACTGGTTTTCCAAGGCGGAGAATTTCGGAAAAGCGCAGGAATACGCCCTTTTCGACTGCATCGAATGCGGCGCCTGCAGCTACGTCTGCCCCAGCCATATCCCGCTCGTCCAGTTCTACCGCTATGCCAAGAGCGAAATCTGGGCGCAGGAAAGGGAAAAGAAGGCTGCCGATCTCGCCCGGTTCAGGCATGACTTCAGGCTGGAGAGGATGGAGCGGGAAAAAAGGGAAAAGGCCGAGAAGCTCGCGCAGAAGTCCGCCCAGGACGCCAAACCTATGGAAAAAGAATGAATT
>JAJZVB010000030.1 GCA_021845885.1 Pseudomonadota bacterium
C
Organism: Pseudomonadota bacterium; assembly: GCA_021845885.1. GTDB lineage: Bacteria > Pseudomonadota > Gammaproteobacteria > Burkholderiales > JABEVD01 > JABEVD01. Next base: position 2 of record JAJZVB010000030.1, read on the forward strand.
AATTCCGCTCTTCCTGCACGGCTTCCAGTCTTGATGAGGTTTGACATAGCCAAGGTCATGCTGGCGCATCAATACCGAGGAAGTCTCGAGATGGATGCGCTCGTGCTCTATGCCCATCAGGATCGGCCACCACGGGCTCTCCCAGCCTATCGGCAGGGAGAGAGGGAGCCCGCTGATCAAATTGTCCACGAGGGAGCGCATTTCCTTCCTGTAATGCCCGACCTCCTCGACCTTAGGCCAGTCGTAGTTCGCATCACAGAGATCGTCCCAGCTCATCTCGTCGACCCCTATCGCGAACATCGATTCGAATTTCGGGTTGATCCTTCGATCGATGAGCCCGGCCAGAACCAGCTTGTTGACGAAAAAGGTTGCGGTATGCCCGTAATAGAAGATCAGCGGATGACGGAGCGATATGGGTTTGACGTAATAGGCCTCTTCGTTCGCCAGAATCTCGAAAAGGCTTTCGTATCGGTCGCATGTGGCATGGAAGTAACGCCGGATTTCCTCACGCTTGGCATCGGCATCTTCCCCCGTGAGCAACGGCGGCCCGATCATACGCGTCCCTCGATCGCCTCTACCCTCGCCCTGGCCACCTTTTCCCTGATTTCGGCGGGACTCGATGCGGTTTTTGCGACAAATCCGGCATCGACCCTCAGCGCGGCCTGAAGCGCGCTTCTCAGCCTTTCCGCCTGGGGGTAGGGCGAATCATTATAGCCCGGGCGCCCCCTGAAATCGGCAATGCAGACCAGAAGAAAATGTTCGAAGCGCCCGGGTTTTCTGAAGGCATCACAGGCCTGCAGCAATTCGAAAATGTTTTCGGCATCGAGCTTAGACGCATTGTGCGCGACGCCGTGATGGCGCGTGGCGATCATGGCGAGATCCCTGCAGTCGTTCGGCACCCTGAGTCTCGCGCAAAGATCCCTCACGAGCCCGATCCCTTTTTCCTCGTGACCCGGATGGTGAGGCCATTGTTCGGCGGGAGTGACGCCTTTTCCCAGGTCGTGCATCAATGCCGAGAAACGCACTTCCAGCGGATAATCCCGGGATGCGGCATGGTCCAGCACGAGCATGACATGCAGCCCGGTATCGATTTCGGGATGGTGAAGCGGCGACTGGGGCACGCCGAAAAGCGCGTCGATTTCGGGCAGGATGCGGCTCAGCGCCCCGCATTCCCTCAGGACGTAGCACATCCTCGAAGGCTTCCTTTCCATGAGCCCGCGGGCGATTTCCTGCCAGACTCTTTCCGGAACCAGCGCTTCGACTTCGCCGTTGTGGACCATCTCGTTCATGAGGGAAAGCGTCTCGGGCGCGATCCTGAAACCGAACCGGGCGGCAAATCGCGCAACCCTCAGCACCCTCACCGGGTCTTCGGGAAAGGCGGGGCTGATGTGGCGAAGGATTCCCGCCTCGAGATCCGGAATTCCGCCGAAAGGGTCGATGATGTTGCCCTTTTCGTCCTTGGCTATGGCATTGATCGTGAGGTCGCGTCGGGCGAGATCCTCGTTGAGCGTGACCTCGGGGGAGGCATAGATCTCGAATCCCTTGTAGCCTTTCGCGGTCTTGCGCTCCGTCCTGGCGAGCGCGTATTCCTCATGCGTCTCGGGATGGAGGAAAACCGGGAAATCCTTTCCGACCGCCCTGAAGCCAAGCTCCTCCATTTCCTCCGGCGTGGCGCCTACCACGACGTGATCCCGGTCCTTGACGGGAAGCCCGAGCAGTTCGTCCCTGACCGCCCCACCCACGGAATAGACCTTCATCAAGGCGCCCCCGACAGGCCGCCGACCGTGCCCAGCCTGACTCTCAAGGGAACCGGCTGCTGGCCGAAAACGCTCGCGTAATATTCGGTGTTGCTCATCACCTTCTTCACGTAATCCCGGGTTTCCCCGTAGGGAATGGTTTCGATGTAGATCGCCCCTTCCATGGGCGAGGGCCCCACCCATTGCCTGGCCCGGGCAGGGCCCGCATTGTATGCTGCAGAAGCCAGGACAGGCTGGTTGTCCAGAATAGTGAGCACATGCTTCAGGTAGTAGGTGCCGAGGCTGATGTTGGTTTCGACCTGGTTCACCAGGGCCTGTTGATAGTTCCTCAGGCCCAGCTTCGAGGCCACCCATTTTGCCGTGGCGGGCATCAGCTGCATCAGTCCTGAAGCGCCCGTTCCCGACTTCGCCTCGGTGACGAAGCGGCTTTCCTGGCGGATCAGGCCGTACACCCAGGCTTCGTCCAGGCCGAGCTCCCGCGTCTGCTCGCGCATGATGTCGCGATAGGGCGCAAGGAAAAGCAGGTCGAAATCGTTCAGCTTCACGGTTTTTTCAGCCGTATTGATGGCCCTGTCGTAAAGACCCCGGCGCCTGGCGAGTTCGGCTGCGGCGAGGAGCTTCCTGTCGTCGAATCCCCGGATCGCCCATACCCATTCCCTGGTCGCATAAAGACGCGAACCCAGGGAATAAAGCAGCAAGGCCCGCTCCACGCCAGGCAGATGCGCCACCTCCGATATTTCCGCGTCGCTCGCCTTGTAGGGTTCGGGCGGAAGGGTCATCACCGTTCCCATTTCCTCCAGGGCGAGCTGACCGTAATAGTCCTTTTCATGGCTGAGCCCCGCCAGAATGGCATTGGATTCCGAAATTCTGCCCAGGGATTTCAGCGCGCGGGCTTTCCAGTAGCGCCATATTTCCTCTTCCCGGGCATCCGCGGACATGGCTTCTATGCTTGAAAGAACGACATTCCAGTTGCCTTCCCTCATGGCTGCCCTCGCCTTCCAGGCGAGCTGGCTGTCGTCGAGGGTGCCAGCATCATCAAACCATTGCAGCGCTTCCGGCCTATGCTTGAGCGCGGCCTGCACGGCAATTCTCGCCTGGACATAATTGTTGTCGTTCTTGCCGAAATATCCCTTGAAGCCGGACCAGAATGTTTTCGCCTGCAGGGGATCGGCTTTGGCCACGCGCATGATCGCGAAAATCGCAATTTCCTTTTCAGCCATCGAATCGAACCTCGCGCGCCTTTCGAGGTAGCGATAGGGATTTTCATACGCGTAAACAAGCGTCCTGTCCTGCATCATTTGGCTTTTCGGCAGCATCCGGTTGACTTCGCGCGCAAGCGTGATGTCGCCCGTATCGAGGATCATCCTGAGCCTCGCCCAGATATCTTTCGAAGTGATGATCTTGTTTTCTATCAGGGCATTGAATAGTGGATCACAGCTTTGGGGGCGCTCCTTCGAACTGAACCAGAAAGAACGGGCTTCCTTCATGGTTTCCTGATTCCCAAGCTCGCTGCGCGCCTGTATCCAGTCGCATTCGAGCTCGATGTCGGGACTCGCGACTTGCGGATACTGTCCGTAAAAAGTCTGCCAATTTCCCGCTTTTGCCAAGGATTTCAGCCAGGATTTGCGCAGCTGCTCGGCAAGCAGACTGCCTTCATGCTGCTCGAGAAAAAGCTCGACGGCCGAGTCATTGCCGCCCAGGTTCATGCTGATCCGCCAGTAATCAACATAGGGCCCGAGCGGCGTCCCCTTCAGATCAGGGGCATAGGCATCCAGTTTTTGCGCGTCGCCCCGGGCATAGGCTTCCCTCGCCTGAACGAAATCGTAGCCCAGGTCGGCAGCAGGACCGGGCTGGGCAACGCACAGGAAAAGGGAACCGAAGAAAGCCGCGGCTTTCTTGCAATCAATCGAAAGGGTTTTTTGCTCCCGCATGCTTAAGCAAATCGATCATCTTGGCATCAGCTCTGACTTTAGCATAAATCATGGCCGTATTGCCCTGTCTGTCCGTCAGGTTGATATCCGCCCCGTGGGAAAGAAGCAGCCTGACCATTTCGATGTCGCCGTTCTTGACCGCAATGATCAGCGGCACCTGGTTGTTCCTGATCAGGTTAACGTCCTCTCCTCCCTTGAGCATCCTGGCTACGGCAACCCTGTCGCCGGAAGAAACCGCAGTGGCCAGATCACTGTAGCCCGAAACTTCGGCTGGCGGCCTGAACACTGCCGGCGGCTGAACGGGTTTCTCGGCGGCTTCGCTCAAGACCGGCGCATGCTCGACAGGTTTCCGCAAGGGCTTCGGTTTCTCGACGGGTTTCGGCTTTTCGACCGGCTTGGGCTCTTCTACCGGCATCGGCTCGGGCTTCGGCGCTTCCACAGGCGGCAAAGCAGGCATGGGCAAGGGCTGCGCCACGGGCGGAGCGACGGAAACAATCTTGGGAGGCACCGAGGCAATCGGTTTTGGTGGCGGGGGGGAAATCCAGTTCGAGGCCAGCAATGCAATGAGCGAGAGCCCTGCGAAGATGAAGGGGGCAAGCGGGTTGACCCCGCCTTCGAAATGCAACTTCCTGAATGCCGCGCCGCTTTCTTTTTCCTGCCCGGCTATTTCGCCTATCTTTTTCGACGCATGGCGGAAATAGAGGGTATCCCCATGAAGGAAAAGCCAGGCCGACGTGATCAAAAACGGTGCCAGCGATATGAACCCGTAAGGCCCCTTGACGAGCTGGACGAGAACGATGCCCGCCGCAAACAGGACGAAATGCAGGACCGCAATACCGTAAAGCTTCCGGTAAGCCGCCCATGCCCCTCCGGCTATGAGCGCCGACCAGTTGAAGGTCTTGCCGGTTTTTCCCGCACGATCGAAGCGCTTGAAGATCGGGCGGTAATAATTCGGGTTCCTGCCTATATAGGCCTGATAAAGATCCCATTTCTCCGCGAAATCATGATCCGCTTCGGACTCCGTCGCGGGCTCGGGTTCTTCCACCTTCTCTTCCGCCGATGGCGAATGAGCCATTTCCTCCAGGGTGAGCATGATGTCGTAAGCCGCCCTTTTCGAGGGATCCGACAAGGTCTCGTAGGCATTGTTAATGAGCTTGAGCAGATTTTCCGCATCCGGATTGTCCGGGTTCTTGTCCGGATGGAAACGCTGGACGAGGCTCTTGTAGGCAGCCCTGATCACTTCCGGGCTGGCAGTACGGCTGACTTCCAGTACGTCGTACAGCGATTCTTTCATGTCCTGCCTTAAGTTGCTGATTTGTTACAATCAGCAACCATTCTATAGGCATTTTTGCGAAGAAAACAGCGTCATTGATCAAATCAAATCACGCCCCTTGATGCGACGAGGAAAGCTATCGCCTCAACCCAGGAAAAGCCTGTAGGCCGGGTTGTCCGTCTCCGCCCAGGACTGGTAGCCCAGATGATCCAGGAAGCGCTTGAATTCCTCCATTTCGCCATGAGGCACCTGCATCCCGATCAGCACACGCCCGTAATCCGTTCCGTGATTGCGGTAATGGAAGAGGCTGATATTCCAGTTGTGGCTCATGTTGTTCAGAAACTGCATGAGCGCGCCGGGCCGCTCGGGAAATTCGAAGCGGTAGATGATCTCGTTGTCGACCTGGGGAGCGTGCCCGCCCACCATGTGGCGGACATGCAGCTTGCCCATTTCATTGTCGGTGAAATCGAGCGTCTTCAGACCGTTTTTCTGCAGCGAATCGAGCAGCCTGTCCTTTTCATGGCGATCGTGAACCTGCACCCCGACGAAAACATGGGCTTCCCTGGGATCCGAATAGCGGTAATTGAATTCGGTGATGTTTCTTGCGCCGAGTATGGCGCAGAATTTCTTGAAACTTCCGGGTTTCTCCGGGATCGTCACGGCCAGCACCGCTTCCCTTTTTTCGCCGAGCTCCGCGCGTTCGGCGACATAGCGCAGCCTGTCGAAGTTCATGTTGGCGCCGGATGCGATGGCGACAAGGGTCTGTCCCTTCATCTTTTCCCGCTCGACATAGCTTTTCGCACCGGCGATCGCAAGCGCTCCGGCCGGCTCCAGGATGGAACGCGTATCCTCGAACACGTCCTTGATCGCAGCGCAGATCTCGTCGTTGTTGACCAGGATGATTTCGTCGACATATTCCTTGCATAGACGGAAGGTTTCCTCCCCCACCAGCTTGACCGCGACGCCGTCCGCGAAAAGGCCGACCTGCTCCAGCCTGACCCGCTCCCCCGCCCTGATCGAGCGGTACATCGCATCCGCATCCACCGGCTCGACGCCAATGACCCTGATTTCCGGATAGAGCCGCTTGATGTAGGTTGCGATCCCGGCAATCAGTCCGCCTCCGCCGACCGGCACGAAAATGGCGTGGATGGGCTGGGGCTGCTGCCTCAGGATTTCCATGGCAATGGTTCCCTGTCCGGCAATCACATCAGGATCGTCGTAGGGGTGAATCAGCGTGAGATTCCGCTCCTCGGCAAGCTTCAGGGAATGGGCATAGGCTTCGTCATAGGTATCGCCATGAAGCACGACTTCCGCCCCCCGTGCGGATACGGCCTGGATCTTGATTGCAGGCGTGGTGACCGGCATGACGATCGTCGCAGAAATGTCGAGCTTCTGAGCTGCAAGCGCTACGCCCTGCGCATGATTGCCCGCCGAGGCTGCAATCACGCCCTTTTCAAGCGCCTTTCCGGGAAGTTTCGCCATCTTGTTGTAGGCGCCGCGCAGCTTGAACGAAAAGACCGGTTGCATGTCTTCGCGCTTGACGAAGAGCCGGTTGTCCAGGCGCAAGGAAAGATTCGGCGCAAGCTCGAGCGGGCTTTCGATTGCCACATCGTAGACCCTTGCCGTGAGGATTTTTTCAAGATAATCGGGTTTCATAAAAGCTTAATCGAAAATGTTATAAAGTATATGACCGTTTTATCGGCTATACACAAGGCTTAGTTTATCCGGTTTCCTTTCCCCGCATTGTGCAATTCGGTGCCAGGCGCTATTCTAACGGTTGAATCAACGATAAAGCAGGAATTTATGACGCAGGATGAAATGAAACAGGCGGTGGCCAGGGCCGCAATAGAACATGTCCCTTCCGGATGCGTCATCGGCGTTGGAACGGGATCGACTGCGAACTACTTCATCGACGAACTCGGAAAAATCAAAGGCAGGGTTGAAGGCGCCGTGGCGAGCTCGGACGCGACCGCTGCAAGGCTCAAAAGCCATGGCATTTCCGTTCTGGACCTCAACAGCGTGGACGGGCTCGAGCTCTATGTCGACGGGGCCGACGAAATCACGCACAACATGCACATGATCAAGGGAGGCGGAGGCGCGCTCACCCGGGAAAAAATCGTGGCTGCGGCGAGCCGGAAATTCATTTGCGTCGCGGACGAGACGAAACTGGTCGACCTGCTCGGAAAATTCCCCCTTCCCGTCGAGGTGATCCCTATGGCGAGAAGCTTCGTTTCCAGAGAACTGGCCAAACTGGGCGGCCAGCCCAGGCTCAGGACAGGTTTCACGACGGACAACGGCAACGTGATACTCGACGTTCACGGCCTGACCATCATGAACCCGGTCGAGCTCGAAGGCATCATCAACCAGATCGCCGGGGTCGTGACCAACGGGCTTTTCGCCCGGCGCCCGGCCAACCTGCTCCTGCTGGGAACGCCGGGTGGGGTCAGGACGCTCAAGGCAGGACAATAGGAGGAAGGACCATGGGAAACCACGAACATATCTCAAAGCAGTTTGACGTCGAACTCGAATCGGTGCGTTCCCTGGTCCTGAAAATGGGCGGGCTCGTCGAAGCGCAGATTTCGAGGGGTCTTGAAGGGCTGCAGACCTGCGACTTGGATGCCATCGAGAAGACCATCAACGACGATCATCGCGTCAACGGGATGGAAGTCGAGATCGACGAGCTCTGCACCCAGATCATTGCCCGCCGCCAGCCCACTGCAAGCGATCTTCGCCTGCTCATGACCGTCATCAAGACCATCACCGATCTCGAGCGCATCGGCGATGAGGCCGAAAAGATCGCGCGTATGGCGAAACTGATCTGCGCATCCGACCGGATCAGCCATCCACGCTTCACTGAAATCAGGCGAGTCGGGGAAATCGCGCTGGGCATGCTGAGGGATTCTCTGGACGCCTTCGCCAGGCTGGACACGACCGCTGCGGCAAAAGTCGTGCGCCAGGACCAGGTCGTCGACGAACAGTTCCAGAGCATATTGAGGCAGCTCATCACGTTCATGATGGAAGATCCCCGCACCATCTCGACATCGCTTGAAATCCTGTTCGTTGCCAAGGCAATCGAACGCATAGGCGACCATGCGAAAAACATGTGCGAATACGTGGTCTACCTCGTCAAGGGCAAGGATGTCCGGCATGTCACTGTCGAGGAAATCGAGAAGGAAAGCCGGGAAGATTGACGCTCGAATATTCAACCCTGGCCGCAGTCGATCTCGGTTCCAACAGCTTCAGGCTTCAGATCGCGCGGGTCGTGGACGACCAGATTTATCCGCTCGATTCCTTGCGCGGGACGGTCAGGCTTGCGGCCGGCCTCACCTCAGACAATTACCTTGACGAGGCTGCCGAGAAAAGGGCGATCGAATGCCTCAACCGTTTCGGCGAACGCCTCAGGGGATTGCCTGCCCACGCCGTCAGGGCAGTCGGCACCAATGCGTTGAGGGTTGCGGCGAATGCTTCGGAATTCCTGGGAAAGGCTGAGCTTGCGCTCGGTTTCCCCATAGAAGTGATAGCAGGCCAGGAAGAGGCCAGGCTGATCTATCTGGGCGTCGCCCACGGCCTGCCCGCATCGGATGAAAACCGGCTGGTCATCGACATCGGGGGCGGCTCCACCGAATTCATCATCGGAAACCGCCTGAAGCCTATGAAACTCGCGAGCCTCTATATGGGCTGCGTGAGCTACAGCATGCGCTATTTTCAGGAAGGCAGGATAGGCAAGACCGGCCTCAAACAGGCCGAGCTTGCCGCAAGACTGGAACTGCAGGGCATCGCCGGGGATTTCTCGAAGGAACAATGGCAGCAGGCAGTCGGTTCTTCCGGGACGGCCAGGTCGCTCTCCGACATCCTCGAACAAAGCGGCTTCAGCCAATCCGGAATCACGCTGGAAGGCCTGGAAAGACTGCGCAGCCACCTGATCAAGGCAGGCGACGCGAAGAAGCTTCAGCTTCCCGGGCTGCGCCCCGACAGGGTGCAGATCCTTCCGGGAGGGTTTTCCATCATGTATGCCGCCTTCTGCGAACTCGGCATCGAACAAATGACGCCTGCGACAGGCGCGCTCAGGCAGGGCGTCCTCTACGACATGCTGGGCAGGTTCCATCACAAGGACATGCGCGACGTGACCGTAAGCCAATTCATGAAGCGCTACCATGTCGACGCCGTGCAGGCAAGGCGCGTCGATGCATTGAGCTTCTCCCTCGGAGAAAAGCTGATCAAGTCCATTCCCGGAATCGATATCGAGAACGAGCTGCAGCATCTTGCCTGGTCTGCCAAGCTGCACGAAATCGGCATCTCGGTTGCGCACAACGGCTATCACAAGCATTCCGCCTATATTCTCGCCCATGCCGACATGCCCGGTTTTTCCAAGAAGGAGCAGGCGCGGCTCAGCCTGCTCGTCCTCGGCCACAAGGGTTCGCTCTCGAAAATGCTGGGCATGCTTCACCACCCGGCGGATCTCTCGCTGATTTTCGCATTGAGAATGGCTTCGCTTTTCTACCGGACCAGAACCGATGTGGCCTTGCCCGTTATGGATGCGGAAGCGACTTACGGCGGATTCAACCTTTACATTCAACCCGGGTGGCTGAACGCGAACCCGCTGACTTCGACCGCATTGAAGGAAGAAATCAAGGAATGGAAGACCCTGGGAGTCGAGCTGAAGCTGATCGAACTGAAACGCTAGAGTTCGAAAACATCCCCCCGCTTCACCGCCCTGGGTTCGAACGCCTTGCACAGGGCGAGGATTTCCTTCATCGTTTCTTCTTCCCTGCCCGATTCCATGTGCGTGATCAAAATCCCGGGAGGGCGCTTCAGCCTTTTGAGCCCTTCGGCCAATTCACGGGAAGGGCGGCCCACGCAATGCGCCGGAGGGCGCTTCAGCCTTTTGAGCCCTTCGGCCAATAGGCTCGGCGTCATGTGGCCTGAAAGTTTCGCCCGCGCCCGATTGCTGTCGAGAAAAGTGGCTTCGATCATGAGGTAATTCAGATTGCCGACCTGGTTGAGGGCATCCCAGAATTCGTCGCAAAGGGTGGTGTCCCCGCTGAAGGCGAAGGCCGATTTCCCGCTGTCGACAAGATAGCCCACTGCGGGAACGGCATGTCTGGCTGGAAGCGCCGTGATTTTCCTGCCCTCGCAAACTACGGCCTGCCCGGATTCTAAGGCTTCGAATTGGATATAGGGTCTTTCAGGCGTGGGCTGCACCGTATAATCCGGCCAGATGAAGGAATTGAAAATATGCGATTTCAGCGTCGCGATCGTTTCGGCCAGCGCATAGACGGTGAGCGGACTGTCCCTGAAGCTGCCTGCGCTGTCGGCGAGCAATGGCAGCATGGCCACATGATCGAGATGGGAATGCGTTAGGAAAACCCGGTCGATATTGACCATGGCGGCAAGATCGAGGTCGCCCGCCCCCGTTCCGCAGTCGATCAGCGTGTCTTCGTCGAGCATCAGGCAGGTGGTGCGGAGATCCGCGCTAACGCTGCCGCTGCAACCCATTATAGTCAAATCCATAAGCCTTTCCCCAGACTCATAATCTAGTTCTTCCTTGACTGCATTTCAAGACTTCATAAACTTGTCATATGTCGCGCGTATCTTAACCCTGACCGGAGGGGCCATTGCAAAAAGTGGGCAATAACTGCGATCTTGAAGCGCTGATGGAGAGGATGCAGTCGCTCCATGAATCGGTCATTGCCACCCAGGCCCAGCTCCTCGAAGCCTGGCGCCCGCATCTGCGAAAACCCGAATTCCATCGCAGCGCAGCCAATCTCGCAGCCTACATCGGCCTGAGGCGTCATGATCTCAGGACGCTCCAGGCCGATCTTGCAGCAACCGGGCTTTCTTCTCTCGGTCGCTGCGAAGGCCATGTGCTGGCCACGCTGGAGGCCGTGATGCATGCATTGAAGCGCATGCTCGGCAAGGAGGTCGCCCTCGAAGAAATCGAAAAATCGAAGCTGGCGATGGAAGAAGACCAGCTTATTTTGAAACGCCATACCAACCAGCTGTTGGGAGAAGCCCCTTCCCACAGATGGACGCGTTTCATGGTGACTTTTCCTGCCGAAGCTGCAACCGACTACCCTTTCGTCCGGGATCTCCTGACCCGGGGAATGAGCTGCGCGCGGATCAATTGCGCCCATGACAATCCCGTCTTCTGGAAAAACATGATCGACAATCTGAGACGGGCCGAGCTCGAGGCGGGGAAGCGCTGCAAGGTGCTGATGGATCTTTCCGGGCCGAAATTGCGCACCGGCCCGGTTTCGCTCGGCCCGCCCATACTGCACATCAATCCGAAAAGGGACCGCGAAGGAAAAACCTTGAAGGAAGCGAATGTCGTTCTTGATTCCTCGGGACGGCCGGGAAGCCCGGAGCGGCCTTCGCTCTCCGTCCCCCACAAGTGGCTGAAGAGGCTCCACGCAGGGGACGAGGTGCATTTCAGGGATCTTTTGAAGCGTTCGAGAAGATTCCGCATCCTCGAACGGATCTCCCCCACCGAAGTGCTGGCCACCTGCTCGGACGGCGCCTATATCGGTCCAGGCACGAAAATCGAGCATCGCGACGGCAAGGGAAAGATTGCGGAAACGCTTGATTTTTCACCCGAGCCGCTTGAAATCCGCCTCTATGAAGGAGACCTGCTGCTTCTCACCAGGGCGGCAGCTCCCGGGGAGCCGCAAAAGCTAGACGCTTCCGGCAACATCATTGCGCCGGCGCATATTTCCTGCCAGCAGCCTGAAATTTTTTCCTGCATCAAAAGCGGGGAAAAGGTATGGATGGACGACGGGCGGATCGGCGCGCTGATCGAAAAAATAGACGATGTAGGCGCTTGGCTGAGGATCACTCATGCCAGGAAGCAGGGGGAAAAGCTCGGCGCGGAAAAGGGATTGAATTTCCCCGACAGCGACATCCGGCTTCCCGCCCTTTCAGAAAAGGACAGAACCGATCTCGAATTCATCGTGGAACATGCGGATATCGTCGGCTGTTCGTTCTTCCATCAGGCGTCCGACATGGACGAACTGATCGATCTGATGAACGAGCTCGGCGGAAGAAAGCTCGGCATCGTCGCGAAAATAGAAACCAGGAAAGCCGTTGAAAACCTTCCGGAAATCATCATTCACGGCTCCCGGCACGATTTCGGGGTCATGATCGCGAGGGGGGATCTTGCGCTCGAAATCGGCTACGAGCGCCTGGCTGAAATCCAGGAAGAAATCCTTTGGGTCTGCGAAGCCGCCCATGTTCCCGTGATCTGGGCGACGCAAGTGCTGGAGAGCATGGTGAAGCTGGGGCTGCCTTCGAGAGCGGAAATCACCGATGCGGCCATGGCCGAACGGGCGGAATGCATCATGCTCAACAAAGGCGAATATCTGCTCAATGCGATGGCTGTCCTGGACAACGTGGTGATGCGCATGCAGAACCATCAAAGCAAGAAAACATCGAAGTTCAGGGCGCTGCACTGGTGATCAGAGCAGATCCGGCGAAATGACCGCCCTCAGGACGGTCTGGGTTTCGTCCCGCTTCGTCCTGTTGCTGAACCACCATATGGCCCCCTTCTTGACGCTCCATTCGCCCTCCAACCCCGAAAGCAAGAGCGATGCGACCTGGCCGAGGACCGGCTGATGTCCGACCACGACCACGCAGCCCTTGGCTTCCGGCCATCCGGTCTCGGCCAGAAGGGAGGCCAGGGAGGCGCCAGTACCTACCGATTTCGAGGTGAAGAAATCCGAATTCAGCGCCCTTGCCGTCTGCTGCGTTCTTTTTGCAGGGCTGGCGATCACCTTGTAGTCCCTTGGGAGCCTGGGTTCAAGCCATTCAGCCATGAGCTTCGCCTGCCTCACCCCCCTTTCAGTCAGGGATCTTCCCTCGTCAGGAAATCCGTCTTCAGCTTCGGCATGCCGCCACAATATGAGATCCATTTTTTCTACTCCTTTTCATTTCCAGAAAGGAATCATGGCCCTGAACGCCTTCCATTCCCGGCCCGCCTGGGAAAGCCGATGCCCGGCTTCGCAGCCCATCCAGCCCTTGACCAGGCATCTGCCCCCCTGATCGACTCCGGGCAACTCGTCGAGCAGATGGTTCGTGGTGGCCGCATCGTTGATGGCGCCGAGCACGTCCTGAATCCCGGCCATGGCCCTGAGAAAATCGCGACAGGCATGCTGGGAATAAAGCGGGGAAAAAAATTCCGCGGCATAGCGCAGTTTCTTTCCGCTGATGCGAAGAACATGAAGCTCTGCCGGAACGAGCCCGGCGATGTTCGCCCCGTCCCTGACGAATCTTTTATAGCGCCTGTCCAATATTTTCTCCGCGAAATCGATGACCGGCAGCTTCTCCCCTTCCGGCCATGAAGGATTGCATAATGCCGCACCCAGTTTCAGCAGCAGGATCTGGAAGCGATGCGAAGAAACCGCCAAGATACCCTGTTCGTTATATTGCCTGCGCACCAGCTCCGCAGCTTTCCTCAGGTTTTCGAAATCGCATTGCGCTGAAAATGCGCCCTCAATGGGGGAGAGCGTCTCCAGGATGAAAACATCCCAATTTCTCGCCGGCCCCAATTCCCTCCCCAGCCATCTCAATTCCGAAACGATTTCGGAAAAGGCTTCCCTGCCGAAATGCCTGGAAAACAGGCTGAAGGCCGAACGCATCCTTCTCAGGCCTACCCGCATCTGATGCAAATATTCGGGATCCTCCTCGCGGTCCAGAAATCCCTTCACGTTCCCCTGCAGTTGCTCCAGGCATCCCTTCAATATTTCCCTGCAGGCTTGTCCCGTGTCCATCTTCCTGTCGAGGCCGACAACGGAAGCCTTTTTCACTCGATTGATTGCACCACCCAGATAAAGCGAGTAACCCCGCTCCGCCTTGCTGGTTCCCTCGACGAGAAGGGGCGCTGTCTTCTGCAGTTCAAGGGCGAATGCGAAAAGCGCCGAAGGATTCCCGGATTTCAGCTCAAGCTCGATCTCGGAAATGGATTCCTCGCTTTCACCTGAAACGATCCTTCCCTTGTCGAAACAATATTCGATCAGGCCTCCCCCGAATTCAACCGGAACAATTTTCCTTCTGAATTCGGTGAAGAATATCGGCTCGAGATTCCGGCGCAAATCTTCATTTCCGAAAATCCCGACCAGGAAAGGATCATCGAGCTTGGTGAAGTCAGGGGTATTGCGCACTACAGGGGCTTCCCATTCGTTGCGGGTATGCACGCCGGCGAGCACCCCCCCTCCGCCCTTGACCGTCTGCACCCAGCGGTTTCCCTCCTTCCTCAATCGCAAAGCAATGGCCTTCGACTTGAGGTCGAGACCGGGGGTATCGAAATAAACGCTATAAAGCCTGACAGGGCTTTTCGAAGATTTGAGCAACGGATGGCGACTCAGCCTGGCCGCTGAGGAAGGCGGAACCCTGAGTTTGAGTTCGATCTCGACATTCATGATTCATTGTATCACCCTGCAACCTGCTTTGCATTAATCATATATACGGTATATACTGAATTCAAGCCGCATTGCGGATGCCCACAGGAGACCGACATGAACACGAAAACCGCAACTTCAAAAACCGACGAAAAGCCCGCAAAGGCCATACAGCCTGTGAAGGCCGCGCAGCCTGCAAAGGCTGCTCAGCCCAAGGCAGCGCCGAAGCCTGCTGCAAAGGCAGCCGATCCCAAACCCGAAGTCGAAAAGGTTGCAAAATCCAAGAAGGCTTCCAAGGTGATCCGGGACAGCTTCACCTTTCCCGAAACCGATTACCAGAAAATTTCCGAATTGAAGAAAACCTGCCTCGCCCTCGGGGTCAATGCGAAGAAAAGCGAGATCTTGCGTGCAGGACTCCATGCGCTCGACTCCCTCGACAAGGACAGGCTCAAGGACTTGATTTCAAGGATTGAAAAAATCAAGACCGGAAGGCCCCTGGGCTCGGAAAAATCCTGAGACATGACACGGCGGAACCTTCAGGTTCCGCCGCCGTTGACGCCCCTCTCGGGCAGGCTGTAGAATCCTCCTGCTATTCCTCAAGTTAGAGACTGCCGCATTGGACATATATTATTGCTGTAACAATTTTGCAGTAAACTCGGTTCACCGGCGGTAACGTTTCCAAAGTCCTGCTTTGGCCTTCCGCTGGCGACAGCCGAAAGCTTGGCAGGGGATTTCACCGATCTCTGCGCTGTTTCGCCGTTACCCAGAACAGGGATTGGAAATGAAGTTCGAATACATCAAGACAGACAAGCTGACCAATTTCTTTTCCAGACTGGCACCCATTCAGTCGGATTCGGCCGCCCTGGTCGGGCAGGTCTCGAGAAAAATGATCGAGGCCGCCATCATGGATTCTGCGACGCTCCTGCAGAATCTCGGAAGTTCCCCTGAAGGTCTGCTCGACCGGGAAGCCGAGGAACGTCTCGACCAGTACGGGCCCAATTCGGTCGTCCACGAAAAGCACAAGAGCATCGCGGTGGAGCTTTTCGAGCGCTTCAAGAATCCGCTCAATTTGCTTCTCCTCGTCCTCGCAGCGATTTCCTTCTTCATACAGGATTACACCTCGACCCTCATCATCTCGATCATGGTGTTCCTGAGCGTGGGCGTCGCCTTTTTTCAGGAACATAAATCGAACAATGCAGCCGAAAAGCTGCGCGCCATGGTCAGCACGACAGCAACGGTCAGGCGCAAGGACAGGCGCGAAGGGGTGCCCCCAGAAGTCACGGAAGCCTTCCATGTCAGGCTTTCTCCTTCCAGGCCGGAGAACAAGGAAGTCCCCATCGAAACGCTCGTTCCGGGAGATCTCGTGCATCTTTCGGCGGGGGACATGATTCCTGCGGATGTCAGGCTGCTCACGGCGAAGGACCTTTTCGTGAGCCAGTCCTCGCTCACCGGGGAATCGCTTCCTGTCGAGAAATTCTCAGGCGCTGCGGACAAGGATTCCAGGAACCCCATCGATCTGCCCAACATGTGCTACATGGGCACCAACGTGGTGAGCGGAACGGCAACCGGCGTCGTGGTCCAGACCGGGGTCAACACCTATTTCGGGGCGCTGGCCAGCACCATGGCGGGACAACGCGTCCTCACCAGCTTCGACAAGGGAGTCACCCAATTCACCTGGGTGATGATCGGTTTCATGGCCGTCATGGTTCCCACGGTCTTCCTCATCAATGGATTCACCAAGGGCAACTGGATGGAGGCCTTCCTTTTTGCCACTTCAGTGGCAGTGGGCCTCACCCCGGAAATGCTGCCGATGATCGTCACGGTGAACCTCGGCAAGGGCGCCATTTCCATGTCGCGCAAGAAAGTTATCGTCAAGCGGCTGAATTCGATACAGAACTTCGGCGCCATGGACGTGCTTTGCACGGACAAGACCGGAACGCTGACCCAGGACAAGATCATTCTCGAAAAGCATGTCGACATCAACGGCGACGAATGCGAGGACGTGCTCGAATACGCCTATCTCAACAGCTATTACCAGACCGGGCTGAAAAGCCTGCTTGACGTGGCCGTGCTCAATTATATCGAGTTGAAGAGCAGCCTGAAGGTCGAGAGCGACTACCGAAAAATCGACGAGATTCCCTTCGATTTCGTGAGGAGAAGGATGTCTGTCGTCGTCGAGAAGCCCCGCGAGAAGAAGCATATTCTGATTTGCAAGGGCGCTGTCGAGGAAATCTTCAGCGTGTGCAGCAAGGGAGAAATCAACGGGGAGACCTTCGATCTCGAGCAATCCCATTCGGAGCGGCTGATCGACGTGACCAGGGCGCTCAACGAGGACGGCTTCAGAGTGATCGCAGTCGCTTACAAGGAAGTCCCTCCCCAGCAGGCAGCCTATTCGGTGAAAGATGAGTCCGATCTCACCCTGCTCGGCTACATCGCCTTCCTCGACCCCCCCAAGGACAGCGCGACCGAAGCAATCGCCGCCTTGAACAGGCATGGCGTGGCGGTCAAGATCCTGACCGGCGACAACGATGCGGTGACCCGGAAGATTTGCAGGGAGGTTGGCCTGCCCGTCGAACATGTGGTGCTGGGCAGTGAAGTCGAGACCATGTCGAACGAGGAACTCGAAATTGTCGCCGAGACCACCACCGTTTTCGCGAAACTCTCCCCGATGCAGAAGGCCAGGGTCATCAAGGCATTGCAGCGCAGGAATCATGTCGTGGGATTCATGGGGGACGGCATCAATGACGGCCCCGCCTTGAAGGCTGCGGATGTCGGCGTATCGGTCGACACGGCCGTCGACATCGCCAAGGAATCCGCCGACATCATCCTGCTCGAAAAAAGCCTGATGGTGCTCGAGGAAGGCGTCCTCGAAGGGCGCAAGGTTTTCGGCAACATCATCAAGTACATCAGGATGGGCGCGAGCTCCAATTTCGGAAACATGTTCAGCGTATTGGGCGCCTCCGCCTTCCTGCCTTTCCTGCCGATGGCGCCGATCCAGATCCTGACCAACAACCTGCTTTATGATTTTTCGCAGACGGCCATCCCGACGGACAATGTCGACGAAAGCTATCTTTCCAGGCCGAGGAAATGGGATCTCGGCGACATCACGAAATTCATGATCTTCATCGGCCCGATCAGCTCGATCTTCGATTATGCGACCTATTTCACGATGCTCTACGTCCTGGGCGCATGGCACAATGCAGCCCTTTTCCAGAGCGGCTGGTTCGTCGAATCGCTGCTTTCGCAAACCCTTATCATCCATATTCTGAGGACCGGAAAGCTTCCCTTCCTGCAAAGCTGGGCGAGCCTGCCTCTGACGGTGACGACCCTGGTGGTGAGCGCGATCGGCCTCTGGCTCCCGTTCTCGCCCTTCGCCTCCTCCCTGGGCCTCACGCCCCTTCCGGGAAAATACTGGCTTGCGCTCCTTGCCATACTCGCCGGCTACCTGGTGCTGACGCAGTGGGCCAAGTCATTGATCATCAAGAAATTCGGCCTGCATTGATGAGACGGGAAACTGTGGGTGCATGTCCAGTTCGCGAGCGTGAGTCGGATGCAACCCGCATTCCCTGCGCCCTAATCAGTGCAACACTCTGGGCACGCTGAGGACGAATTCCGGAATGGAAACGTCGAAATGCTCCCCGCTTTCCGCAACCATCTGGTATTCCCCCTGCATGGTTCCCACGGGTGTGGAAATCGCCGTTCCGCTCGTGTATCTGAAGCTTTCGCCGGGTTTCAGCAGGGGCTGCTCGCCCACCACCCCGAGCCCCCGGACTTCCTGCGCCTGCTGGTTGGCGTCGGTGATCACCCAGTGGCGGCTGATCAACTGGATGCCGACGGGCGCATCGTTGGTGATGGTGATGGTATAGGCGAAAACATAATGCCCGCGGTCCTCGTCGGACTCTTCGGGAATGTAGTGAACCAAGGTATCGATCTTTACGTCGTAATCTTTGACAGCCATTGTCTTCTTTTCGGGTTGTCGCTGCAGCTTCTAGTTGGACAAGGGTTTCATGTAGAATAACCTCTTTTGCCAAGGAAAACCGATGCCCAATTACCTGATCGCGCCCAGCATACTCTCAGCCAACTTCGCGAAGCTGGGCGAGGAAATCGTCGACGTGATCAATGCTGGCGCAGACATCATTCATTTCGATGTCATGGACAATCATTATGTACCTAACCTGACGATCGGTCCACTCGTTTGCGAAGCAATCCGGCCGCTGACCCGGGCGCCGATCGACGTCCATTTGATGGTGAAGCCGGTGGACAGGATCATTCCGGATTTTGCCAAGGCGGGCGCGAACATCATTTCCTTCCATCCTGAAGCCTCCGAGCATATCGACAGGACCATAGGCCTCATCAAGGATCAGGGATGCAAAGCAGGGCTGGTTTTCAATCCCGCGACCCCGCTGAATTATCTCGATCACGTGATCGAAAAGCTCGATCTCATCCTCATCATGTCGGTCAATCCCGGATTCGGCGGGCAGAAGTTCATTCCCGAGGCGCTCAACAAGATCAGGACGGTGCGCAGGATGATCGACGAGAAGGGGCTGAACATCATGCTCGAAATCGACGGCGGGGTGAAGGTCGACAATATCGCAGAGATCGCCCGCGCCGGCGCCGACACTTTCGTCGCAGGATCGGCCATCTACAATACGCCCGACTACAAGGCGACGATAGACCAGATGCGCGCAGCGCTCGCCAAGCTATGATCAAGGAAAGAATCCCCGTCAAGGCGGTCATGATCGACCTCGACGGCACCCTGCTCGATACCGCGAAGGATCTCTCCACGGCCGCCAACCTGACATTGTCCGAACTGGGCCATAGAGCGCTCGATCCCGAAATCGTCAAGAGCTTCATCGGAAAGGGCGTGGCCAACCTCCTCAGGCAGTCGCTCATCGCCTCGACGGGGAATGAGCCCGAGGCTTTCGAGCAGGCCATGGAAATTTTCGAAAGACATTACGAAACCGTGCTGTCGGACGAATCCCGCCCCTATCCGGGCGTGGTCGAAGGACTGGAAGCCATGAAATCGGCGGGCTACAATCTCGCCGACATCACCAACAAGGTCGAGCGGTTCACGGTTCCGCTTTTGAGGGACACCGGGCTTTACGACTATTTCGAGATCGTTCTCTCCGGGGACAGCCTTCCCAGGAAGAAACCCGATCCCCTGCCCCTTCTCCATGCCTGCAATCATTTCGGGATGGCACCTTCCGAAATGCTCCTGATAGGCGATTCCGTGAACGATGTCCAGGCAGCCCGGGCTGCAGGCTGCACCGTGTTCTGCGTTCCTTACGGCTACAACGAGGGACGGGACGTCCGCGAACTCGACATGGACGCCCTCGTTGAAAGTCTTCTCGAAGCATCGAAACTGATCGAAAGAATATGACCGAAGAAGAGTTCAAGCGCCTCAGTCTCGAAGGATACAACCGCATTCCGCTGGTTCTGGAGACATTCGCCGATCTCGACACCCCGCTTTCCGTCTATCTCAAGCTGGGCAACGCCCCCTATTCCTATCTCCTCGAATCGGTCGTCGGTGGGGAAAGGTTCGGGCGCTATTCCATCATCGGACTGCCGGCGAAATGTCTGCTCAGGTTCTTTGGAAAAAAATTCGAAATCGTCGAGGATGGAAAAGTCAGTGAAGAAGGGGAAACTGAAGATCCGCTGGGTGATGTCGAATCCTTCCGGAATAAATACAAGGCCGCGCCGATTTCCATTCCATTGCGCTTTTTCGGCGGGCTGGTGGGCTATTTCGGCTACGACGCCGTGCGCTATATCGAACCGAAGCTCGCTGAAACGGTCAAGCAGGACACCCTGGGCACCCCGGACATCCTGCTGACCTTGTCGGAAGAGCTTGCCGTCTTCGACAATCTTTCGGGCAAGCTCTATCTCATCGTCTATGCCGATCCGGAAGAAGAAAATGCCTATGAAAAGGCGAACGGGAGGCTGGCCGAATTGAAGCGCAGGCTTCGCTCTCCTTCCAAGATTCCGGAATACAGGCCGAATGCTTCCCTTCCGGAGCCTTGCTCGGAAATCGGCGAAAAAGCCTACCTGGAGGCTGTAGACAAATCCAAGCATTACATCGTCGAAGGGGATATCATGCAGGTGCAGATCTCCCAGCGCATCACGCTCCCCTTCGACGCCCCGCCGATCAATCTGTACAGGGCGCTGCGCGCGATCAATCCCTCCCCCTACATGTTCTATTTCGACCTCGACGATTTCCACATCGTCGGCGCTTCCCCTGAAATCCTGGTCCGGCAGGACCAGGACAAGATCACGGTCAGGCCCATTGCGGGAACCCGCCCGAGGGGGGCGACCCCGGAGCAGGACAGGGAATTCGAGGAGGACCTCCTTTCCGACCCCAAGGAGCGCGCCGAACACCTGATGCTGATCGACCTGGGCAGGAACGACATCGGGCGCGTCGCGCAAACGGGAACGGTGAAGGTGACCGAGAAGATGGTGGTCGAGCGCTATTCCCACGTCATGCACATCGTCTCCAACGTCGAGGGGTATATCAAGCCCGGAATGAATTCGACAGAGCTCCTCAAGGCGACTTTCCCGGCGGGGACCGTCACGGGAACGCCTAAAGTGCGGGCCATGGAAATCATAGACGAGCTCGAACCCACGAAGCGCGGCATCTATGCGGGCGCAGTCGGCTACCTAGGATTCAACGGCAACATGGATCTGGCGATCGCGATCAGGACTGCGGTGATCAAGGATGGCATTCTCAACGTCCAGGCCGCGGCGGGAATCGTCGCAGACTCGATTCCCGAGAGCGAATGGATGGAAACAAGGAACAAGGCCAGGGCCGTTTTGCGCGCCGCTGAAATGGCGCTGACAGGCCTCGATTCTTCGGAATCGGCCTGAGCCCGGAATGGGCCGCCCCGATGCCCCCCGGAAACTGATAATTCAAGACCAGGCACCATCTTCCTTGCCTCCCTTTCCTTCGCGCAC
>JAJZVB010000031.1 GCA_021845885.1 Pseudomonadota bacterium
GACCAGCAGGAAGGAAGGGAGGAATATCGCGAAAAGCGCGATTGTCGCGCCGATCCACCCGGAAGGAGATTGCGAGGACACTGCGCCGAGATAGGCTGCGAAGCTGAAAAGCGGGCCGGGGACAGCATCCCTTTTCCCCCTATCCATCCCCCTTCTTCCCGTTCATCCCTCTGGAAGGGGCTCGCCCTGGTCGCCGAAAGCATGAAGCGCTGCGATGCGACTTCCGCAGTCGTGATCATGGGGCTGCTTTGCGGGAAGCCCCAATCTGTCGATGACGGGCTGGAGCGCCTTCGATCGAGACTGCTGAACGTGGGTATGCGCTTTCTGGGCATTGACGACGACCATGTCCGGTACAGTCTTCACGGGCGCGAGAGGAAGCCTTTGAGCAGGAGGCAGACGGCCGGGATTCTGGCCGAGATCAGGGCAGCATGGCTTTCCTGACATCCAATGTGAGTCTCACGCCGTTTTCCAGCAAGGATGTCAATTCTTCGATGCAGACGGGCCGAATGGGGTGCCGATTGTCACACTCGGAAAGGCAAAAGGGCCGGCCCTTGAGCTGGCCTCTTGTATTGCCTGGCACGTCCTAGAAAGCGTTTTTCCAAGCTCTCAATATGATGAATGCTTCAAGTTCGTTTTTCGGGCGCGAGGCCGAATGCCTTGCCGCGCTTTCAAAAACTTCACTGACCCCGCACCTCAGGAAGGGATTGGTGCGTTTTTCCAGTTCTATGGTGGAAGGGAGGGTCGGCAGCTTGTTTTTCATGAGCGCCATTGCCTCTTCCTCCCTTTCAACGAGATCCCCGTTTCCAGGCTCGACTTTCCTGGCGAAACGGATGTTGGCGAGCGTGTATTCGTGGGCGCAATAGACGAGCGTATCCCCTGGAAGCGAGGAAAGTTTCATGAGGGAAGCGTGCATTTCTTCCATGGTGCCCTCGAATACCCTGCCGCATCCGCACCCGAAAAGCGTGTCCCCGCAGAACAGCCTGCCCTCCCAAAGATAGGCGATATGACCTGAAGTGTGGCCCGGAATGTCCAGTACGTCGAGGGTCATGCCCAATCCCGGCAGCAATACCTGTTGCCCTTCGGACAAGGGATGGGTCATGCCGGGAATGAATTCCTTCGAAGGGCCGTAGATCGGGCAGGAATATTTTTCCTTCAGTTCGAGATTGCCGCCGACATGATCGGCGTGATGATGGGTGTTGAGTATGGCGACGAGGGCGAGCCCTTCGGATTCGAGATGATAAAGGAGCGGCGCGGCATCTCCGGGGTCGACTGCTGCGGCATACTGATTATTTCTGATCACCCAGATATAATTGTCCCTGAATGCCGGGATGGCTTCGATCGTATGCATGTTGCGGAATCCCCGACAAATTGAAATTATAGCTTATGACCGGTTTGGAAGAATGGCTTGAAACGCCTGTCGGGCGCTACCTGCTCGAGCGGGAGTATGCCTGGTTCGATCAGAGCGTCGGGGATGTTTTCGGCTATCATGCCCTGCAGCTCGGGCTGCCCTCGATGGACTTACTGCGCACCAGCCGCATGCAGCTCAGGCTGAAGTGTGGGGCGGATGTCAAGGTGGACTATCTCAACCTGCCTTTCGATACTGGAAGCATCGATCTTGCCGTCCTTCCCCATCTCCTGGAATTCAGCTGCAATCCCCACCAAATCCTCAGGGAGGTGGAGCGCGTGATGCGCCCGGAAGGCAGGATCATGCTGAGCGGATTCAATCCCTTCAGCCTTTGGGGGATAAGGCGCCTGGCGACGCAATCCGTTTCCCCCCCCTGGTGCGGCAATTTCATTGCCCTTTCCCGCCTGAAGGACTGGCTTGCGCTTCTCGGATTCGAGGTGGCCGCGGGGAAGCTTTGCTGCTATGTCCCCCCTTTCGATCAGGAAAAATGGCTTTGCCGCTTCAAATTCATGGAAAAAGCGGGAGACCGCTGGTGGCCGATATCCGGCGGGGTCTATTTCCTGGTTGCGATCAAGCGGGTGAGGGGGGTCAGGCTCATCATGCCGAACTGGAACGGCCTTGCCGCGAATAACCCGCTGACCCAGGCGGTCAGGAAATACAACAAGCCACCATGCAGGAAGGCGAAATGACTGAAGCGGTCGATATTTTTACGGATGGCGCCTGCAAGGGGAACCCCGGCGTGGGAGGATGGGGGGCGCTGCTTCGCCATGGCATTCACAGGAAGGAATTGTTCGGCGGGGAGAGGGAAACCACGAACAACCGCATGGAGCTGACGGCCGTGATCAAAGCGCTCGAAGCCCTGAAGCGGCATGCAAGGGTCAGGATCCATACCGATTCCAAATATGTGCAGCAGGGAATCAGCACATGGATACATGACTGGAAGAGAAGGGGATGGAAGACCGCATCCAGGCAACCCGTCAAGAACGAGGATCTCTGGAGGGAACTCGATCTTCTGGCATCGAAACATGAAATTGAATGGCTTTGGGTGAAGGGGCACAGCGGCCACGAGGGCAACGAGACAGCTGACAGGTTGGCCAACAAGGGCGTCCAGAGCGTATTTGAAAGGGAAATGAAATGAGGCAGATCGTGCTCGATACGGAAACGACGGGTCTGGATCCGAAGCTTGGGCACAGGATCGTCGAACTCGCCGCAGTGGAAATGCATAACCGCAGACTGACAGGGAATCGTTTCCACCGCTATCTCAATCCGGAGCGGGAAATCGATGCGAAAGCGCAGGAAATCCACGGGCTGAGCAGGGAGTTTCTTGAGGATAAGCCGAAATTCGGCGACATCGCCCTGGAATTCCTGGATTTCGTGGGGAGGGCTGAACTCGTCATCCACAATGCGCCATTCGATCTTTCCTTTCTCGATGCCGAACTGGGCATGCTCGATTTGCCCGAAATGACCTCATTTTGCGCCGTTGTCGACACCCTCGTCATGGCGAAGGAACTCCATCCCGGCAAGCGCAACAATCTCGATGCGCTTTGCGAGCGCTATTCGATAGACAATGCGAAACGTACGCTGCACGGCGCGCTGCTGGACGCCGAGCTTCTTGCCGAAGTGTATCTGGCCATGACCAGGGGCCAGGAAAGCCTGCATATGGAGCTTGAAGGCGCGCAATCGGCTGAAATCGGCGCATTCGAGCGCCGCCTCGTCGTTCATAGGGCGGATGCCGAGGAGCTGGGATCCCACGCGCAACAGCTGCAGGAAATCGACAAGGCGAGCCGAGGCGCCTGTTTATGGAACAGGCTGAATGGGGTATGATTACGCCATTTCATTTTATCCCCGCCTATGAAAACCACCTTCCTCGATTTCGAGCAGCCCATCGCAGAACTTGAAACCAAGATCGAGGAGCTGCGTTACGTTCAGGATGATTCCGCAGTCGACATTTCCGAGGAAATAGATCGTCTCCAGAAAAAAAACCAGGGCTTGACCCGCGAGATCTATTCCAAGCTGAATGCCTGGCAGATCTCCCAGGTCGCAAGGCATCCGCAGCGCCCCTATACGCTCGACTACATTCAGAACATTTTCACCGATTTCGAGGAACTGCACGGGGACCGTGCCTTCGCGGACGACCATGCGATAGTCGGGGGATTGGCGAGATTCAATGGCCATTCGGTCATGGTCATCGGCCATCAGAAGGGCAGGGATACGAAGGAAAAAATTTTCAGAAATTTCGGCATGCCCCGCCCTGAAGGCTACAGGAAGGCGCTGAGACTGATGGGGCTCGCCGAAAAATTCAATCTGCCGCTTTTCACTTTCATCGATACCCCGGGCGCCTATCCCGGGATCGGTGCGGAAGAGCGTGGCCAGTCCGAGGCGATCGGGCGCAATCTTTACGTGATGGCCGAGCTGAAGATACCCGTGATCTGCACCGTGATCGGGGAGGGCGGGTCCGGCGGGGCGCTGGCGATCGCGGTGGGAGACATGCTCCTGATGCTTCAGTATTCGACCTATTCCGTGATTTCCCCGGAAGGCTGCGCTTCCATTCTCTGGAAGAGCGCCGAAAAGGCGCCGGAAGCCGCTGAAACACTGGGCATTACGGCAACTCGGCTGAAAACCCTGGGGCTCGTCGACAGGGTCATTCCCGAGCCCCTCGGCGGCGCACATCGCGACCATGATGCGATGATGAAAATGCTGAAAACCGCCCTGCAGGAATCCTTGAGCCAGGTGCAGTCGAAACCGGTCGACGTCATGCTCAAGGAACGCTACGGGCGCCTGATGAACTATGGGAAATTCAAGGAAGTCGCGCCCTCCTGATGATGTCGTCAAGGCTTTCGCGAAGAGGACATTTTCCAGGGGGAATCGTGTTGCCCTCGGTCTGAGCGGCGGCCTCGATTCGATCGTTCTGCTGCATATCCTGAAGGAAATCGAAGCTTCGGCGGGGTTCTCCCTTTCCTGCATTCATGTCAACCATAAAATCAGCAAAAATTCCGGAAGCTGGGCGAAATTTTGCGAAGATAAATGCAGTATCCTCGATGTTCCTCTCAGGATCGAGGAAGTCGACATTGCCCCGCATCTTTCTTGCGGCCTCGAGGCCGCAGCGCGCACTGCCCGTTATTCGGTCTTCGATCGGCAGGATGTGGATTATGTCGTGCTCGCCCAGCATCAGGATGACCAGGCCGAGACAGTGCTGCTTCAGCTTTTCAGGGGGGCTGGGCTGAACGGTCTTGCTGCAATGGGGGAATCGATGACTTTCGGGAAGAAGAAGCTGGTGAGGCCGCTTCTTTCGGTTCCGAGAAAGGCCCTCGAAGCCTATGCGCTTGACAAGAATCTCGAATGGATCGAGGACGAGAGCAATGCGGATATCCGCCATGACAGGAATTTCGTTCGCCACAGGCTTTTGCCCGTGATCGAGGCGCGCTTTCCGTCTTTCAGGGAGACGATTTTCAGATCCGCGGGAAATATCGCCGAAGCCATGACGCTTCTCGATGAACTGGCCGAAATCGACGCCTCAAATGCGATCAACGAGGGGCGGCTCGATGCCTCCAGGCTGATCGAGCTGCCCAGATCCAGGGCGAAAAACCTGCTGCGCCACTATCTTTTCTACAACGGCATGCGTATGCCTTCGAGCGAGCGCCTGGACGAAATGCTGAAGCAGCTGACCGGAAAAGGCGCCCTGGTTTCCATTTCGCATGACGGATTCGAGATCAGGCGCTATCGGGGGTTCGTCCACGCCGCCAAACCGATTCCCGTATCGCCCGGGCTCAGGAAAATCTGGGGGGGTGAATCGCGCATGGCCATTCCCGAACTGGGAGGACTCATAGTCTTCGAAACGGGAGAAGCAGGCCTCGATCCGGAAAGGCTCAGTGAGCCCATGACGGTGAGGGTCAGGGAGGGCGGGGAGCGATTCCGCATTCATGGAAAGCGCCCATCCAGACTCCTCAAGAATCTTTTCCAGGAAAAAGGCATTCCTCCCTGGCTGAGGAACAGCCTTCCCCTCCTCTATTGCGGCGAGCGTCTGGTCTGGGTGCCGGGTGTGGGAATCGATCCGGAATATCGCGCAGGACCCGGGAAAAATGGCCTCAACCCGAGATGGCAGCCCCAATTCAGCGACATCGGCCGTAAAGCCTGATAAAATATCGGACTATTTGACTACCTTACTTAAATTTGGAGAATTGCATGGCTGTCGAACGCACCCTTTCCATCATCAAGCCGGATGCCGTGGCGAAGAATGTCATCGGAAAGATCATTTCCCGTTTCGAGGACAACGGCCTCAGAATCGTTGCTGCACGCATGAAGCTGCTTTCCCAGGGAGAAGCCGAAGGCTTCTATGCAGTGCATCGCGAGCGCCCTTTTTTCAATGATCTGGTGAGATTCATGGTTTCCGGCCCGGTCATGATCATGGTGCTGGAAGGCGATAACGCGATCCAGGCGAATCGCAACCTGATGGGGGCGACCGATCCGAAAAAGGCTGAAAAGGGCACCATACGCGCCGATTTTGCGGAAAGCATCGATGCCAATGCCGTGCATGGATCGGACGGGTCCGAGACGGCTGCGACCGAGATCGCCTATTTCTTTCCGGCGCTGGATATTCATTCCCGTTGATGTCGGTCAACCTGCTTGATTTCGATGCGGCCAAGCTCGCCGGATTTTTTTCGGAAATCGGCGAGAAGCCTTTTCGCGCCAAGCAGTTGATGAGATGGGTGCATCATTTCGGGGAGGATGACTTCTCGAAGATGAGCGATCTCGCGAAGGATCTCAGGGGAAAGCTGCAGGAAAGGGCGGTGATCCGGCCGCCCAGCCTGCTCAGGGAACTCGACGCTTCCGACGGAACCCGGAAGTGGCTGCTTTCGGTGGGCGAAGGCAATGCCGTGGAAACGGTTTTCATTCCCGAGAATGATCGCGGCACGCTCTGCATATCGAGCCAGGTGGGCTGCGCGCTGGAATGCAGCTTTTGTTCGACGGGCAGGCAGGGATTCAACAGGAATCTTGCCGCCGCGGAAATCATCGGGCAGCTCTGGTGGGCGAATCGCGCGCTTGGGCGGGAGCCGGGCGGGGAGCGCATCATCAGCAATGTCGTGATGATGGGAATGGGCGAACCCCTGGCGAATTTCGAGAATGTGGTGACGGCCCTCAACCTGATGCTGGACGATCATGCCTACGGTCTTTCGAGAAGGCGAGTGACGGTCAGCACTGCTGGGGTGATTCCCGCGATGGACAGGCTGGGCGAACGCTGTCCCGTTGCGCTCGCCGTTTCCCTCCACGCCCCCAATGACGCCTTGCGCGACATACTGGTCCCGATCAACAGGAAATATCCCTTGGCCGAACTGATGGCGGCATGCCGGCGCTACATTGAGCACGCCCCAAGGGATTTCGTCACTTTCGAATACGTGATGCTGGACGGCGTGAACGACACGGTTCTTCACGCCAAGGAGCTTCTGAGACTCGTGAAAGACGTGCCCTGCAAGTTCAATCTCATTCCATTCAATCCCTTTCCGGGTTCGGGATACAGGCGTTCGGCGGATTCGGCCATCGAATCGTTCAGGATGGTGCTGATGGATGCGGGGCTCGTCGTCACCACGAGGAGGACGCGGGGCGACGACATCGATGCGGCTTGCGGCCAGCTGGCCGGCAAGGTTCTGGACAGGACGAGACGCGGGGCGGTGGCGTGAAAAAAACGCTTTTTCTTTTTCTTGCAATCCTGACTGGATGCGCTTCAACGCCTTCCCAGCTCGATACCGGGCAGAAAGCGAGAAGCAGCGCGACCGTGCATACCGAGCTAGGCGGGGGCTATTACAGCCGGGGGCAATATGCCGTCGCGCTGCAGGAACTGAAGGAGGCCATCAAGGCCGACCCCACCTATGCGCCGGCATACAACGTCCTCGGGCTTGTCTATATGACCCTGCGCGAGAATGAAACTGCGCAGCAGAATTTCGAACGCGCCCTGAGCCTGAGCCCGAAGGATTCCGACATCAACAACAACTACGGATGGTTCCTCTGCCAGACAAAGCGTGAAGCGGAGTCCGTCAGGCATTTCCTTGTTGCGCTTGAGAACCCGCTTTACCCGACGCCGGAAAAGGCCTATTTGAATGCGGGAATCTGCTCCGAGCGCATGAAGGACGACAGGCATGCCGAGGCTTATTACCTGGATGCGCTGCAGATCCAGGCCAGGCTTCCCGAGGCGAATCTCGGGCTTGCCAGAATCTATTTCAGGGAAAGGCGCTATAGCCTCGCCCGCCTGCATTTCTCGAATTACATTCAGGTGGCAGAGCCCGATGCTGCGAGCCTTTGGCTCGGCATCAGGATCGAACATGCGGCGGGCGGATCGGACAGGGAAGCCGATTATGAAGCCCAGTTGAAGCGGCGTTTTCCTGGATCGAGGGAAGCACAGGATCTTCTTGATGGGAAATTCGAATGACTGAAGAGCGAATAAAGCCCGGCCACGTGCTGCGTCTCGAGCGCGAAAAAAAGGGATTGAGCGTGGGTCAGGTCGCGAGCCAATTGAGGCTCTCGCCTGCTCAGGTCGAGGCGCTCGAGACGGACGATTACGGCTCGCTTCCCGGCAATGTTTTCGTGCGCGGCTTCATCAGGAATTATGCCAAGCTGCTGCAGATCGATGCTTCTTCCCTGCTCGAAGCCATAGATCCGCCGAAGGAATCAATCGAGCCCCCTAAAGACGAAGGCATTCCCTTTCCTTCCGGGCGGAAAAGGAGCTGGGTCCACTATGCGATAGCATTCGTTCTGTTGGCTTTTTTGGCTCTGGTCTACGAAATGTACCGGGAGAACCATGTCCAAAAAATGCCCTTGCCGAAAGCCGTCCAGCCGGCCGTGAAGCCTGTTCAGCCCGCTTCCGTGCCCGAACCTGTGTCCGCACCCCTATCCATGCCCGTTCCCCAGCCCTTGTCTTCGCCCATTCCTGTTTCAGCGCCGCAAGGCGCCTCTTCGCCCGCCGCATCGGGGCCTATCCACCTTTATTTCGATGCGGCCTCATGGGTCGAAATCAGCGATTCGAGCGGCAGGCTCGTCTTTTCTAAGCTGAGCCCAGCAGGATCGGATCAGTCGGTTGCAGGCAGTGCGCCGTTCATGCTGACGATAGGCAATGCTCGGCATGTCAGGCTCTCTTATGAAGGCAGGCCCGTCGATCTGTCTCCCTATATCAAGGCCGAAGTGGCGCATCTGACGCTGAGGTAGCTCACGATGAGAAGATTATCCAGGCAGGTTTGGGTCAAGCATGTCGCAGTCGGCGGCGATGCGCCCGTTGTCGTCCAGTCGATGACGAACACGGATACCGCAGACGCCGAGGCGACGGCCAAGCAGATCGCCGATCTGGCCCGGGCCGGCTCGGAGCTGGTCAGGATCACGGTCAATACGGCCGAGGCGGCGAGCCGGGTGGCGAGGATAAGAGCATTGCTCGATGGCATGGGTTGCGAGGTCCCCATCGTGGGAGATTTCCATTTCAACGGCCACAGGCTGCTTTCCCAATATCCCGACTGCGCGAAAGCACTCGACAAGTACAGGATCAATCCTGGCAATGTCGGAACGGGGAGGAAAAGGGACGAGCAGTTCGCGACCATGATCGAAATGGCCTGCCGATACGAAAAGCCCGTCAGGATAGGCGTCAACTGGGGTAGCCTCGATCCCGACCTGCTCGCAAAAATGATGGACGAAAACGGGAAGCGTGAAAATCCGCTGGAAGCCGACGAGGTGCAGCGCGAGGCGCTCGTCGTTTCCGCGCTTTCGAGCGCCGAGCGGGCAGTCGAATTGGGGCTTTCCCCCGACAAGATCATCCTTTCCTGCAAAGTCAGCGGGGTTCAGGATCTGATCAAGGTTTACACCGATCTCGCTTCCCGCTGCGATTATCCGCTCCATCTCGGCCTGACCGAGGCGGGCATGGGGTCCAAGGGCATTGTCGCCTCCACGGCGGCCCTTGCCGTGCTGCTCCAGTCGGGAATCGGTGACACCATCAGGATCTCACTCACTCCGGAACCCGGAGGGGATAGAACGAAGGAAGTTGTCGTCGCCCAGGAAATCCTTCAGACCATGGGATTGCGTTCCTTCACGCCGATGGTGACGGCCTGCCCGGGATGTGGAAGAACGACCAGCGTCTTCTTCCAGGAACTGGCCCGGGACATCCAGTGTTACCTGAGGAGCAAAATGCCCGAATGGCGGAAGCGCTTCAAGGGGGTGGAGAACATGAACGTGGCCGTGATGGGATGCGTGGTGAACGGCCCCGGGGAGAGCAAGCTTGCCAATATCGGAATCAGCCTGCCAGGTTCGGGAGAAAATCCGGTTGCGCCTGTCTATGTCGACGGCGTCAAGACGGTGACGCTGAAAGGCGAGCATATCGCCCGGGATTTCCAGCTGATCATAGACGATTATGTCACAACGCGGTACCAGCAATGAGCGACAAGATTCAGGCAATCAGGGGGATGAACGACATTCTCCCGGAAGAATCCCACTGGTGGGATTTTTTCGAGGAAACGGTGAGCGAATGGCTCGACGCCTACGGCTATCAGACCATCCGGCTTCCCATCGTGGAGCAGACGGCGCTTTTCAGGCGCTCGATAGGGGAGGTGACCGACATCGTCGAGAAGGAGATGTATACCTTCGTCGACCAGTTGAACGGGGAGAGCCTCACATTGAGGCCGGAAGGAACGGCTTCGTGCGTGCGTGCCGTGCTTCAGCACAATCTGCTTTATCCCGGCCCCCTGAGGCTCGCCTACAGCGGCCCCATGTTCAGGCACGAGCGTCCCCAGAAGGGGCGTTACCGTCAGTTCCACCAGGTCGGCGTGGAAGCGCTCGGCTTCGAGGGGCCGGATATCGACGCCGAACAGATCGCCATGGCGGCAAGGCTGTGGAAGAAGCTCGGCCTTTCGGATGTGAGGCTCGAGATCAATTCCCTCGGCGATGCCGCATCGCGCGCCGTGCACAGGGGGAAGCTCATCAGGCATTTCGAGCAGCATCTCAGTCTGCTCGACGAGGATGCGAAAAGGCGTCTTCACAGCAACCCTTTGAGGATACTCGACACCAAGAATCCGGCAATGCGGGAAATCGTCGACCATGCGCCCAGGCTGATTGACGATCTGGACGACGATTCGGCTGCCCATTTCGAGCGCCTGAAAACGAGCCTGGAATCGCTGGGAATCCACTATGCGATCAACCCGGGGCTGGTCAGGGGGCTCGATTATTACAACAGGACCGTTTTCGAATGGGTCACGGACCGGCTCGGAGCGCAGGGAACGGTTTGCGCGGGAGGAAGGTATGACGGACTGGTTTCGCAAATCGGAGGAAAGCCCGCGCCTGCCTGCGGTTTTGCGATGGGGGTCGAGCGGATACTTGCATTGATCCAGGAAGAGCGTGCCGATGTTTCGCCCAAAAAGACGGACATTTATGTCGCGCATCAGGGCGTTCCGGCGTTCGCTGCGATCGTTGCGGAATTTTTGCGAGACAACGGTTTTTCGGTCATCCTTCATTGCGGAGGAGGGAGCTTCAAGTCGCAAATGAAGAAAGCGGATGCCAGTGGCGCCCGTTTTGCAGGGATCATCGGCGAAGACGAGGCCCGCGCCCGCGAGATCACTTTGAAGCCCTTGCGTGAAGAACAGGGGCAATTCGGGATGTCTCTCGGGGATGCCGTGGCCTGGCTGCGCTCAAGAACAATTTGAGGAAGGACTATGTACGATCTGGACGAACAGCAGCAGTTGGAAATCATCAAGACATGGCTTGTGCGCCATGGGAGCAAACTGGCCATCGCGGCTCTCCTTGCGGCAATTGCAGGCGCCGCCTATTTGGGGTATCGCCATTACGAGCACGGCCAGGCGGAAAAGGCTTCGGCCCTTTACGACGATCTGACGAAAATGGAGGGCGATGTCAAAAAGATCAGGCTTGCCGCATCGAACATCATGGAATCCTTTCCGAAAACACCCTATGCGGCAAGGGCAGCCCTGATTGCGGCAGGGCGTGATTTCGAGGCCGGGGAAATGGACGACGCCAGGATCCAGCTGCAATGGGTGCTCGATCACAGCAAGGAGCCGGAGCTCAGGGATGTCGCGAGACTGCGGCTTGGCCGGGTTCTTTTCGATCAGAAGAAATATGCCGACGCGATCGCCGCGCTCGATGCGCAGCATGGCGATGCCTTCGACGGCCTTTATTCCGATCTCAAGGGGGACATCTACGCTGAGGAAGGAAAGAAGGATCAGGCGAGGAGCGCCTATCTGCTCGCGTTCAACAAAATCGAAAGGGGAAGCCCCTATCGAAACATGGTGAGCATCAAGCTCGATTCGACGGGAGGGGTGAAATGAGGACTGTCCTTTTCGTGCTGCTCCTCGCATCGCTTTCGGCCTGTTCGACGGTGAGCAATCTTTTCGGCAAGAAATCCGAGGCGCCCCCGCTGCCCAAGATCAACGAAGCTTTCAAGCCGCTCGTGCTATGGCGGGCCGATGTGGGCGGTTCGTCCGGCGATTCGGTTTTCGTTCCCGCAGTGGATCGTAATGCGATTTTCGCCGCTTCGCAAGAAGGCATCCTTTCAAGATTCGAAAGCCTGAAAGGAAGAAGGGTATGGAAGGTGGATACCCTGCACAGACTTTCCGCGGGCGTCGGGGTGGGCGACAATCTGGTCATTGTCTGCGCCGAGACCGGGGAGGTGATGGCCTTCGACGAAGCGGGCAAGCCGCTCTGGAAATTCCAGATTGCCGGGGAACTCCTGAGCGTGCCGCGGGCTGCAGACGGGGTGGCTGTCGTCCGCACTGCGGACGGCAGGATTTTCGGCCTGGACGACAGAAGCGGGAAACAGCTCTGGATCTACCAGTACACGACGCCGGCTCTCTCCATCAGAAGCTATGCGGGGGTGGAGATTGCGCAGGATACGGTTTTTGCCGGATTCGCAGGCGGGAAGCTGGTGTCGCTCGACCTCAAGACCGGTTCGGTCAACTGGGAATCTTCGGTTTCCCAGCCTCACGGCACGACGGAGCTTGAAAGAATTGCCGATGTCAGCAGCCTGCCCATTGTCGACGAGCTGCAGGTCTGCGCAGCCGCCTTTCAGGGCAGGCTTTCCTGTTTCGACATAGGCAAGGGCGAACTGATCTGGTCCAAGAACATTTCCAGTTTCTCCGGAATGATCGTCGATCAGCGCAATTTTTTCGTAGCCGACGACCAGGACGACGTATTGAGCCTGGACAGCGGCAGCGGCGCCACGGCGTGGAAACAGACCGGGCTGGCCGGCAGGCAGATCACCCGCCCCTATGTCCAGGGCAGTTACGTGGTTGTTGGCGATGGGCAGGGCTACGTTCATTTCCTGAGGCGCAGCGACGGCGAAATCGTCGCGAGAACGAAGACGGACGACAGCCCGATTCTTTCCCATCCTGTCTACCTCAACAGCGACATGTTCCTGGTGCAGACCAGGAAGGGCAAGCTGTATGCGATGGCCGCGCCCTGAAAATGAAACCCACCCTTGTCATTGTGGGCAGGCCCAATGTCGGCAAGTCCACCCTTTATAACAGGCTCACCAAAAGCCGGGATGCGATTGTCGCGGATTTCCCGGGACTCACCCGGGATAGGCATTACGGGCATGGCAGGATAGGCGGGAAGCCCTTTCTTGTGGTCGATACGGGCGGTTTCGAGCCCGTGGCGAAGGAGGGCATTCTTCACGAGATGGCGAGGCAAACGCTTCAGGCGATCGACGAAGCCGACGTGATCCTGTTCATGGTCGATGGCCGCGAGGGGCTGACCTCCCAGGACAGGATCATCGGGGAGCAGTTGAGAAAGTCGGGACGTCCGGTCCATCTCGTCGTGAACAAGACCGAAGGCATGATGCATCATGTGGTTTCAGCCGAGTTTCACGAACTCGGCCTGGGCGATCCGCTTCCCATCTCTTCGGCGCACGGCGACAATGTCAGCGATCTTGTCGAGCATGTCCTCGCTCCCTTTCCTGCGGAAGAATCCGATTTCGAGCTCGGGGAAGGACCCAGGATCGCTTTCGTCGGCAGGCCCAATGCCGGCAAGTCCACGCTCGTCAATGCCCTGCTGGGGGAGGAGCGCGTCATTGTCTTCGACCAGCCCGGCACCACGAGGGACAGCATCCATGTCGAATTCGAGCGCAATGGAAAACAATATACCCTGATCGACACTGCAGGGCTCAGGAAGCGCGGAAAAATTTTCGAGGCTGTCGAGAAATTCTCCGTGGTCAAGACATTGCAGGCGGTCGAGGATGCCAATGTGGTGGTGCTCGTGCTGGACGCGAGGGCCGAAATTTCGGATCAGGATGCGCATATCGCCGGATTCATTCTCGAAGCGGGCAGGTCGCTCGTCATTGCAGTCAACAAGTGGGACGGCCTCTCTCCTTCGAGCCGTGAAACCGTGAAAAGGGATATTGCCAGAAAGCTCAACTTCACGGCTTTTGCCTCCATCCATTACATTTCAGCCCTATTCAAGACCGGGCTGGATGCGCTATTGAAATCCGTCGACGAGGCCTATGACTCCACGATGGCCAAGCTTTCCACGCCGAAGCTCACGAGGCTCCTCATTGCCGCAGTCGAAAAACAGGCGCCTCCCCGCGCCGGGACGTCGAGGCCGAAGCTTCGCTATGCGCATCAGGGCGGCATGAACCCGCCGCTTATCGTCATCCATGGCACTTCCCTAGATCATGTTCCGGAGAGCTACAGGCGCTATCTCGAAAAAACCTTCAGAGATGCCTTCGGCCTGAAAGGCGCACCGCTGAAGGTGGAATTCAGGGGGGGGAAGAACCCCTTTGCAGGGAAGAAGCCTGCGCCGCCCACCGAGAGCGAAAAACGCGCAGCCCATCGCAAGCGGATTCTCGGCAGGAAAAAATACGGCTGACGGAACCTATTTCCGGTCTGCGAGTCCAATCCTTTGAAGTATTGTCAAAACTTTTTAACACAAAGCGGTGCACTAGTCTAGAATGTGTATCGTTAAATAATAAAACCGGAGAATTTTATGAGCGCAAAAGGGCAGTTATTACAAGACCCATTTCTGAATACGTTGCGTAAGGAACATGTGTCTGTCTCGATTTATCTCGTCAACGGAATCAAGCTGCAAGGCCTGATCGAATCCTTCGACCAGTATGTGATCCTCTTGAAGAACACGGTCACGCAAATGGTTTACAAGCATGCGATATCGACTGTCGTTCCCTCCCGCCCGGTATCCGTTCCGTTCGACTCTTCGTCTGCTGGATGATAGAAAAGCGCGGCATTGAAGCCGTGCTCGTCGCAGTCGATTTCGGCGAGCCCGGATTTTCAGAGAGTCTGGAAGAACTGAGGGAGCTCGCTTCAAGTGCGAAAGCGGGAGTGCTGGCCGTTGTCACGGGCAGGCGCGCGTCCCCCGATTCGGCCACCTATCTGGGCAGCGGAAAGCTCGATGAAGTGGCTGCCATTCTGGCGGAAACAGGCGCCAACCTCGTCATATTCAATCACGAATTGTCCGCGGCTCAGCAGCGCAACCTTGAAAACAGGCTGAAATGCCGGGTGGTCGACAGAACCAGCCTGATCCTCGATATTTTTTCCCAGCGCGCGAAAAGCGCGGAAGGGAAGCTTCAGGTCGAACTGGCCCAGCTCGAGCATCTTTCGACAAGGCTGATCAGGGGTTGGACCCACCTCGAGCGCCAGAAGGGGGGGATAGGCCTGAGGGGACCCGGGGAGACCCAGCTCGAGACGGACAGAAGGCTGATCGGGAAAAGGGTCAAGCTGCTGAAGGAGCGGCTGCAGAAGCTCAAGCAGCAGCGCGAAGTGCAAAGGCGATCGAGGGCGAGGGGACATGTCACCTCGGTTTCCATAGTAGGCTATACCAACGCCGGAAAAACCACCCTTTTCAATGCGCTGACCCGCTCCAATGCCTATGCGGCAAACCAGCTCTTCGCCACCCTGGACACCACGACCCGACGCATGTTCGTCCTGGGCTGCGGGCAAGTCGTGCTTTCCGATACGGTGGGCTTCATCAGGCAGCTTCCCCATACGCTGGTCGCTTCGTTTTGCGCTACCCTGGAAGAAACCATTCATGCCGACCTGCTGTTGCATGTTGTGGATTCGAGCAATCCCGCAAGGCACGAACAGATCATCGAGGTCAATCGCGTGCTCGCGGAAATCGGTGCGGATACGGTTCCCCAGATCCTGATTTATAACAAAATCGACATAAATGCCCGGCCTGCGGGAATGGATCGCGACGAATATGGTAAAATCTCAAGAATTCGGCTGAGCGCCGCAACCGGTGAAGGTCTGGATCTGGTGAGGCAGTGCCTCGGTGAATTGCTAAGCGATGCTCATGAAGCCGAACTGGCCGCAGCATCATTTTGACAGGTTTGAAAAATGGGATTAAACGATCCACAGTGGGGAGGCGGAAGATCTGGCCCGCCCGATCTTGATGAACTATGGCGGAACTTCAACCGGAAACTCGAGTCTTTTTTTTCCGGGAAAAAAGGGGCGCCTTCAGGGCAGAAGCCGGGTTTCAATCTGGGCGGAAGCCTCTGGTTTTTCGTCGCAATCGCTTTCCTGATCTGGCTTGCGAGCGGATTCTATATCGTCGATGCGAGCCAGCGGGGCATCGTGCTGCGCTTTGGAAAATATATCGAAACGACCATGCCCGGGCCGCGCTGGCATTTGCCCTATCCCATAGAGAGCGCTGAAATCGTCGACGTTTCGACAGTGAGGACTGTGGAAATCGGCTACAGGAACAACGTCAAGAGCAAGATTCCCCAGGAGTCCCTCATGCTGACCGATGACGAGAACATCGTCGACGTCCAGTTTGCGGTCCAGTACATCATCAAAAACCCGGAGAATTACCTTTTCAACAATCGTTCGCCTGAAGATGCGGTCAGGCAGGTTGCCGAAGCGGCCATCCGCGAAGTGGTCGGAAAAAGCAAGATGAATTTCGTCCTCTACGAAGGGCGCGAGCAGGTTGCGTCCCAGGCGGCGGCGCTGATGCAGAAGATCCTCGATCTTTACAAAACGGGGATTGCGATAAGCAAGGTCACGATGCAGAATGCCCAACCGCCGGAGCAGGTCCAGGCTGCATTCGACGATGCGGTAAAGGCGAACCAGGACAGGGAGCGCATGAAGAACGAGGGGCAGGCCTATGCCAACGACGTCGTCCCGCGTGCGAGCGGCGATGCGGCGAGGCTGCTGCAGGAGGCGCAGGGCTACAAGCAGCGCGTCATCGCCAATGCGGAAGGCAATGCGAGCCGGTTCCAGCAGATCCTCTCTGAATACAGCAAGGCGCCGGGCATCACAAGGGAGCGCATGTATCTCGAAACGATGCAGGATATCCTGAGCAACACCAACAAGGTATTGATCGATCAGAAGCAGGGCGGGAATCTTATCTATCTTCCGCTCGACAAGCTCCTGCAGAAGTCTGGGGTTGCGGCTGTTGCGCCACAGCCGGATGAGGCCGCCAAGGCACCGCTGCCTGACAGCGATGCGCGCTCGAGGGATACCTTCAGAAATCGCGAAAGGGAGGACAGGCCGTGAAGAGCCCGACAGGATACATTGTCGCAGCGGTCATCGCGCTGGTGCTGCTGAGTTCCAGCCTTTACACCGTCGACCAGAGGCAGAGTGCCCTTGTCCTTCAGCTCGGGGAAATCGTTTCGGTGAA
This sequence comes from Pseudomonadota bacterium, assembly GCA_021845885.1. Lineage (GTDB taxonomy): Bacteria > Pseudomonadota > Gammaproteobacteria > Burkholderiales > JABEVD01 > JABEVD01. The sequence goes on from JAJZVB010000031.1 coordinate 17,003, forward strand.
GATGGCTCCAGGGCTTTACTGGAAGATGCCGCTCATCCAGAACGTGCGCTATTTCGACAACAGGATACAGACTTTCGAATCTCCCGAGCCTGAGCGTTACATCACTTCCGAGAAGAAGAACGTTCTCGTCGACTCCTTCGTCAAGTGGCGCATCGTCGACCCCAGGCAGTATTACATCAGCACGGGGGGGGACGAGGCGAGGGCCGAGATCAGGCTTTCGCAGACGATCAATTCCAGCCTGCGCGACGAATTCGGCAACAGGACCGTGCATGACGTGATCTCCGGCCAGCGCGACATGATCATGGAACTAATGCGCGAGAAGTCCGATCTGGATTCCAGAAAGATCGGCGTCCAGGTGGTCGACGTGCGTCTCAAACGGGTCGATCTTCCCCAGCAGGTCAGCGATTCCGTCTACAAGAGGATGGAAGCCGAAAGAAAGCGCGTCGCGAACGAGCTGAGGTCCACGGGCGCTGCCGAATCGGAGCAGATCAGGGCGGATGCGGATAGGCAGCGCGAAGTCATCATCGCAAATGCCTACAGGGACGCGCAAAAGATCAAGGGTGAGGGGGATGCCGCAGCGACTTCGATCTATGCCCAGGCCTTTTCCAAGAATCCCGAGTTCTATGCCTTCTACAGGAGCCTGGAAGCGTACAGGAAGAGCTTCGACGGGAAGAACAGCACGCTCGTCATTTCCCCCGATTCCGAATTTTTCAAGTATTTCAAGAATGCAGGAAACAAGCCATAGTCTGTGCTGGTTCTTGCCAATGACATGATGCAGAACTGGATCCTTCCCGAACATATCGAGGATATTCTCCCGCCGGACGCCCACCGCATCGAAAGCATGCGCAGGGACGTGCTCGACCTTTTCAGAAGCCACGGCTACGATCTCGTCATGCCGCCATTGATCGAGCATGTCGAGTCGCTCAGAAGCGGAACGGGGCGGGACATGGATCTCAGGACCTTCAAGCTCGTCGACCAGATGAGCGGAAGGCTGCTGGGCCTGAGAGCGGACATCACGCCCCAGGTGGCGAGAATCGATGCCCAGCTTCTGAACAGGCAGGGCGTTGCGAGGCTTTGTTATGCGGGAAGCGTGCTCCATACCCTCCCTCTCGGCCTCACCAGGACAAGGGAGCCGCTGCAGATCGGCGCGGACATTTACGGCCATTCCGGCATAGAGAGCGATATCGAGATCCAGAAGCTCATGCTCGATGCGCTTGGCCGCCTCGGCATCAATAAAATCCATTTCGATCTCGGCCATGTCGGCGTATTCAGGAGCATAGCCAGAGTATCGGGGATGGACGAAGGGCTCGAATCCGAGCTTTTCCAGGTGCTCCAGGCGAAGGACTTGCCGGGGATCGTGGCGCTTTCCGCCTCCCTCGATGAAAAGGTGCGGCGCGCGCTTTGCCTTCTTCCGGAGCTTTACGGGGGAATGGAAGTCCTCAGGAAGGCCAGGGAAGCTCTTTCGGATTTTCCCGGCGTGAATGGGGCGATTTCCCATCTCGAGGCCGTCGCCATTGATCTTTCAGACTGCGTTTCTGATCTTTCATTCGATCTCGCCGAGCTGCGCGGATACCATTACCACAGCGGCATGGTTTTCGCCGTCTACGTCGAAAATTGTCCCAATGCCATCGCATTGGGCGGACGTTACGACGAAGTCGGGCGCGCCTTCGGCAGGGCCAGGCCCGCGACGGGATTCAGCATGGACCTGAGGGAAATCGCTTCCCTCTTTCCGGCTTTTCCCGACGAGGAAGTCGTTTTCGCTCCCCGCTCCAGGGAACCTTCCCTCATCATGGAAATAGACAGGCTGCGAAAGGAAGGGAAAAGGGTGGTGATCGAATTGCCGGGGGAGGAAGTTCTTGGCAGGCGGCTGGAATATCGGGATGGCCATTGGCGCATCGTTGATGCAGAACAACTTCTCATGGAATGAACATGTCAAAAAACGTGGTGGTGATCGGAACGCAGTGGGGGGACGAAGGCAAGGGAAAGGTCGTAGACCTGCTCACCGATCATGCCCAGAGCGTGGTGCGTTTCCAGGGCGGGCACAATGCCGGCCATACGCTCGTCATCGGCAAGAACAAGACAGTCCTGCATCTGATTCCTTCAGGGGTATTGAGGGAAAATGTCGCCTGCTATATCGGCAACGGGGTCGTCGTTTCCCCCTATGCGCTGCTCCAGGAAATGGATATGCTCGAGGAAGCCGGCGTGGACGTGAGGGCGAGGCTCAGGATCAGCGAGGCCTGCCCGCTCATTCTTCCCTACCATGTGGCGCTCGACAATGCCAGGGAGAACGCCAAGGGCGTGAACAAGATAGGCACGACAGGGCGCGGAATCGGCCCCGCCTACGAAGACAAGGTCGGCAGGCGCGCATTGAGGCTGCAGGATCTTTTTTTCCCCGACCGCTTCAAGGAGAAGCTCGAATCCGTTCTCGACTATCACAATTTCGTGCTCGAGCACTATTTCCATGCCGAGAAAGTCGATTTCGGAAAAACCCTTGATGAATCGCTTTCCTTGAGTGAGCGGATCAGGCCGCTCGTCGCCGACATTCCGAGGCTGCTTTATACGGCGATGCTTTCAGGCGAAAATATCTTGTTCGAAGGCGCGCAGGGCACGCTTCTCGACATCGATCACGGCACCTATCCCTTCGTCACCTCCTCGAACTGCGTGGCGGGCGCTGCGGCTGCGGGAAGCGGCGTCGGCCCGGGCATGCTGCATGACGTCCTCGGCATCACCAAGGCCTATACCACGAGGGTGGGCTCCGGTCCTTTCCCCACCGAGCTCTCCGAATCGGTCGGCCAGCATCTCGCCCTGGTCGGCAACGAATTCGGATCGACCACCGGGCGGGCGAGAAGGTGCGGGTGGTTCGACGCCGCAGCATTGAAGCGGTCCATCCAGATCAACGGCGTAACCGGGCTTTGCATTACCAAGCTGGATGTCTTGGATGGGCTGGAATCGCTCAGCATCGGCGTGGGATACAGCTGCGACAATGCCGAATACGACATCCTTCCCGTCGGGGCTGAAACCATTGCCGGTTGCGAGCCGGTCTACGAAACCTTGCCCGGCTGGAAGGAAAGCACTGCCGGCATCAAGCGCATCGAGGATCTGCCGAAAAATGCCCGGAACTATCTCAAAAGGCTTGAGGAAATCTGCGGCGTGCCCGTGGACATGATCTCGACGGGCCCCGAGCGCGACGAAACCATCATCCTAAGGCATCCCTTCGATTAGTCGTCGTCCCCGCGGTAATAACCGGGCCGGTAATACCTGTAGCCGTCATCGTCTCCCCTGTAGTAGTAGGGGGGCGGCGGCGCCATGTATGCGGGAGGAGCGGCGTAGACGGCCTGAGGCGGAGGCGCATAGGCCGGCTGGGCATAGTAGGGGGAATAGGATTGGGACTGGCCCGCGTTGAAACCGAGAACGGCCCCGAGGGCGGATGCGGCAACCCTGCCGTTTCCCTGTCCCACCTGGCTCCCCAGCAGACCCCCGGCTATCGCGCCCAGGATGCCGCCAGAGGTGATGTCGGCACGTGCGGGAAGCGACGGGAAGGTCATGATGGCCGCAAGAGAAAGCGCTGCTGCTTTTGCCTTGAAGTTCATTGTTGTCCTTTCTTCCGGTTTACGGAAAATTGGACAATATTTTATCCTGCAAGTTCGATTTTCAGGAAGGGGGCGGTAGCCCCCTTCCTGTTACGAAAGCATTTTTTTCCAGCTGGTGGCCAGGATCAGGCATGGGTAGCAAATCATGATCACGATTCCGAGAAGCTGATAAGTATTCATGGCATATTCTCCGTGTAAAATTCAATAATCAGGCCGTTCTGCAATCAGCGATGACGTATGGCTTTCGATGCTTTCCTCCTTTTTTATAAAATGTATAATAAATATATCAATAATCGCAAAAATATCACGTCATGATATAATTATCCCATCTTAACGCCCTGATTCACGCCTGTCAACATAAAAGTTTATATTGAATACATCTATTTGGCGACGGGAAGCGGGCACAGGAATATCGAACGCGGAATTTCAAAGATGGTCGGGCGGGGGCAACATGGCGCAGATCGGAAAGCGTGGCGACTATCAGTGGCGGGTTCAGGTCAGAAGAATGAGTTTCCCTGAACATTACCGCCGCCGCCCGCTCGACCTGCTGCGCATGTGGCATGACAAGATAGAAGGCTGGATGCTGGAGCAGGCCGGAATCAGGTTCGATGCCGAACAGGCAAAGCCGG
>JAJZVB010000146.1 GCA_021845885.1 Pseudomonadota bacterium
CGCGCGCCTGCCAGGGGCTTCTTGCCCCCGTATTCCTCGCGCAGGGCCATGAGCCCCGGCATTTCGGTTTCGGCGATCCTGATTTCCTTGCGGCCCCAGGTTGCGAGGGAAATGTCGGCGACCTTGTAGTCGGTGAAGCTGGAAGGTTGGATTACGGCGTTCATGTGAGTCTCCATTCAATTAAGAATGGGCGCCGTTCTTCGTTGAAACTTCACTTCCCAAGCCTGGCCCGTTGACGGGTCGCAGCGCCCCTCGGGAAGGCGTTTAAGCCTAGATGCCCGCGTCGGCGCTGAGCGCCTCCGCCTTGTCCGTGGCTTCCCAGGTGAATTCAGGCTCTTCCCTGCCGAAATGGCCATAGGTCGCCGTCCTGGTATAGACCGGGCGCAGCAGGTCGAGCGACTGGATGATGCCTTTGGGACGAAGGTCGAAATGAACCCCGACCAGTTTCGCGATTTTTTCGTCGGAGATCTTTCCGGTTCCGAAAGTGTTCACCATCAGGCTGACCGGCCTGGCGATGCCTATCGCATAGGCGACCTGGACTTCACATTTCGAGGCGAGCCCTGCGGCGACGATGTTCTTGGCGACATAGCGCCCCGCATAGGCAGCAGAGCGGTCGACTTTCGACGGATCCTTGCCCGAGAAGGCGCCTCCGCCATGGCGGGCAGCGCCGCCGTAAGTGTCGACTATGATCTTTCTTCCGGTGAGCCCGCAATCGCCCATGGGACCGCCGATGACGAATCTTCCCGTGGGATTGATCAGGAATCTCGTGTCCGCGTTCAGCATTTCCTTGGGTAATACCGGCTTCACGATTTCCTCGATCACCGCCTCTTCGAGGGCGGCCTGGGAGATGTCGGGATGATGCTGGGTGGAAAGCACGACCGTCTCGATATGCTGGGGCCTGCCGTCGACATAGCGTATGCTGACCTGGGACTTGGCGTCGGGCCTGAGCCAGGGGAGGCGGCCATCCTTGCGCAATTCGGCCTGCCGCTCCATCAGCCTGTGGGCATAATAGATCGGCATGGGCATCAGCCCCGGAGTTTCGTCGCAGGCGAAGCCGAACATGAGTCCCTGGTCGCCCGCTCCCATTTCCAGATCGAGCCCCTCGCCTTCGTTCACGCCCTGGGCGATGTCCGGAGACTGTTTGTCGTAGGCGGTGAGCACCGCGCAGGTCTTGTAGTCGAAGCCGATGTCCGAGCTGTCGTAGCCTATCCGCTTGATGGTATCCCTGGCGATCTGGATGTAGTCGACGATCGCATTCGTGGTGATTTCCCCGGCGAGAACGACGAGCCCCGTATTGACCAGCGTCTCGGCGGCTACCCGCGAGTGCTTGTCTTGGGTTAAGATAGCGTCGAGTATCGCATCGGAGATCTGGTCTGCAACTTTGTCCGGATGTCCTTCCGAAACGGATTCGGAAGTGAACAGAAATTCATTCATTTTTTTGTGACCTATTCGGTTTGACTATCCAAAAATCTTAACAAAGATCCGGCTCTTTTCAAAGAAATTTATGTTACAAGGCATTTTTCGCCTGTTTTCCCGCCTGCCGCTACCCTGGATCCACAAGCTGGGTGCGGCATTGGGATGGACGGTATACCGGCTTTCCCCCTCCTATTCGGGAAGGCTGGGCGAAAACCTGAAGCAGAGCGGCTGCTACGGCAGCGAGGCAGAATACCGCCGATTGCTGAAGGAATCGGTTGCAGAAACCGGAAAGGCCTTTCTCGAGCTTTTCCCGGTCTGGTTCGGGAAGGACATGGAAAAGCTCGTTCAATGCGGGGACTGGGAAGTGGTCAAAAAAGCTGAAGAAGCGGGGAAGGGAATCATTTTCCTCACCCCCCATCTGGGCTGCTTCGAGATTTCCGCCTTGTATTGCGCGCAATTCATGCCGCTCACGGTGCTTTACAGGAAACCCAAGATCGCATGGCTGGACACGGTGATGAATGAAGGGCGGCGCCACGTATCGCTCGCCCCCGCAGACCTCTCGGGCGTGCGAAAGCTTTTCAGGGCGTTGAAGAAGGGCGAGGCGGTTGGGCTGCTCCCGGATCAGGCTCCGGGCGCGGGGGAGGGTGAATGGGCTGAATTCTTCGGGCGCCCCGCCTACACCATGACCCTTGCAGGAAGGCTCCGGGCGTCGACCGGCGCCGCCGTCGTCATGGCTTTCGCCGAGAGGCTGCCTGAGGGAAAAGGATACAGGCTGCACCTGGAGGCGCTGGAAGGGCCGATCACGCCGCAAGGGCTCAATCTTTCCGTGGAGAAGCTGGTCAGGACATGCCCTTCGCAGTATCTTTGGAGTTACAACCGTTACAAGACCCCGGCCGGGGCGAAAGAGCGATGATGGCAACCAGGATCGGGCTTTTATCGATGTGGCTGCTGCATTTTCTTCCGCTGCCCTTCCTCGCGGTACTGGGAGAGGTCCTGGGCATGCTGCTCTATTTTCTGGGCCGCGAAAGAAGGCGGGTTGCAAGGGTCAACCTGCGCCTCTGTTTCCCTTCGATGAGCGATCCCGAGAGGGAATCCCTGCTGAGGCAGCATTTCCGGGCGCTGGGCAGGAGCTTCCTGGAACATGGCCTGCTGTGGTGGTCCTCCAAAGGAAGGATAAAGCGGCTCATCAGGCTGGAAGGCATCGAGAACTGGGAGGCCGTATCCGATAAGCCCGTGATCTGGCTCGCTCCGCATTTCGTGGGGCTGGACATGGGCGGGGTGAGATTGAGCTGCGACTTTCCCGCAGTATCCGTTTACAGCCACCAGAAGAATCCCCTGTTCGACGAAATGCTCCTGCACGGCAGGAAGCGCTTCGGCACGTCGACCCTGCTTTCCAGGCAGCAGGGGCTGAGGCCGGTGGTCAGGGCGATGAAGCAGAAGCTTCCCTTCTATTACCTTCCGGACATGGATTTCGGCATCAGGGATGGCAGCTTCGTGCCCTTCTTCGGGGTGAAGGCGGCCACGGTCAATGGGCTGCCGAGGCTCGCTGCCATGACCGGGGCAGCTGTCGTTCCCTGCGTGACAAGGCAATTGGCGTGGGGAAGGGGCTACGTGGTGAAATTCTTTCCGGCCTGGCAGGACTATCCCACCGACGACATCGAGGCCGATACCAGAAGGATGAACGCCTTCATCGAGGAGAGAATACTCGAGATGCCCGAGCAGTATTACTGGCTGCACAAGCGGTTCAAGACGAGGCCGGAGGGGGAGGGGAGCTTTTACGAATGAATTGTGCTATAATTTCCCGCTTCGGGCGATTAACTCAGCGGTAGAGTGCCACCTTCACACGGTGGAAGCCAGTGGTTCGAACCCACTATCGCCCACCATCCAAATCAATCCTTATGGCGATGGTTCCGAAGGTGGATCGATGAGCCTCGATCCGCGCACCATGTTGATCATGATCGCCGCGCTTTCCCTGATGCTTTCGGGGCTGCTTGCGCTCGCCGGGCTGCATGCAGGAAATGTCCGCGGCGGAAGGCAGTGGGCACTGGCGAACCTCTGCATCAGCATAGGACTCGGCTTTTCCGTGCTTCAGCTCACTCCCGCGAATGCGGGGGGCTGGGTCATGGGCGGTTCCATTTTGTTCGCAGCAGGTTCCGGACTGCAATTCGTCGGCATACAGGCCTTCATGGAAAAGGCTTGCGACTGGCGCATCCCCGTGATTGTCGTATCGGCGGTTTTCGCCCAGGCGGCATGGTTCACCCTGATTCGTCCGGATGTCATTGCCCGCTCGGTGGCCAATGACCTGATATTCGCTGCGATCAATGCAGCGAGCGCGAGCATGCTGCTGATCAGGGTGAGGCCGCCCCTGCGCACGGCCTGCTGGCTGACAGGCCTTTCCTTCGCAGCGCTCTCCCTGACGTTTTTCTTGCGCGCGCTTGTCCTGGCATTTTCCCCTTCGCCCCACTATACGCTCTATGCGCATCTTTCCGTGAATTCCGCGGCGCTCTTCATGGGCAGCGTTATCCAGCTTTGCCTGAGCTTCGGTTTCG
>JAJZVB010000147.1 GCA_021845885.1 Pseudomonadota bacterium
GACTATCAGTGGCGGGTTCAGGTCAGAAGAATGAGTTTCCCTGAACATTACCGCCGCCGCCCGCTCGACCTGCTGCGCATGTGGCATGACAAGATAGAAGGCTGGATGCTGGAGCAGGCCGGAATCCAATTCGATGCCGAACAGGCAAAGCCGGGCCTTCGGGCGGTGAATTCATCGCGTTCTGAATAAATGTAACAACAATAATTTCTTGACTACCATAATAAATGCAACTACATTTAATGACATGGATGTGACTTTCGACCCGGATAAAGATGGTGAAAACAAGCGAAAGGATGATGAGCAGAAAATTAATCAGGCCGACTGACGCGGAGGATGCCGCAATCACGGCGGCGGCACTTGCCGACCAGGACAATCCGCCGCTGACCGATGAAGAATTGAAGCAATTCAAGCGGGGACGCGGAAGGCCGGCGGGCAGCGGGAAAAAGGAGCAGGTGACGCTTCGCCTCGATACGGAAATATTGGAGCGATTCAGGGCCATGGGCAACGGCTGGCAAACCCGAATCAACGATGCGTTGAAAGATTGGGCGAAGCACCACTGAAAATGGGCGCCGATTGTCACGCCTTACACAAAAATTCTTACACCCTCGGACTACGAGGGCGTTAAGGCGTTGCTGTGAGATGCAGGCTGAATGCCGTGATCAGGCCGTTGTGCGTTCTGGCGATTTCCGGTTGAACAGGGGAGCCAGAGGCGAGCAACGCGGCTCGAGCCGCGTCGAACATGGCGTAGTAGGCCCGGTTGCAGGCGCCATCCGCATCCCCGGCGTCGAGCAGCAGTTTTGCGGATGCGACGGCCTGGTTTGCCTTTGACATCAAATCAGACGCATTCATAGACGGACGCCGTCTCTGTCTATGTTGGCGAGTAGACGGGGATTGGAATACGCTTCCGGATGCGTCCATTCCTGCTCCCATATCGGAATCGGCTGGATGCGGACGCCGGTTTCCAGCAACACGTCATAGGCAAGATCGGCCATATCCAGTTTCGTCGACACGAAATTGCCGGGCTGACCGTGCAGGAGAATGGCGACGTCCGCATCGCTGTCAGGCCGGTGGGATTTTCGTGCCCGGCTGCCGAAGAGAATGGCACCCGCGAAATCGTACCGCTTCGAGACTAGCGCGATAAAGGAACGGGCCGCGTTGATGGTTTCTGCGTCGATGTCGGCGATGGAGCCCATACGCATAGAATAGTGAGCGACTTGGGGAGCGGAAAGCCCGATTTGAAAACCGGGCTTTCCTCTATTGTTTGGCTCCCCGACCTGGACTCGAACCAGGGACCTGCGGATTAACAGTCCGTCGCTCTACCGACTGAGCTATCAGGGAATAAGAACGGAATTTTAACGGCTGAAAGGCATCAGGTCAAGAGCGGATGGCGCCTTGAATCCTGGAGAGCGCTCCTGCCAGATTTTCCATGGAGGTGGCGAAAGAAAGCCGCATATAGCCCTCGAGCCCGAAGGCCGAACCCGGAACCACCGCGACCCCCGCCTTTTCAAGCAGGTATTCGCAGAAGGCGATGTCGGTTGCTTCTGTTATCTTTCCTTCCGAATGAAGGACTGAAATCGCGCCCCTGACGTCGGCGAAGGCGTAGAACGCACCTCCGGCCGGCAAACATCTCACGCCGGGAATGCCGTTCAGCCTTTCCACGACGAAGCCATGCCGCTTCCTGAAGGCTTCCAGCATGGGAACGATGCAGGACTGGTCGCCGGAGAGCGCCGCTTCTGCTGCAACCTGGGAAATCGAAGTGGGGTTGGACGTGCTTTGCGACTGGACGTTCTCCATGGCCGTGATGATTTCCTCTGGGCCGGCGCAATAGCCGATCCGCCATCCCGTCATCGAGTAGGCCTTGGAAACGCCGTTCAATACCATGGTCCTGGGATAGAGATCGGGGCAGGCGTTCAGGATGTTGACGAACCGGGTGCCTTCCAGATTGATGTGCTCGTACATGTCGTCGGTAGCGATCAGGATTTGCGGATGCTTCCTGAGCACATTCCCGAGCGATTCGAGCTCGGAAAGGGTGTAGACCGCGCCGCTCGGGTTGCTCGGGCTGTTGATCACCACCAGTTTCGTTCTTGAAGTGATGGCGGCGTCTAACTGCCCGGGGGTGATCTTGAATCCCTGCTCGATCCCCGCCTCGATAATGACGGGCTTTCCTCCGGCGATCAGGGTGATGTCGGGATAGGAGACCCAGAACGGCGCGGGAATGATCACTTCGTCACCTTCGTCGACGACTGCGAGCGCAAGGTTGAAAAAGCTCTGCTTGCCCCCACATGAAACAAGAATCTGCTTCGAATGGTATTCCAGCCCGTTGTCCCTTTTGAATTTTTCGATGATGGCCTGCTTGAGACTTGGAGTTCCGCCTACTGCGGTATATTTTGTAAAGCCGCGTTTTATCGCTTCAATCGCTGCATCCTTGATGTGCTGTGGCGTGTCGAAATCGGGTTCCCCCGCGCCGAGGCCGATGATGTCCCGGCCTTCCGCCTTGAGTCTCGCGGCTCTGGCAGTGACTGCGAGAGTAGGGGAGGGTTTGATGGCCTGGACGCGAGTCGAGAGTTTCACGGTGATCCTCAAATGTTAGAATTGCCATTTATGGCAACTGAATTATACCGATGATCGTCACTTTCCCCAATAGCGCCTATCGTCTTCACCAGCCCTTTCCGCCTTCCGGAGACCAGCCCCAGGCGATAGAAAGGCTGGCCGAGGGCGTGAATTCCGGCTTGCGCTTCCAGACGCTGCTCGGCGTGACGGGTTCGGGCAAGACCTACACCATGGCGAACGTCATCGCGAGGCTCGGTCGTCCCGCCATCATCATGGCACCCAACAAGACGCTCGCCGCCCAGCTTTATTCGGAAATGAGGGAATTCCTTCCCGAGAATGCAATAGAGTATTTCGTTTCCTATTACGATTACTACCAGCCCGAGGCTTATGTGCCTTCGCGCGATCTCTTCATCGAGAAGGATTCCTCGATCAACGAGCACATCGAGCAGATGCGGCTTTCGGCCACCAAGTCCCTGCTCGAACGGCCGGATTGCGTGATCGTCGCGACTGTCTCGTCCATTTACGGCATAGGCGACCCTGTCGACTATCACGGCATGATTCTGCATCTGCGCGAAAACGAAAAGATTCCCCAGAGGGAAGCGCTGAAGCGCCTGGTCGCCATGCAGTACGAAAGGAACGACATGGAGTTCAGGCGGGGCGTTTTCAGGTCCAGGGGGGACATCCTCGACATCTTTCCGGCTGAAAGCAGCGAGCTCGCCTTGAGGGTCGGCTTCTTCGACGACGTCGTCGAGTCGCTTTCCCTTTTCGATCCCCTCACCGGGCATGTCAAGCAGAAAGTATCGCGCTATACCGTTTATCCTTCCAGTCATTACGTGACGCCGAGAAGCACGACTTTGCGTGCGATCGAGACGATAAAGAGCGAACTTCGGGAAAGGGTGAATCATTACCAGAAGGAAAACAAACTCGTCGAAGCCCAGAGGATAGAGCAAAGGACGCTTTTCGATCTGGAAATGCTGAACGAGCTCGGCTTCTGCAAGGGCATCGAGAATTATTCCAGGCATCTTTCCGGGAGAAATGCGGGGGAACCCCCTCCTACCCTGATCGACTATCTTCCTCCTGACGCGATCATGATCATCGACGAGAGCCACGTGACCATACCCCAGATCGGGGGGATGTTCAAGGGGGACAGGTCGAGGAAGGAAAACCTCGTCGAATACGGATTCAGGCTTCCTTCTGCGCTCGACAACAGGCCGCTCAGGTTCGATGAATTCGAGAAAGTCATGAGACAGACCATTTTCGTCTCCGCAACCCCTTCGACCTACGAAGAAATGCATCAGCAGCAGGTCGTCGAGCAGGTGATCCGCCCGACCGGCCTCGTCGACC
>JAJZVB010000148.1 GCA_021845885.1 Pseudomonadota bacterium
AAAACAAACCGGTCTACCTCGGGGACATCTGGCCGCTCCAGGAGGAAATCGCTCAAGTCATGCCTTACGCGACGAATCCCGATGTCTACCGCGAGCTCTATTCGGATTTCATGAAGGACAATCCCTTGTGGGACGAAGTCGGATCGTCCGGCGGCGCGGTCTACGGCTGGGACGGGGATTCGACCTATATCCAGGAGCCGCCCTTCTTCAAGGAAAAGCAAAATGAGGCCGGCGACATCCTGGATGCCAGGGCGCTCGGCATTTTCGGCGATTCCGTGACGACCGACCATATCAGCCCGGCCGGGGGAATCAAGCCTGCCTCGCCTGCCGGGCGCTACCTCACTGCACATGATGTGGAGGTCGCCGATTTCAACAGCTACGGATCCCGCCGGGGCAATCACGAGGTGATGATGCGAGGCACTTTCGCCAATGTCAGGATCAGGAACCTGATGATCCCGGGTTCCGAAGGCGGGATCACCCTTTGCGAAGGCACGCAAATGCCCATCTACGATGCGGCCATGCATTATGTTTCGAATGGCGTTCCCACGGTGATCTTCGCAGGAGAGGAATACGGAACGGGGTCTTCGAGGGACTGGGCGGCGAAAGGAACGAAGCTGCTCGGGGTGAAGGCGGTCATCGCGTCGAGCTTCGAACGCATCCATCGCAGCAATCTCGTGGGCATGGGGGTTCTTCCCTGCCAATTCAAGCCGGGCACGACGGTCAGGAGCCTGGGACTCGACGGCAGCGAAAGCTTCGACCTCCTGGTGGGAAGCGAAATTGCGCCGCAGAAGGATGTGACCCTGGTGATCCGCAGAAAGGACGGAAGCCGGGAAAGCGTCCAGCTTCTGCTCAGGATAGATACGCCCATCGAGGTGGAATACTACCTCCACGGCGGCATATTGCCCTACGTGCTGAAGAAGCTGCTCGGCTAAAATTGCTCCAGGCCGAAAAGCCTGGTGAAATTCTCCGTCGTGACTTTTCCCACCTCCTCGAAGGAGAGGCCTTTGAGGGAGGCGATTTCCTCGGCGACATGCCTGACATAGGCCGGCTGGTTGGTTTTTCCCCTGAAGGGAACGGGGGCAAGATAGGGCGAATCGGTTTCCACGAGCATTTTTTCGAGCGGAACCCGTTTCGCCACTTCCTTCAATGCCAGCGCCTTCTTGAAGGTCACGATGCCCGAGAATGAAATGAGGAAATTCATTTCGATGGCCGCCTGCGCAACTTCAAGGCTTTCCGTGAAGCAATGCATGATCCCGCCGACTTCGCTCGCGCCCTCCTCTTCCATGATGCGCAAGGTGTCGATGGCCGCTTCCCGCGTATGAATGATGAGCGGTTTTCCGGACTTTCTCGCAGCGCGGACATGGTTCCTGAATCGCTCCCTCTGCCATTCCAGATCGCCTTTCAGCCTGAAATAGTCGAGTCCGGTCTCGCCTATGGCGATCACCTTTTCATGATCCGAAAGCCTCACGATTTCCGCGATGGAAGGCTCTTCCACCTCGTAGTCGGGATGCACGCCGACCGAGGCGTAAATGTGGGGATGATTCTCCGCAAGGGTCCTGATCCTGGGGAAATCATCGAGATTGACGCCCACGCAAAGCGCGGCAACCACTTCGTTTTCCTTCATCGAAGCGAGGATGGATTCGAGATTTCCGTATAGCTCCGGAAAGTCGATATGGCAGTGCGAATCGACCAGCATGGTTCTACATCGTGTGGGTGGGCCGGGTCGGCATGCCGGCGAGGAGGGTTTCTATCCTGGATTTCGCGAGCCTGCCGTTCTCGTCGCCCCTGAATCTGATGCCTATTCCCTGGCTCCTGCCCCCCATCGCATTGGCGGGCGTGATCCAGGCCACGTTCCCGGCGACGGGAAGCTTTTCAGGATCGTCGGGCAGCCCCAGCAGCATGTACACTTCATCGCCCAACCGGTAAGCCCTTTCGGTCGGAATGAACACCCCGCCGTCCTGGACATGCGGCATGTAAGCCGAATAAAGGGCATTCTTGTCCTTGATACTGAAGGAAAAAACACTCGGTTTCATCGGCCTTCCGCCATGCGCCTGTAAGTCAAAATCAGTTCCTCCAAGAACAGCCTGGCATTCACAGGATGGGTGGAAATCCTCTGCGCATGGCCCAATTTGCGCTGGAACCGCATCAGTTCGATTTTGTCGGCCTTTCCGGAAATCTCGATGATTCTATCCGATAAACCGGGAAAATAGCGAATTTTCCCGGCATAAGCCTGGCTCGCAAGATCATGGCACCATTTCTGCAGCCAGGACAGGATCATGGACAAATCCGTCTTCTGGAATGCCTCTGCAATCGAGACCGGATCCGAAGAAGAGCCTATTTCCTTCAGGAACCGCTCGACAGACGCATGATCTTCCGAGACGAGCTCCAAGGCCGAAAGCGGCGCATAGCCTGATTCGGCAAGAAAAGGGATCGGGTCAGGCACGCCTTTTTCCAGCAGCCAGGCTTGCGCCTCATTAGGCTTGGGAAAAGGCATGGAGATCGTCCTGCATCGGCTCAGGATGGTCGGAAGAAGCTGTTGCAGCTTGTGCGTGACCAGAATGAACAGGGTCTTTCCCTGCGGCTCTTCGAGAGTCTTGAGCAGCGCATTGGCGGAATGGGCATTCATCGCATCGGCCGGATGAATCAGTATAATCCTGTAGCCATTTCTGTGCGTCGTCATGCCCATGAAAGAAGAAAGCGACCTGATCTGATCGATGGCGATCTGCCCCGCCTTCTTTCCGTTTTCATCGGTTTCAGGCTCGATTCTCCTGAAGTCGGGATGGATATCGTGATCGAACCAGCAGCAGGCGGTGCAGGAAAGACAGGCCGAACCGTCTTCAAGCGGAGATTCGCAAAGCAGGGAGCGCGCCAATTGACGGGCGAAATCGAGCTTGCCAATGCCGCGCCTCCCCTTCAGGAGCAGCGCATGGGGCAGACCAGGCTTCGCCTTGAGCAGCCTTTCATAAATCTCTTTGTGCCATGGATAAACGTTCATAGACATAGCATTGAGATGATTTCTTCAAGTTTAACATTAATTTTTTCGAGGGGAAGGCTGGAGTCGATCAAGCAGAATCTTTCGGGAAAACGCGCAGCCCGATCAAGATAAGCCTTCCTCACCTTTTCGAAGAATGTCCCCCTTTCGTGTTCGAAGCGGTCGAGGCTGGCATTCTTCATCAGCCTCTGTCTCGCCATTTCGACCGGCACGTCGAAAAGCAGGGTGAGATCAGGCTGGAAACCCCCATGCACCCATTCCTCCAGCATTTCAAGCTTTTCGTAATCGAGCCCCCTTCCCCCACCCTGATAGGCGAAACTCGCATCGGTGAAGCGGTCGGAAATCACCCAGGTTCCCCTTTCCAATGCGGGCCTGATGACTTGGGAAAGATGCTCGGAACGGGACGCGAACATCAGCAGCGCTTCGGTTTCAGGCTGCATGTCCTGGTGCAGCAGGATTTCGCGCAATTTTTCTCCCAATGGCGTTCCGCCGGGTTCGCGCGTCATGAGGTAATCGATGCCCCGGCTTTTCAGCGCCGCTTCGATGAGGGGCAATTGCGTGCTCTTGCCCGCCCCGTCTATGCCTTCAAGCGTGATGAACCTGGCCTTGTTCATTTCCTCTGGTACCGGTTGACTGCTCGGTTGTGCTCCGCGAGCGAATCGGAAAATTGGGAAGTGCCGTCCCCCCTTGAAACGAAATAGAGCGCACTGGAATGGGCCGGATGAAGCACCGCGTCAATGGATTTCAGCCCGGGCATGGAAATCGGAGTGGGCGGCAGCCCGGGTCTCGTATAGGTATTGTAGGGCTGATCGTTCAGGAGATCCCTCTTCCTCAGGTTGCCGTCGAAACTGCTCCCCAGGCCGTAGATGACGGAAGGGTCGGTCTGAAGCTTC
>JAJZVB010000149.1 GCA_021845885.1 Pseudomonadota bacterium
CCAGCATCCTCCGCAACACACGGCGCGTGAAAATCATGCTGGCGTCATATCACCCGTTGCGCCAGGTCTTCCTGACTGCTGCTCGCGCCCTGGCGCCGTAGACGGCACCAAGTGCTGCTCCCGGCACGATGACAAACAACGGGGTAAGGGGAAATTCCGTCCGCAACCTGAAAAACGGCCTCTTTCCTGACCCGAATTGACGCTCTTCTCCAATCCATCTCGTTCCTGCCCGGTATTCGCCTCTCGGATTGGCCGTCATGAAAAATCCGGGCTAGAGGCGCTTCCTGGAAAAACCGTAAATGAGGGTCATCGAGGAGCTGATGAAGAGCCCGAACAGAATGATGATCCAGTTGATGTTCATGGCCGATTTCACCATGCCCGAATAGCAGCCGAGGAGAACCAGTATCCCGATGTTTTCGTTGAAATTCTGTACGGCGATGGAATGCCCTGCACCCATCAGCACATGCCCCCTGTGCTGGAGCAGGGCATTCAAGGGCACGACGAAGAAGCCGCCGAGCGCGCCGATGAGGAAAAGCGCGACGGAGGCGATTTTCCAGTTTGAGACGAAGCTGATCGAAATCACGAGCAAACCCATCATCACCCCTGCGGGAAGCGATTTCGCGGCATGCTCGAGCTTCACGTAACGCGCTGCGACAAGGGAACCCATGGCGATGCCTGTCGCGACGATCGCCATCAGGTAGCCGGCTTCTTTGACCGAAAAATCGAGAATCTGGCTGGACCAGCTGATGACGACGAACTGCAGCGTGGCCCCCACGCCCCAGAAAAGCGTGGTCACGGAAAGGGAGACCTTGCCCTGCGTGTCCTTCCACAACAGCTTGAAGACATGCCAGAAATCATGCAGCACATAGGTCAGGCTCTTTTTCGGCAGCTTGTGGTCTATCGGGACATGGGGAATGAAAAGATTGAATATCGCAGCGACCAGGTAAAGCCCGATGATCATCTCGATGGCGAAATAGGGGTTGACCGAGGAAAATACCCCGCCCAGGATCACGCCGAGGATGATCGCTGCGACAGTCGAGCCTTCCATCCAGCCGTTGGCGGAAACGAGGAGCCTGGGCGGAAGGAGTTCGGTCAGGATGCCGTATTTCGCCGGGGAATACGCTGCAGCGCCCGTTCCCACTATGGCGAAGGCGAAAAGCGGGGGCATGCCGAAGAGCATGGCGAGGCAGCCCGAAAGTTTCACCGAATTGCTGAACAGCATGACCCTCCCCTTGGGGAAGGCGTCCGCAAAGGCGCCGACGAAAGGGGCGAGCAGGATATAGGCGACCACGAAGAATTCGCGAAGCAGGGGCTCGTGCCAGGGGGGGGAGGAAAGCAGCTTCATCAGCGCTATCGCTGCAAAGAGCAGGGCGTTATCGGCGAGTGCGGAAAAGAACTGGGCGATCAGAATGATGTAGAAACCGCGATTCATCCGGGTAGTTTTGATTTAACTAAGGAGGCCCGGAATTTATACCATGAAAGCGGGAAAGAGCGAAGAATTTCTTGCCCGAGTCTACCCTGTGAAACCGATTTGTGATTGAATTGCGAAATTGCGTAACGAGACCATATGACGAGACCCATAGAAGCGAGAATCAGCCTCGGTGCGCTTGAGAAGAATCTTGCCAGGGTGCGGAAATACGCGCCGGGTTCAGGCATTCTTTCGGTGATCAAGGCCGATGCCTACGGCCACGGCATGGTCAGGGCAGCGCAGGCGCTTTCATCCTCGGAAGGCTTCGCGCTGCTCGATCTCAACGAAGCGCTCAGGCTGAGGGAGGCTGGATGCAAACAGAAGATCGTTCTGCTCGAAGGCTTCTTCTCGCGTGAAGAGCTTCAGGAAATTTCCGCGAAAAACATCGACGTGGTGATCCATTGCGAGGAGCAGGCGGACCTGCTCGAATCCTGTCTTCTCAAGAAAAAGATAGGCGTCTTTCTCAAATGCAATACCGGAATGAACAGGCTGGGGTTCAGGCCGGATGTTTTCAGGGAAATGCTGGAAAGGATGGAGGCGCTGGAATGCGTCGGCGAGGTCGTGCTGATGACGCATTTCTATTGCGCAGACGGGCAGGAGGGGGTGGCCGGGCAGATGGAAGCCTTCGGCATTGCGGCGGGGGACTCGGGCCGTCCAAGGAGCCTTGCCAATTCGGCTGCGCTCATCAGGTATCCCGATACCCGGTTCGAATGGGTACGTCCCGGCATCATGCTTTACGGTTCATCGCCTTTCGAGGATGAGAGCGCGGCAAGCCTCGGGCTCTTGCCCGCCATGACGCTTTCATCGAGGATCATCGCTGTTCAGAACCTGGAAAAGGGGGAAGGGCTGGGTTACGGCCCGATATTCAGGGCGGAAAGGAAGACGAGGGCGGGCATCGTCGCCTGCGGCTATGCGGATGGCTATCCCAGGCATGCGCCCAACGGCACGCCGGTTCTGGTCGAAAACAGGCGGACGGGAACGATTGGGCGGGTATCGATGGACATGCTTTATGTCGACATCACGGACATTCCCGAAGCGGGGATAGGAAGCGAAGTCGTGCTCTGGGGAGAAGGACTGCCCGTGGAAGATGTGGCGAAGGCCTGCGGCACCCTCAGTTACGAGCTGCTTTGCGCCCGGGCGCCCAGGGTTCCCGTCGTCTACACTTGAACATGGTCAAGGCGAAAACGAATTATACCTGCACGGAATGCGGCGGAACGGCGCCGAAATGGCAGGGACAGTGCCCGCATTGCAATGCCTGGAACACGCTCCTCGAAACCGTTCAGGAATCCACTTCCAGGTTCTCGGCCATTTCGAAGACGAGCTCGATCAGGAAGCTCGAAGAAGTCGAGGCGGCCGATTTTCCGCGCTATCCGACCGGAATAGCCGAATTCGACAGGGTATTGGGAGGCGGGCTGGTCGAAGGCGGCGTGGTGCTGATCGGCGGCGACCCCGGAATAGGCAAATCCACCCTTCTCCTTCAGGCGCTGGCCCTCATGAGCCGGTCGATGAAGGTGCTTTACGTGAGCGGCGAGGAGTCCGCCCAGCAGATCGCATTGAGGGCCAAGCGGCTGCAGCTTGATGCGGGTTCCGTCGAAATCCTTGCGGAAATCCAGCTCGACAGGATACAGAAGGCCCTGCTGTCCAATGATCCCAAAGTAGCCGTGGTCGATTCGGTGCAGACCCTTTATTCGGACGCCCTTTCCTCGGCACCGGGCTCGGTCGCTCAGGTCAGGGAATGCGCAGCCCAGCTCACCCGGCTTGCCAAGCAGTCAGGCATCACGATCATACTCGTCGGGCATGTCACGAAGGAGGGCGCGATAGCCGGGCCCAGGGTGCTCGAGCATATCGTCGACACGGTGCTCTATTTCGAGGGCGACACCCATTCCAGCTTCAGGCTGGTGAGGGCGTTCAAGAACCGTTTCGGCGCAGTCAACGAGATCGGCGTCTTCGCCATGACGGAAAGGGGGCTGAAGGAAGTGAGCAATCCCTCGGCGCTTTTCCTTTCCCACCACGAGCGGGAAGTGGCCGGTTCCTGCGTGATGGTGACCCAGGAGGGAACCAGGCCGCTTCTGGTCGAAGTCCAGGCCCTGGTCGACGAGGCGCACGCGCCCAACCCGAGGCGCCTTTCCGTCGGGCTCGACCAGAACAGGCTGGCCATGCTGCTCGCCGTGCTGCACCGCCATGCCGGAATAGCCTGTTTCGATCAGGACGTTTTCGTCAATGCAGTGGGCGGGGTGAGGATCATCGAACCCGCTTCCGATCTGGCGGTTCTGCTGGCGATCGTATCGAGCCTCAAGAACAGGGCCCTTCCCGATAAACTCGTGGTATTCGGCGAAGTCGGCCTCGCCGGCGAAGTCCGCCCCGTGCAGAGAGGG
>JAJZVB010000032.1 GCA_021845885.1 Pseudomonadota bacterium
CGAAAGTCACTTCGATTTTCGGAACGCCCCTGGGCGCGGGAGGAAGGCCATCCAGATTGAATTCGCCGAGACTTGTGTTGTCCCGCGACATGGGGCGCTCGCCCTGGAAGACATGCACCGTGACGCTTGTCTGCATGTCGGATGCGGTGGTGAATGTTTCCGTCTTTTTCACGGGAACGGGCGTGTTCCTGGAAATGAGCGGGGTCGCCACTCCGCCCAGGGTCTCGACGCCGAGGGTGAGCGGAATCACGTCGACAAGTACGATGTCGGCCACTACCCCGGAAAGCACCCCTGCCTGGATCGCCGCGCCGCTCGCCACGCATTCCATGGGATCGATTCCCGCCTCCGCCCGCCTGCCGAATATGGATTCGAAAAAGCTGCGAACGATGGGCATCCTGGTCGGGCCGCCGACGAAAACGACCTTCGAGATTTCGGAAGCGGAAATGCCCGCATCGCTCAATGCCTGCATCACCGGCCCCCTGCAGCGCTCGATGATGGGACTCACCAGACGCTCGAGCTCCGAGCGCATCAGGGTCATTTCGAGATGCTTCGGCTCTCCTGAAACCGTGATGATATAGGGCAGGCTGATATGCGTCGTGGTGCTGGAAGTGAGTTCGATCTTCGCCATTTCAGCGGCCTCGACGAGGCGGGAAGCCGCCTTCCTGTCCTGCCTGAGATCGATCCCCGTTTCATTCAGAAAGCGCTCGGCAAGATAGTCGAACAGCTTCTGGTTCATGTCCGTTCCGCCCAGCTGGGTGTCGCCGCTCGTGGCCCTGACCTCGAACACGCCCTTGCCGGACTCCATGATCGTGACGTCCAGCGTCCCGCCGCCGAAATCGATCACGGCAATGCGCATGTCCTCGCCCAGCCTGTCCAGTCCGTAGGCGAGCGCCGCTGCAGTCGGCTCGTTGACCAGTCGCGCGACCTCGATCCCGGCGATCCTGCAGGCATCCTTGGTCGCAGCGCGCTGGTTGTCGTCGAAATAGGCCGGAACCGTGACGACCGCCTGGGCGACCGCTTCGCCGAGGAAGCTTTCCGCATCGCGCTTGATTTTCTGCAACAGGAAAGCCGAAAGCTGCTCAGGAGAAAATTCCCTGCCGCGCAGCCTGATCGGCTCGCGCCTGCCCATTTTTCTCTTGAAAGCAGTGGCCGTACCTTCCGGATTGGCTGACGCCTGGCGCCTTGCCGGCTCTCCGACCATGATCTGTCCTTCAGGGGTCACCGCGACATAGGAGGGAAAGGCCTTCCCGCCCAGGCTTATCCCTTCGGCGCTGGGAATGATCACGGGCCGCCCGCCGCGCAAAACAGCCGCTGCGGAATTCGACGTTCCCAAATCGATGCCTATGATTGCCATGACGCCTCCCATTTCTTTTATAGCCCCATTAGGGCGGGCGGGCAAGGGCGTTCAGGCGGGAAAAATTCCGGTTGACAGGTAGCGGTCCCCCCTGTCGCAGACGATGGAAACGATGACCGAATCAGTCAGCCTTGCGGAAAGCTCGAGCGCCGCAGCCATAGCGCCGCCCGAAGAAATGCCTGCAAAAATCCCCTCCTCGGCGGCGAGCCTCCTCGCGGTTTCCTCGGCTTCGTGCTGGGAAACCAGCATGATTTCGTCGACCAGACTGGCATCGTATATGTTGGGAAGATAGGCCTCGGGCCATTTCCTGATTCCCGGAATCTGAGCCCCTTCGTCGGGCTGAACGCCGACGATGCGGATAGCGGGATTCGCTTCCCTGAAGAACCGGGCGCAGCCCATGATCGTTCCCGTGGTGCCCATGCTGCTTACGAAATGGGTGATCTTCCCTTCCGTTTCCCGCCATATTTCAGGCGCAGTCCCTTCGTAATGGGCCAGAGGATTGTCCGGATTGGAAAACTGGTCGAGTATCTTTCCCTTTCCCTGGGCCTCCATCCGGTTGGCCAGATCGATTGCGGCTTCCATGCCGCCTTCCTTCGGCGTCAGGACGATCTCCGCGCCGAAGGCGCGCATGATCTGGCGCCGCTCCACGCTCATGTGCTCCGGCATGACCAGAACCATCCTGAATCCCCTGACGGCTGCCGCCATGGCCAGCGCAATGCCGGTATTGCCGCTGGTCGCCTCGATCAGCGTATCGCCGGGACGAATCTCTCCCCTGGCCTGCGCCCTGGATATCATCGAAAAAGCCGGCCTGTCCTTCACTGAACCGGCCGGATTATTCCCTTCGAGCTTGGCGAGCAATACGTTCGAAGTCTTTCCGGGCAGCCTTCTCAACCTGACAAGCGGCGTGTTGCCTATGAAATCTTCTATATATCTGAACATGGGTCATCCACGAAAGCGTATAATTCGACCGATTATCGCACAAGGCTGAATTCCTGAGTTAAATCGTGTTCAAATGGCTCGGCGGCGCAAACCATGCTTTTTCCAACCCCAGGCGGGCAAGGGAAAAACTCGCTGGTCTGCCTGGCGACAATGCCCTCAAGGCGCTGGAGGAATTGTCGGACTGGATTGAATCGCTGACCGGACTCGATCTCGAGGCGAGAGCCGACATTTGCAAGCTTTTCGACGAGCATTCGCGGCCTTACCGGCGAAAATTGTGGAAGGATTACCTGGGGGCGGACGGCGCCCAGCGGAAAAGAATCAGCTTCGCCTGCCACCGCTTCGCAAGCCTCATGGGAAAAGCCTATTTTTCGTGCATAAAGGCTTACCGCTCCGGCGAGAAAGGCGCGGACGAGATCAAAAAGGAGCTGCCGCTTCTGATCTGCAGGGCGCTCCATGCACTTCATTCGCAATACAAATGGTCCCATCTCCATGCGGGCCTGATCGAACCGTCGCTGTGGAAAAATCTTTTCTGGCTATTTGCCTTCGCCGAGAAAACAGGCATCGCGCGCATCGCCCTCACGCTTTATCCGGGACAGGGATACAAGACCAGCATCCTTCAGGAATTCCTCAAAACCCCGGTCATGGCTGCCTCTTCCCCGGATTCCCTTTCCAGCCGGGAATTCGACATGGCGAACCATATGGTCGCGCTGCTTTCAGGCCATTTCATCCTGGAATCGAAGCCTGGCGCGCCCGACCTGACCCATTATGTCGACCTTTCTTCGAGCAACCCGCCGGCCAGACTGAAGCCCTCATTGGGGAGCGAAACCTCATTGCGCTTTTTCGGGCCCGGGAAAGCCTGCACCTTTATCGCGCAGCTTCCGGAGGCGGGACTTCCCGAGGAAATCACGCTGGGCGGAACCTATTCGGAAGAGGAGTCGCGAAAGGTGCTCAAGCACCTGCTGATATACTGGTCAGAAAAACCGCTTTCGAGAAAAAGCGAAAGACGCCGGGCTTCATTGACCTTTGCCGTTGCCTGCAGGCTGGATTGGTCAGAAACCGAATCCTGGACCAGCGAAAACATCAGCGAGGGTGGTTTCGACGCGGTCATCCAGAATCCCCATCCCGAATGGGAAAAAATTGGCCTGCTATTCTTCAGCAAGCAGGGCGGTTCATGGGACCTGTGCATCATCCGCCGTCTGAGCCGGGACGATCTGAAAAGATGGCATGCCGGGGTGGAAATCCTTGCGAAGGCGATCCTCCCCATCGAAATCGGGAAGGACAATTCGAGCATCAGGATCGTTCTTGCCCATATCGAAGCAGGCGCGATGGAAGCGAAGATCCTGGCCGAAGACAAGAATTTTTTTCCCAACAGCCGGTATGAAATCGAATTCGAGGGAAAAAAATATGCCCTGATTCCCCTGGAGCGGCTCGAAAAGGGATTCGATTTCAGGTTATGGCGCTGCCGTCTCGCGGATCTTTGATATCGCCCCAGAAATCCAGGCGGAAATATCCGCGATTTCCTGCTGGCACACCGAGTGCCCCATTTCATAGTCATGCCAGGCCAATTCGTGCCCGAGATTCAAAAGCCTTTCCTTCGAAGCGATTCCGGCCGAAAAAGGGATGATTTCGTCGTCCCGCCCATGCGCCATGAATATCGGCGTTTTCGAATTGGCCGGATGCGCTTTGATCGTCTCGGCAAGGGGGAGATAGGTCGACAGGGCGATAATCCCTGCGAGCCTTTCGGCATGGCTCAGGCCTGAAAAAAGGGCAACCGCCCCGCCTTGCGAAAAGCCTGCCAGGAAAACATGATGCGCCGGGATTCCCCTTTCCCCTTCCCTGGCTATGAGTTTCGCAATCCGGTCGCTCGAAGCCATGATGCCTTCCCTGTCTTCGCCCGAACTCAAATCGAGCGTATAAATGTCATACCAGGCGCGCATGACGTATCCGCCGTTCAGGGTGACAGGCCTCATGGGCGCATGGGGAAAAATGAAGCGCATGTCGGGGAGGGAAAGCGCCTCGGCGACGGGAACAAAATCGTTGCCGTCTGCCCCCAATCCGTGCAGCCAGATGACTGAATGTTGCGGGCTTGGCGAAGTCTCGAATTCGATGGGTGTCATGATGGTCGGAAACAACTATAATGGGTCATATCGTGAAAGGAGGCGAAATGGACAGACGCGATTTTATCAGACTTGCCGCAGCAGCCGGCACACTGACTGCCTTTCCTTCGTGGGGCTATTACGACGAAATCGCCTCCTGGAAAACCTACCGCTTGAACTACCATGTTTCCCTTCCTGAAGCGGGCAAAAGCGCGAAGCTCTGGCTTCCGCTTCCCGACAGCAACGACACCCTTTACCAGCGCAACATGGGGAGCGTCTGGAGCGAAGGGCCTGCTGTCGCCAATCTTTTCGATCCGCCCAAGAACCCTGCAGCTGCCTTTTTCGGAGAATGGAAGGGCAACGGCTCAAGAAGCATCACGGTCGGGACGATGATCAAGACAGCGGAAAGGAAAATCGACCTCGCAAAAAAACCTATGCGCGGAGGAAAAATACCCGCTTCAGTCCAGCATTATCTTTCTCCCGAAGAGGGCATTGTCCGCAAAACCGCGATGATGGCGACGAAAAATGCAAAATCCCCCCTGGAAAAGGCGCGCGCCCTGTTCGACTGGGTCGTCGACAATACCCATTACGATCCGGAGGTCAAGGGATGCGGAAAAGGCAATGCCGTGGAGATGCTGGAAAGCGGCAACATGGGTGGGAAAAGCCTGGATATCGCCTCCCTTTTTGTCAGCCTGTGCCGTTCCTCAGGCATTCCAGCCCGGGGCGCCTATGGCATTTTGCTGCAGGAAGCCGACGGCGGGAAAATCGCGACCTCCTACCATGCCAGGGCGGAATGCTATCTCGAAGAAGCTGGAGACTGGGTGCCCGTCGATCCGGCCGAGATCCATCGGGTCATACTCGAGGAAAAGAAGAGCTTCGCCGACTCCAAGGTTGCAGAAATGAAGGAAAAACTTTTCGGCTACTGGAATCTGAACTGGATAGGCCTCAATCATGAGCGCAACATTCCATTGCCGTTCCTGAATGTGAAAATTCCTCTTTTCATTTATCCCTATGCGCAGATCGACAACGAATTCCTCGACGGTTCAGACCCCGCGCGCCTTGCCTATCAGATCGAGGTCAACGAAATGGTCGGGACAGGCATTCATTTCTCCTGATACCAGTAGCGCCTGTGAGCCTGGCGCCAGGATGCCTCGCTCATTCCGCCTGATGAAAAATCGAAGACGGCCGCTCCGCCCTCGTCCGTCCTGATGATCCTGCTTCCCATGCTTTTATAAAGGGCAACCACTTCAGGTCTCGGATGGCCGAAGCGATTCCTGTAACCTGCGGAAAATACGGCATACCCCGGGGAAGCGGAACGGATGAAACTTTCCGAGCTTTTCCCGCCGTGATGAGGCACGACGAGAACGTCCGATTTGAGATTTTCCTTTGCGGCGAGCCTGTCGCCGATGCGCCTGTCGATATCCCCGGCAATCAATATCGAACCTTGCTGCGACGTGACCTTCAGCACGCAGCTTCTTTCATTGCTGATGCGGTTCGAATAGGAATCCGGACTCAGGATCTCGAATTTCACGTCATCCCATGTCCAGGATTCGCCGGAACGGCAGCGCATGTTCCTTGCAACATGGGCGAGCACGGGATGGTTTTCGGGCAGGGAGGAAAGCAGCCAGCCTATCGGCATGGAATCGAAAACGGAAATCGCCCCGCCGATATGATCCATGTCCTCGTGGCTCAGGATCGCGGCATCCAGCCTCATGATCCCCGAGCCTGCGAGATAGGGCAGGATGATCCTGTTGCCGCTGTCCGATTGGGCGGAGAAAGAAGGTCCGGCGTCGTAAAGCAGGGCATGATGCCTCGTTTCTATCACGCATGACAGTCCCTGCCCGACGTCCAGAACGGTCAGCCTCAATAGTTCAGGCTGCGGAGGGAAAAACAGGAAAAGCGGCGCGATGCCCGAAAGCCCGAGCCATCTAACGGGAAACCCTTTCGGAAGCAGCGTCCAGGCTATGCCGAGAAAGGCTGTGAAGAGCGTCCAGGGCGGAGGGGAATGCTGCACCCAGACTGGGTCGGGAAGATCGTTCAATCTGATTAAAAAATCCATGACCACAGAGAAAAGCGCATGGGCCAGAACGAACGGAAAATCGAAGGGAAGAACAGCCCCCAGCAGCGTCAGTGGAACCACGGCAAGGCTCACCAGGGGAATCGCAACGGCATTGGCGATTGGAGAAACAAGGGAAATCTGCTGGAAAAAGGCCAGAAGGATGGGAACGAGACCTATTGTCACCGCCCATTGCACCGAAATCCAGGACTGCAGCCAGTTCTTTTTCCCTATTCTTCCCGTCTCCACATAAAGAATGAGCGCGACTGCAAAAAAGGAGAGCCAGAAACCCGGAGAAAGCACGCACCATGGATCGAGCACGGTCACGACGAAAAGCGCCCAGCACAGGATGGTCGAGGAAGAAGTCGTTTTCCCCGACCAGACTGCCGCGGCAACCGCTGCGAGCATGTAGACCGTGCGCTGGGTGGGGATGGCATATCCTGCAAGAAGCGCGTAACCGAATGCGGCCATGAGTCCGGAGAGCGCAGCCGCTTTTCTTGCAGGAAAATGCCGCGAAGGATTGAGGCGCCAGAGCCGGTAGGTTATAAAGACGAAAAAACCCGCGATCATCGTCACATGCAGCCCGGAAATGCTCATGAGGTGGATCACGCCCGTGCGCCTGAAAATCTGCCAGTCCCTCTGCGAAATGGCCTTCTGGTCTCCCATCAGCAGTGCTGCGATCACCCCGGAATAGGGAAAACCAGGAAGGGCAGCATAGACCCTTTCACGCAGCTTTTCCCTGGCGGCTTCGACCATATATTCCGGCCTTGCAACGAATCGTTTCAGGAACACCCCCTGCCGCACATAGCCTGTCGCGCCGATATCCCGCTCAAGAAGCCAGACCTCGTAATCGAATCCGTACGGATTGACATTGCCATGCGGCCGCTTGAGCCTGACCGTGAAGCGCCATCGCTCTCCGGGATGAAGCAGTTCAGGCCCGGAATACCGGCTCAACATGATCTTCTCCGGAACGACGGCATCCCTTGTTCCCACCCTTTCCACGTCGAAAGCGAAGTATTGCCCCCTTTCGCTCCTTTGCGGAAGCTCGGCAACCGTTCCTATGATTTCGATGTCTTTTCCTTCCCATTGGGCCGCAAGCCTGTCGTCCAGCCTGAAATGGGCGATGGCCGCTGCATAAAGAAAGCCCGAGGCGAAAAAGAAGCCTTTCAGCAATATTTCCCTCTCAAGCTTTCGCGAAAGCAGCATCGCCACGAGAAACCATGCAGGCAAAAGAAAGATCCATCCCATGGAGGGCAGCTCGGCCCGATATTGCAAAATCCAGGCGCCGGCCACGAAGAGCAGGAAATTATTGCGCATCGAGCATCTTGTAAAACTCGAACCAGATCGCGCTCAGGATGCCGACAAAAAGACTTGAAAGCATGTCGCCATAAGCAAGCATGGAAAAACCGAAAAGGCTTTGCATGAAATAAATCACGGCCAGGAGGGCGAAGACAGCCCCGCCGAGCACTCCCCATAAAAGGAAATTGGGCCTTCTCAGACAGGCCAGAAAGGATTCCGATCTGGAGCGGCTCACGAGTATCAGGGCCAGATCGGAAAAAACCAGGGTTGAAAATGCGATCGCCCTGGCGTAGGTTTCGCCCGTCTTGAGCGCATGGGCGTAAACGAGGAGCACGGCGATCAGGATGACCGTTCCCTGGATCAGGCTCATGGTCACGACTTTTCTGCCGAGCAGGGGCGAGTCACTTGTTCTCGGCGGGATTTTCATGACATTCATTTCTGAGGGCTCGGCCTCGAAAACGAGCGAACAAACCGGATTGATGATGAGCTCAAGAAAGGCGATATGAACCGGAAAGAAAAGCAGCGGCCAGCCCAGGAATACGGGAAGGAGCGACATCCCCGCGATGGGCACATGCACGGCCAGGCTGAAAGAAAGCGCTTTCGAAAGATTGGCATAGATTCTTCTGCCTGATTTCACAGCATGCACGATGGAAGAAAAATCGTCGTCGAGCAGCACGAGGGCAGCGGCTTCCCTGGCGACATCCGTTCCCCGCTTTCCCATCGCCACCCCGATATGGGCCGCCTTGAGGGCCGGGGCGTCGTTCACGCCGTCCCCCGTCATGGCGACGATCTTCCCGCTTCTTTGCAATGCATTCACTATCCTGAGCTTCTGCAAAGGCACGACCCTGGCGAAAATATCGGCATGCTCGGCCACCTCGAAGAGTTCTTCGTCGCTCATGTTCTCGATGTCAGGTCCGTGGACGGTCTCGATGCCGAGCCCGATTTGTTTCGCAATGGCCTGCGCGGTGAGCGGGCTGTCTCCCGTCATCATCACGACGCGTATTCCGGCGTCACTGCATTCCCTGACAGCCGAAGCAACGCCTTCGCGAACAGGGTCGGAAAGCCCTGCCAATCCGGCGAATTCGAATTCGAAATCATGCTGCAAGGCAGGCCAGGATGTCCCTCGATATTTCGCGCGGGCAACGCCCAGAACGCGAAGGCCATCCCGGGCCATTTTCGCGACTTCGAGTGTCCAGGTCTCGGTTTCCTTCTTCTCGAGATGGCAAAGGTCGAATATCGCCTCCGGCGAGCCTTTCGCCGCCACCACATATTCGTTTCCGTCAGGCGACTGCCATGCATGGGACATGGCCAGCATTTGGGGTGAAAGCGAATATTCATGGACGAGCTTCCAGTCGGCATGGAGGTGCTCCGTTCTGGAAAGAAAGCGCTTGCCGAGATCGAGGAAAGCCTTTTCCATGGGGTCGTATGGATCGACTTCGCTCGCCAGGATGCTGTATTCGAGGATTTCATGAAAATCTTCCGGAAGATCATCCAGGGCGCCTGTATCAACGCTTTTCCCCTTTGCGCAAAGCCTTGCCACCGACATCCTGTTTTCCGTCAAGGTGCCCGTCTTGTCGACGCACAATATGCTTGCAGATCCCAATGTCTCGACGGCGGGAAGACGTCGGGTCAGGACATTGTTGCGCGCGATGCGCCACGCGCCCAGCGCGAGAAAGACGGTCAGGACGACCGGGAATTCTTCCGGAAGAATGGCCATCGCCATGGTGATCCCGGCGAGCAATCCATTCAGCCAGTTGCCATGCATCAGACCGTAGGAAATAACCAGTAGGATGAAGAGGATTCCGGACAGCATGGCGAGATTCCTGACCAGACCGGAAATTTCCTTTTGCAATGGCGTTCTTTCCGTTTTCGCCGATTCGAGGGCCAGCCCTATTCTGCCCATCTCGGCATTGGATCCGGTTGCGACTACCCTGGCTATGCCGCTTCCCTGGGCGACCATGGTGCCCGCGTAGACTTTCGCTGCGGTTCCTCCGGGAAACTTGACGACGGGAAAGGATTCTCCGGTGAGCAACGATTCGTCGGCGAAGAAATCGTTGCTTTCCAAGAGCTCCGCATCCGCCGCAACCCTGTCCCCTTCGGAAAGGAGCAGAATGTCGCCCCGCACCACCTCCCTGCCCGCAATCCTGGATGCCTTGCCTTCCCTGATCACGTTGGCCCTCGGGCTCGTCAGATCGCGCAAAGCCTCGAGCGCCCTTTCCGTCCTGTTTTCCTGGTAAACGGTGATGCCCATCACCACGAAAACGAAAAAGAGCAGGGCGAGGGCTTCGCCCATGTCGCCGAGAACGAAATAGATGAGGCCGGACGAAACGAGCAGCAGGAACATGGGTTCGATGGCGACTTCGCGGGCTATGGCCGGGAAATTTCTCTTTTTCTTCGCAAGGAACTCGTTGAATCCTTCCTCCTCCAGCCGCGCCTTGGCCTCAATGCCGCTCAATCCTTGGTGCATTTTTTCTCCGTTTCAGGCATTCTTCAAAACTATAGTTCATTTCATTGACAGGGTAGTTTCATTATTTATAATTAACATGTGAACTATTTTTTACGACAATGAATCCACTTTCATCATTCCAGCCTTTCGAAAGCAAAATAGAAGAATTTGCGAACCATCATCCCGATGCGCCGAAGCGGGAGATCATCCTGAACCGGCTTTATTACCATGTTTTCAAGCTGGTCAGCGAAAGGCAGAATCATCAATTGAGCCCGTTCGGCCTCAACAGTTCGAGCTGGTTCGCGCTCATCATGATCCATTCGACGCCGGATAACGCCATCAATCCGTGCAATTTGAGCTATGCCATGGTTTCTTCCAGGACGAACATCACCAGGCTTTCTGATGAACTCGTCGAGAAGGGATGGGTCGAACGCCATGCGAGCGGGGAAGACAGGCGGAAAATCGTCCTTTCGCTGACGCAGGCGGGCAGGCAGCTCGTGGAAGCCGTGCTGCCCCTGCAGTGGCAGCATTACCGGGAATTGTGGTCCGTTTTCAATGCAGTGGAACTTGAGCAATTCGAATTCCTGCTGCGCAAGCTCCTTGGCCGAATCGACTTGCCCATGGGAGGCTCATGCGAAGAATAGGCGGCATGCTGCTGTTCGCTTCCGCATTGCTTGGCGGCTGCGCGGATTTTTCCGGCATCCATACGGAGTCCAGGCCGGTTGTCGTCAAGAAATCCTCCCCGAAATTCAATCTGCAAGCGAAATGGTGGACCCTGTTCGGAGATGACCAGCTCGATGCCCTGATCCAGGAAGCGCTTGCCGATTCCCCCGACATCAAGATCGCTCAGGCCAGGATCAGGCTGGCCAGGAGCCTTACCGCCCTCTCGGGAGCGAATCTCTATCCCCAGCTGTATGGAGACGCGTCCGCTGTCAGGGAAAGGATCAGCGCCACAGGTTATTTCCCTCCCCCCCTTGGCGGAAGCACGCTGAATTTCGGCCAGCTGACCCTGGGTCTCGATTATGACCTGGACTGGTGGGGAAGGAACCGGGCTGCGCTGAATGCCGCATTGAGCGAAGCCGGCGCCGAGGAGGCTGAAGCCCGCGAGACCGGACTGATACTGGGCACGGCGATTGCGCAAAGCTACTTCAGGCTGCAGGCCGATCTGGCGAAACTGGAGATATCCGGGCATATCCTGAAAAGACAGGAAGCGCTGCTCGATCTTTTGAAATTTCGCGCGCAAAACGGGATCGATTCGGACTTGAGGATCCACGAGGAAGAAAGCCAGGTGGCCGGAACCAGGCTCGCCATTTCAGGGATCGAGGAAGCGGTCAAGCTGGGCAGGAGCAGGATTGCCGCGCTCCTCGGGAAACCGCTGGCGAGGGGGAAAGCCATCAAGGCGAGGATCGATTCTCCGCCGAACATGCCCGAGACCATTCCGGCCGATCTCATCGGCATGCGCCCGGACATCATCGCGCAGCAATCGAGAATCGAGGCTGCTTCGAGCCGGATCAAGGAAGCCCGCGCGGAATTCTATCCCAACATCGACCTTTCAGCCTATGTAGGCGTGCAAAGCATAGGGTTCGGCAGCCTTCTCGAGCGGGGAAGCGAAATCACCTCCTTCGGGCCGGCCATTCATCTTCCCATTTTCGGCGGGGGCAGGCTCAGGGCGAATTTGGGCGCGAAAAACGCGGAATACGACATCGCCGTGGAAAACTACAACAAGATGGTGATACACGCGATGCAGGATGTTCACGACGCTGCCACTTCGCTCAAATCGATCGCCAATCAGATTGGCGAACAGAACGAGGTGCTGAAGGGGCTGCAGAAGGCGCACGCCATAGCGCTGGACCGCTACAGGGGTGGGCTCACGGACGAGCTTTCCGTTCTCGAAGCTGAAACGCCCCTGCTTTCCCAGAAAAACGTCAAGACCGATCTCGACGAACGGCGCATGGAGACCATACTCGAAATGATCAAATCGCTGGGCGGCGCGCCCAGTTCAAATCCGGGGTAACCAATGGAAGAAAACGGCAAGAAACGCAAACATATGCTGCTCGGGCTCGGCTCGCTTTTTCTGGTCGCGGCCATCGCCTATTCGGTTTACTGGTTCAGCTACGGTCAATATTACCAGTCCACGGACGATGCCTATGTCTCGGGAAACCTGGTTGAATTGATGCCGCAAGTCACGGGCAATGTCGTTTCCGTTTATGCAGACGACACCGAGTGGGTGAAAGAGGGACATCCCTTGGTGAAGCTCGATGCAACCGATGCCGAACTCGCCCTGAAAAATGCCGAAACGGATCTTGCCGAAACGGTGCGCAACGTCAAGCAGCGCTATGCGGCAGCCGGGGAACTCAGGGCTGCGGTCGGCGAAAAGGAGGCCGAACTGGAGAAGGCCAAGCAGGATCTCGATCGCCGCATGAAGCTGGTAGCAGGTCATGCGGTATCGAAGGAAGAGCTGAGGCATGCGCAGGACAATGTCGCCATTGCGGAATCCTCCCTGGCTTCATCCGAACACAAGCTTTCTTCCGCGCTAGCCGCTGTCGAAAACACGACGCTTCCGACCCACCCTGCCGTCCTGAAGGCTGAAACCCGATTGAGGCAGGCCTGG
The DNA here is from genome assembly GCA_021845885.1 of Pseudomonadota bacterium. GTDB lineage: Bacteria > Pseudomonadota > Gammaproteobacteria > Burkholderiales > JABEVD01 > JABEVD01. Next base: position 12,802 of record JAJZVB010000032.1, read on the forward strand.
CTCGAAGCGATGCGGACCACGATCAAGGCCCCGGCCACGGGTTATGTGGCGAAAAGATCGGTCCAGATCGGGCAGCGCGTGACATCGGCTTCCACCCTGATGATCATCGTTCCCCTCGATGAAATCTGGGTCGATGCGAATTTCAAGGAAGACCAGCTGAGGCATATCAGGATAGGGCAGCCCGTCACGCTCACCTCCGACATTTACGGCAGCCACGTGGTATTCCACGGCAAGGTCGCGGGGCTGGGCGCCGGAACGGGCTCGGTATTCTCCCTGCTTCCCCCGCAGAATGCGACCGGGAACTGGATCAAGGTCATTCAGAGACTGCCTGTCAGGATCAGGCTCGATGCAGGGGAAGTCGCGAGGCATCCCCTGCGCATAGGGCTTTCCATGGTGGCCAAAGTCGACACCCACGACGAACATGGCGGCGTGCTGACCAGGGTCGAGCAGGAAGAACCGATCTATTCCACTTCCGTTTTCGAGAACGGGAACAAAGAGGTCGAACGCCTGATCGCGAAAATACTGAAGGACAATGGCTGAAATGGAGCAGCCGATTCAGGGCGCTTCCCTTGCCCTCCTGACGCTTTCGCTCTCGCTCGCGACCTTCATGCAGGTGCTGGATACCTCCATCGCCAATGTCTCCATTCCAACCATAGCCGGCGACCTCGCGGTGAGCCCGAATCAGGGAACCTGGGTCATCACTTCTTTCGCAGTCAGCAATGCCATTGCCTTGCCGCTCTCGGGCTGGCTCGCCAAGCGGTTCGGGGAAGTGAAGCTTTTCGTTTCCGCAACGGTCCTGTTTACCCTGGCTTCCATGCTCTGTGGACTTTCATCCAGTCTGCCCATGCTCGTTTTCTTCAGGATTTTCCAGGGCGCAGTGGCGGGCCCGATGATCCCGCTTTCGCAAAGCCTGCTGCTTGCCAACTATCCTCATGAGAAGAAAGGGCTTGCGCTCGCCCTCTGGTCGATGACCGTGGTGCTCGCCCCCATTTTCGGCCCCATCCTGGGCGGCTACATCACCGACAATTTCAGCTGGCCATGGATCTTCTACATCAATATCCCGGTGGGACTGATGTCGACCTACATCACCTGGCAGCTCCTGAAGAACCGGGAAACGGGCATCGTCAAGCTGCCTATCGACATGTTGGGCCTGATTCTTCTGGTGGTCGGCGTGGGCAGCCTGCAACTGCTTCTCGACAAGGGCAACGATCTCGACTGGTTCAATTCCGATTCGATCCGGATTCTGGCGGCGGTCTCAACAGTCTGCCTTTCCTTCTTCATCCTTTGGGAGCTCACCGAACGCCATCCGGTGGTCGATCTCACCCTTTTCAGGACAAGAAATTTCTCGGTCGGAACGATCTCGATCAGCCTGGGCTACATGACCTTCTTCTCCGGCGTGGTGGTCTATCCGCTCTGGCTGCAGACGCAGATGGGCTATACCGCAACCTGGGCGGGGCTTTCCGCAGCGCCGATAGGCATCCTTTCAGTCATTTTCTCCCCTATTGTCGGAAAGAACATGCACAGGGTCGATTTGCGCATATTGGCGAGCTTCAGCTTTCTGGTGTTCGCCTCGATCACTTTCTGGGCCTCTTCCTTCAACACCCATGCCTCCTTCTGGCAACTCACGCTCCCGCGCTTCTTCCAGGGCATAGGCATGGCCACCTTCTTCATTCCCTTGATGTCGATCCTGCTTTCAGGCCTGCCGCCCGACCGGGTGGCGAGCGCATCGGGCCTTTCCAATTTCCTTCGCGTATTGGGCGGAAGCTTCGGCACCTCTTTGAGCGTCGCGCTCTGGGACAGGCGTGAATCGCTACACCACAGCCAGCTCACCGAGAATATTTCGATATCGGATCCGGTGACGAATCATGCGCTGCAAAGCCTGCATTCTGCCGGTTTTGGCCACATGCCGGCGCTCGCCTCGCTGGAAGAATCGGTGGCAAGCCAGGCCTACATGCTGGCCGTCAATGACGTCTTCATCGCCTCAACCTGGATATTCCTGGCATTGATGTTCTTCGTCTGGCTCGCCCGCCCGCCCTTCGCTGCGGGCAAGGCGGGCGGCGGGGAACACTAGCCTGAGGGCCTGTCTTGGTGCAAAATATTTTTTTCGACAAGGGAAAACATCATGCCCTATTTCGTGTACAGGATCGAGAACCGCCCGATCAAACAGCTCAAGAAGCTCGATTCATTTTATTCATTCATTGATGCGAGCCGCCACGCCAAGGAAGCGAGAACGGGCCTTTCTGACGATGCGCTGATCAAAGTCATTTTCGCCGAAAACGAATTGCAGGCGGAAGACCTGCTCTCGACGAAAAGGGAAAAACAGATCATCGGCGACGACGACTGAATGCTCGACGAAGAGGCCTACCGGCGCGCCAGGGACAAGGCCGGCATTTGCCCCTTCGAAAAGGCCATACTCTGCGGCTGTTGCCGATGTTCCCTCGCCGCAAAACACAACATTGCCGAAAGGGAAGCCGTATCCTGCAACTTTATGCCCTCACTTGAACTTTGCCTCAAGCTTCATCACCTGCTGCGGGAAAAAGCGCTTTTCTCGCTCAAGCTGACCCACCTTCAGGAAAAGCTTCCCCATGGCAAGGAAATGAAGATCCAGTGCGGCGGTCTCGTCGGGCTTGAAAAAGCGATTTCAGGACTCGAAGAAGTCGCCGACATCAGCATCCTCGTTTCGAAAGCGATACATGTTTTCGGCGAACTCGAAGCGCTACCCTATTCGGAAATCGTTCAGTCCGTGTCGTCCTTCGCGATCAGGCAAAGGCATCAATAGGCTTTCGCCGCTGAAACTGCAAAATCTGAAATTTCCTGCACCAGCCTTGAAACAGCCTGATTGGCCGCGATCACTCCGCCATAAGGGGCATTCGAAGGGCAATTCTCGAATATTTCGAATGACCTGGAAAAAACCTTCCCCTCACGATTGATCCTGGCCCGCAAGACGATATGGATCCTGCTCGAATCCCCGGAAAATTCCTGCCTGAAAAGCACGATGTCGGTATCGAGCCTCATGGCGCCTCTTGACGGCGCCCTCGCCACGGTTGCGAACTGGTGCGAAAGGACATCGATCAGGATCGGATAGAGCATCCTGCCCGGCGTATCGACCCACCTGTTCCTGGAGAAATAATCGATCTCATGAGGCCGCATCTGGTAGGCCATCATGGCCGTGTCATAGCCGGGTTGAACCGTCGGTCTTCCGACTGAAATCGTTGCGGGAAGGAGCGACGCAACCTGATTGGTTTCGACAGGCAAATCCAGCGAATAAAGATGGGCAGGGGGCTGGGATGCGCAGGAAGCCAGCAAAAAGATCAAAAAAAGCAGTCTCATGTCATTCTCCCGGTCCCGGTCGAGCCGCCTGCCTGCCGTAGACGAGGACAGAAGGATTCCTTTCGATCTCATCGGTCACCCGCTTCAATGACGCCGAGAGCCCGCGCAATTCCGTCAAGAGCGCATTGAATTCGGGAATCGCTTCATTCGCATGCTCTATGGTCCTGCGCGCGGATCGGCTCGACTGGCCGACCTCCATGGCCATCCTGTCGATCTTTTCCGCAGCCCTGTCCATGCGGGCCATCAACTGGGGCAGCGATTCGGCTGCCTTCTCGCCGCTGGCGAGCATTTTCGACGCGCTGATCATGCCCGAATCGATTTCGTTGGAGCGCTTCGCCAGTGTATCGCTCAATTCGGCGATATTGACAAGGATTTTTGAGAGATCTGCCCGGTTTTTTTCGTTCAATGTGTCATTCAGGTTTTCGACCGATTTGTTGAGATTGGCAAGCAGCAGCGTGACCGACGTATCCAGCCGCGTCATGAGCGAAGGCGAGGATTTGATCACGGGGTATTTTTCGCCTTTTTTCGCCTTGAGGATAGCGGAATCGGGGCTACCCCCGGAGAGTTCCAGCGTTGCGATGCCCGTCAATCCCTGGCTTTTCAATGTCGCGACCGTGTCTTCCCTGATGACGATGCCTTTTTCCACCTGCAAAAGCAGCCTGACGGATTCCTGTCTGTCCGGCGCTATGGATATGGACTCGACCCGGCCTACGGATACGCCCTTGAACCTCACAGGCGCATTGACGCTGAGACCGGCCACCGATTCGTTCATGTAAACCAGATATTCGTCGTAGGTCTTGCGGTATTCCGCCCCGGCCCCGAGCCAGATCACGATGGCAATCAATGCCATGCCGAAGGCTAGAACGAAAATCCCGACTATCGCATAATTTACTTTCGTTTCCATGCCTGCTCCCGGGCCGCCCTGCCCCTTGGCCCGTAGAAATATTCCCGGATGAGCGGATGATCCGATTCAGAGAGCTCGGTCATGCCGCCCACGCCGAGCACATGCCCGTCACCCAGGAAGGCCACCCTGTCGGCCACCTGCCATAGCAGGTCCAGATCGTGCGTGACCATCACCATGGTGAGGTCGAGCGATTCCTTGAGATGCATGACGAGTTCATCGAACCCGCTTGCGCTCAAAGGATCCAGCCCTGCAGTCGGCTCGTCCAGAAAAACGAGTTCCGGATCGAGCGCCAATGCCCTGGCCAAAGCGGCCCGCTTTCTCATTCCGCCCGAGAGCTCGTCCGGATACTTGAATCTCGCGCTTGAAGGCAGCCCCGCAAGCTCAATCTTGATGGAAGCGATCTCTTCGATCAAGCCCTGGCTGAAGGAAGTGTGCTCCCTGAGCGGCAATCCGACGTTTTCCATGACATTGAGCGAGCTGAATAGCGCGCCCCGCTCGAACATCATGCCGCAGCTTTTCCTGTAGGCGAGCGCTTCCGTTTCGTCAAGGTCGAGCACTTCCTTCCCGAAAACTTTTATCGAACCCGAACCCGGTTTCTGCAGCAGCATGATTTCCCGGAGCAGGGTCGACTTTCCGCAGCCGCTCGCCCCCGCGATCGCGAATATTTCTCCGCGCATCACTTCCAGATCGACATGGTCGTGCACCAAGGCCCCATTGAAACTCGTGCAAAGATCCCTGATTTCGAGTATGGCTTCGCTCACAGGTTGACCAGGCTGAAAATGACCGAAAAAATGGCGTCCGCCACGATGACGAGAAAGATCGACTGAACCACGCTTCTCGTCGTCTGCCGCCCCACGCTGTCGGCCCCGCCCGATACCTGGAAACCCTGAAAGCATCCCACGACGGCGATGATTGCAGCGAAAACCGGCGCCTTGCCGATGCCGACGAGGAACGCGGAGAGCTTGATCGAGGCACCGAAACGGTCGATGAAATCGACATAACCCACGTCCAGACTGAACGAAGCCATGATCATTCCGCCCAGCACCCCCATGATGTCAGCATAGACGGTGAGCAGAGGAAGCGCGATGAGCAGGGCGAAAATCTTCGGGAGCACGAGCTGATCCATGGGGGAGATGCCCATCGTCCTCATGGCGTCGATTTCTTCCGTCACCCGCATCGTGCCGATCTGCGCAGTGAAGGCCGAACCCGATCGCCCTGCAATGATGATCGCGGTCAGCAGCGGCCCCAGTTCGCGCAGCATCGAAAGCCCGACAAGATTGACGACGAAAATGTTGGCGCCGTATCTCGAAAGCTGTTCAGCCCCCTGGTAGGCGATCACGATCCCCATCAGGAAGGAAAGCAGGCCGGCAATCGGCAGCGCATCGAAGCCCGCATGCTGAAGATTGTGCCATATCGGCTTCCAGCGGATTTTCGTGGAGCGCACCAGGGCGGATGCCGCCTCCCCGATAAAGGAGAGCATGCTCCAGGACTGATGTAGCGCGCCCCAGGCCTTCTTTCCCAATCTTTCCAGAAAATGGCCCGGAACCGCCCCTTCCTTCATGTCCGGCGCAGCAATCATTTCCACGAGCAGGGCGTGTTCTGGCTTCAATCCTGAAATTTCAACGGCGCCGAAGGTTTTTCTGATCAGCCATGCGCCTGCCGTGTCCATCGATTCAATGTCTTGCGCGTCGACCCGCTTTATTCCTTCGAAAGAAAAGTCTTCGATGCGCTTCTCGAATCCGGCGAGTCCCGCAAGATCCCATTTCCCCGTGAGGCGTATTTCCGAACCGATCAATTCGGCGTTCGCAGCCGCCATAATCACCCTTCTTCCTGGTCGAGCGCGGCTTCGAGCAGCGGCCTGGGAAGCGACTTCGAGGGCTTGATCCCGAGCTCTCGGATGCGTTCCGCGCTCCTGACGAGATTACCCCTGCCGCTGCCCAGTTTGCTGTAAGCCGCATCATAGGCATTCTGCGCCTTGCCGAGTTTCTCCCCGACATCCTTCAGATCTTCGACGAAGCCGACGAACTTGTCATAAAGGGCGCCCGCCTGCCTCGCTATTTCCTGGGCGTTGCGGTTCTGGTACTCGTATCGCCAAACATGGGCGATGGTCCTGAGCGCCATGAGCAATGTGCTCGGATAGACGATCAGCACGTTCTTTTCCAATGCGTCCTGCGTGAGCGAGGGATCGGCCTGAACCGCGATGGAATAGGCTGATTCGATCGGGACGAACATGATGACAAAATCCAGCGTTTCAAGCCCATGGAGCTTCTGGTAATCCTTCCTGCCGAGCGCGGCCATGTGGTTGCGCATCGAATTCACATGCTGCGCGAGTTCCCGCTCCCTTTCATGTTCCGTGTTGGCGCCGCAAAGCCTTTCGTAGCTGGTCAGGGAAACCTTGCTATCGATCACCATGTGGCGGCCTTCCGGAAGGTCCAGGATCACGTCGGGACGCAATCTTCCGCCATCCTCGTTGAGATAATGCTGCTGAATGCGATATTCCCGGTCTTTCGTCAATCCCGCCATTTCGAGCGCGCGCTCGAGTATCATTTCCCCCCATGCTCCCTGGGTTTTCGAGTCCCCCTTCAGGGCCTTCGCAAGATTCGTGGCATCCGAACTGATTTTCGCATTGGCCTCGACGAGCTTGGCGATCTCGGTCTTCAATGCGGTCCTTTGCTGGGCTTCGTTGTCGTAAACGGTCTGGACCCGGGTTTCGAAATCCTTGATTCTTTCGCCCAAAGGGCCGATCAGGTTCGCGAGCTGTTCCTGATTCTGCTGCGTGAATTTCCGGGACTTTTCCTCGAAAATGGCGTTGGCGAGCACCTGGAACTGGTTGCTCAAAGCTTCCTTCGCTTTCTCCAGCAGATCGAGTTTCTCGGAAAATCCTGCGCGCTCCAGTTCCATCCTGGTCTCGATTTGCGCCTTTCCCAGCGCAAGCTGGTCGCGCTCGCCCCTCAGCCTGTCCCTTTCCCTGACCGTTTCGGCCAGTTCAGCCTTCAATTCGCGCAACAGCAGCCAGATGCCTGCTCCGCCCAGCACCATTCCTGCAAAGAAAGCAACCAGCATGTCCATAACCCGCTCCCTCATTATTCTGCAAATGATAGCCTAATTGGTATTCGAAAATCGGAAAAAATCGGATATAATGCCTGTTTTTACCTTGCCTTACCGTCCCGCATGGCGGAAGGCTATCATCCACGAGGAGAATCCATGCGACATTATGAAATCGTCTTTATCGTCCATCCCGACCAGAGCGAGCAGGTTCCCGCGATGATCGAACGCTATCGCGGCATGGTCACATCCAAGGGCGGGGTAATCCACCGCCTCGAAGACTGGGGGCGCCGCCAGCTGGCCTACCCGATCCAGAAGATCCACAAGGCGCATTATGTGCTGATGAATGCCGAA
>JAJZVB010000150.1 GCA_021845885.1 Pseudomonadota bacterium
ATCACCTTGGTGTCGTTGAAGACCAGGAGATCCCCGGGCTCAAGGAAGGCGGGAAAATCGGTGAAAACCCGGTCTGAAAGGAGTCCTGACCTGCCCATCACCAGCAGGCGGCTCGCGTTCCTGTTTCCGGCGGGGGTCTGTGCGATCAGTTCCTGGGGGAGATGATAATCGAATTCCTGGAGCTTCATGGTCAGTTGCGGAAAAACTCGCTTTGAAGGATAATTCTGGGCTTCCCTTGCCGGGATGGCGGAATTGGTAGACGCACGGGACTCAAAATCCCGCGAAGGAGACTTCATGGGGGTTCGATTCCCCCTCCCGGCACCAAATCCTCGATTGCCCCCACTGGTGCCCGGAACCGGAATCGAACCGGTAAGAAACTTTCGTTTCGTCGGATTTTAAGTCCGATGTGTTTACCAATTTCACCACCCGGGCCGGTTTCAAGGCAAACCGCGATTATAACTCAAAACCGGATGCTATTTGGATAAGGGATTCACGCCCCATATTTCTTCCGCATATTGCCTGATGGTCCGGTCGCTCGAGAACCTCCCCATTCTGGCGACATTGAGTATAGCCCTGCGCGACCATTCTTCCTGATCGCGATAGAGATCATCCACCCTTCCCTGGCAATCGACATAGGCCGAGTAATCGTCGAGCAGGCAATAATGATCGCCCTGGGTCAGCGCATCGATAATGGGCAAATAGCAGTCCGGCTCGGTCTGGGAAAAGAAGCCCGAACCCAGCATGTCGAGCACTTCCTTCAGCTCGGATTTTTCCAGCCAATCCTGATTTGGCCCCTGCATGCTGCGCTCGGCCACCTGTTCGGCAGTGAGGCCGAAAATGAAGATATTGTCTTCCCCGACTGCTTCCCCGATCTCGATATTGGCCCCGTCAAGCGTGCCTATGGTCAGCGCGCCGTTCATGGCGAGCTTCATGTTGCCCGTGCCTGACGCCTCCGTGCCGGCCGTGGAAATCTGCTCGGAAAGATCAGCCGCCGGGATGATGTCGAGTGCCGTGGAAACGTCATAATTGGGAATGAAAACGACCTTGAGTTTTCCGTTCACCAGGGGATCGTTGTTGACGATGTCGGCCACGTCATTGATCAGCCTGATGATGAGCTTGGCCATGGCATAACCCGGAGCCGCCTTTCCGCCGAAGATCACGGTGCGGGGCACGATGTCGATCCCGGGATGATGGCGGATGCGGTTGTAGCGGGTGATCACGTGCAGCACATTGAGCAATTGCCGCTTGTATTCGTGTATGCGCTTGATCTGGACGTCGAACATCGAATTCGGGTCGATTTCGATACCGAGGCGCGTCCTGATCAGATCAGCCAGCCTTGCCTTGTTGGCCTTCTTGACTTCCCGGAATGCCTTTCTGAATTCCGCATTTTCAGCCAGCGGAACGAGCTTTTTGAGTTCTTCCAATTCACGGGGCCATTCCTCCCCGATATGGGAAGAAATCAGTTCGGCGAGGCGGGGATTCGCCTGCTTGAGCCATAGCCTGGGCGTCACGCCGTTGGTCATGTTGACGATCTTGCCGGGGTAAAGCTTGTTGAAATCCGAGAAAATCGTACTTTTCATCAACTCGGTGTGAATCCGCGCCACACCGTTCACCTTGTGGCTGCCCACGATGGCGAGATGCGCCATGCGGACGTGCCGCTCCCCTATCTCGTCGATGATCGACATTCGCCTCACCAACTCGTTGTCTCCGGGAGAATGGTGCATGACTTCCCTGAGGAACCGATGATTGATTTCGTAAATGATCTGGAGGTGGCGCGGCAATATCCGCTCGAAAAGGGGAAGCGGCCAGGTTTCCAGCGCTTCGGGCATGAGGGTGTGATTGGTGTAGGAAAAAGTGTTGCGGGTGATGTTCCAGGCGGGATCCCATTCCAGCCCGTGAACATCCATCAAAAGCCGCATCAGTTCGGGGATGGCAACCGAAGGATGCGTGTCGTTGAGCTGGATCGCCACCTTTTCCGGCAGCCCGGCAAAATCGTCGTGATGACTGCAGAATCGGCGAAGGATGTCCTGGAGGGAAGCGCTCACAAAAAAATACTGCTGCTTGAGGCGCAATTCCCGCCCCATGAGGGTCGTGTCGTCGGGATAAAGCACCTTGGAGAGATTCTCGGAATCGTCCTTTTCCTCGACGGCCTTGATGTAATTGCCCTCGTTGAAATATCTGAGATCGAAATCCCTGGTCGCCTTGGCCGCCCATAGCCTCATATTGTTGACGACGTCGTTGCCGTAGCCTGGAATGGGGGTATCGTAGGCCATGGCCATGACCTCCTCGGCTTCGATCCAGTGGTGATGAATTCTCCCTGTTTCGTCCGCATAATCCATCACTCTTCCGAAGAACTTGACCGGATAGAGCACTTCCGGGCGGGCGAATTCCCAAGGGTTGCCGTAGCGCAGCCAGTTGTCCGGATGTTCGATCTGGCAGCCGTTTTCGATGCGCTGATTGAACATGCCGTATTCGTAGCGGATGCCGCAGCCGTATCCGGGAATCCCGAGCGTCGCCATGGAATCGAGAAAGCATGCGGCAAGCCGCCCAAGACCGCCGTTTCCCAGCGCAGCGTCCGACTCGATCTCCTTCAGCTCGTCGATGTCCAGCCCCAGGTCTTCCAGGGCTTCCCTGCATTCTTCATAAAATCCGACATTGCTCATGCTGTTCACCAGCATGCGCCCGATCAGGAATTCCAGCGAAAAATAATAAATGCGCTTGGCGTCCTCGCGATAATAGCTGCGCATGGTTTCCATCCAGCGGTCCACCATCCTGTCCCTGACCGCATGGGCAAGCGCAAGGAACCAGTCCCTGTCTGTTGCGGTAGCGGGGTCCTTCCCCACCGTATAGGTCAGGCGATTGGCGAGGGAATGCCTGATGGACGGCTCGTCTATCCCCAGCCTCTGGTAATCGAAATGATCCGGTTTCTTTTGTTTGCTCATTCGCAGCCTCCCTTGGAATGAAAGCATAGCTCAAATCAGGCCGAAGAAAAAATGGAGAAAGCAAATATTCCCTCAGCCAAGCCGAGAATGCTCGACGGATGGTAGAGAAAGCTTTGGTTTAATCCAGACTTACAGGGTAGTGAAGGGAAATGACTGACGGCGGAAGCAGGACCCGGGTTTTACACGAAGAATCGTTGGTGGCATTTCTTGTCGCTCAGGCGAAAAATCCAGACGTTGCTGGAAACAAAGCCAGGTTTCCGGGATTCGGTTGACAAGACGTATGAAGTTTATAACGCACTCAGGGAACCGGCAGGTCTTGTCCCGCCTCTGATCCGCTTCGTTTACGAGAAAAATGTTTTGAAGATCAGCGAGAATACTCCGGCCGCGATAATTCCTAGGAACCATCGAACTATCACCAGTTCGTTTCTCACCATCTTAATTTCCGCCGAAAGTTCAGGCTTGGTTATTTCGAGGTCTTGCTTTGACGGCAGGCTGGTGTCTATTGCAGCCGCGATTGCTTCGGCTTGAGCTTCGGCCTGCTCCTCAGGTATTCCTGCGGCCCGAAGACGCTTGGTGAAGGCCAGCGTATCGAAGGTTGCTACGGTCATTTCACGGCTCCTTTGGTTTTATTGTAACATAATCTGCGTCCAATCCTCGTCCAGTAACATGATTGTGATGACCGGTTCGCCCTGGTCGCCGGGTCCGACTGCCAGCTTGAAATCGTAATTCCCCGCCCTGCCCCTGCGATGATCACGCGGAACATAACGGTCGATTCGTCGATCTGGCGCTTGAACACGCTGGACATGAAAAGCATGTCGTGCAGGATTCCTGGCATAGTCGTTGCAACCAAATTTTG
>JAJZVB010000033.1 GCA_021845885.1 Pseudomonadota bacterium
ACTATACCTATTTCGGGCATACCAACGATTCGCTGAATTTCAGCCAGGGCTGGGTTTATGTCCTGGTTTGCGGCATCATGGGCGGCATTATGGGCGGGATATTCAGCCTCATATTGATCAATGCGGGGCGCATACTGCCGTTCAGGGCGAGCGCTTTCATGCGGGAGAAGCCCGTCCTGTTCGCCGCAGCCTGCGGCTTCATCCTCGCCGTGATCGGGATTCTTTCCGGCAGCTCGACCTATGGCACGGGCTATACGGAGGCCAGGCATATCCTCGAGGGAACGGCCAGCATTCCCCAGGACTACGGCATACTCAAGATGATCGCCACCATCGTCTCCTATCTGAGCGGCATCCCGGGCGGGATATTCGCGCCTTCCCTGGCCATAGGCGCAGGTTTCGGCGCCAATCTCACCAGCCTTTTTTCGGACGCCCCTGCCGGCGCGCTGGCGACGCTCGGCATGGTGGCCTATTTCTCGGGCGTAGTCCAGGCGCCGATCACTTCGTTCGTCATCGTGATGGAAATGACCGACAACCACGAAATGACCATCCCGCTGATGGCCACGTCGGTGATCGCCTATGCCGCTTCACGCATCATTTGCCCTTCACCGCTTTACAAGACGCTGTCCGCCCAGTTTCTTGCCGGCGCTGACCGGAAGAAGGAAGGCTGAGCTGGAACATCCTGTGAAAATGGGGTTTAATGGGGAAAAAGGAGGATTCATGCCGGCCCGCTTCATGCTGCTCATCGCGGTTTTCATGTTTTTCGTCGCATTCGTCCAGATCGGCATACTGACGGTGGCTTTCGACAAGCTCGGCCTTTCAGCGCAATCCGCCTATCTGCTTTTCATGACCATACTCGTCGGGAGCATGATCAATCTCCCGATTTTCGACATGAAGACCGAGGCAGGCAAAACCAGGATTCTGGTCAATGTCGGGGGATGCGTGGTGCCCGTGGCTTTCTGCCTTTATCTGATCCGGCATCATCCGCTCAATCCTGCCGCGCTCCTTGCTGCAGTTTGCGTGGTCACGCTGCTTTCCTGGAAAGTGAGCCGCGGCTTGCCCGGAATAGGCATAGGCATGCCGGTTTTTCTCGCGCCCATCACGGCTGCAGCCGTATCCTACCTGCTCGATGCGAAAAATGCCGCGCCGCTCGCCTATATCAGCGGCACGCTTGGCGTGCTGATCGGCTCCGACCTGCTGCATCTCAAGGACCTGAGGAAGATGGGCGCGCCTTTCGCCTCCATAGGCGGGGCAGGGAGCTTCGACGGGATCTTCATCACGGGAATCGTGGCGGTGCTGCTCGCCTGAATGCCATGAATTTGATACGGTTCGCGCTGTTTCTTCTCGCGCTCTTTTGCGCAAGCGAGGCTTTCGCAGGCGCTTCCTTTCTGGAGAAAATGGAGGCATTGAAGGCCGAGGGCAAAATGCCGGGTCTGGCCAAGGATGGGGTGCTTCTGCCGCGCGAACTGCTTCTGGACCAATTGAAGAAATCCGCGAATTCGGAAAAGGTCGAAGTGAAGGATCTGCTGCTTTCCGAAGAGAAAGGGACGGTGATCCTGGTTTCGCACGAGCACCTGGATGCGGAAATCAGCATCGACTTCAGGTTCCTGGACGTGGATTGGCCGAACAGAACGGTCTGGATGAGCTACAATGAAACGGCGAAATCGGCATCCGATACCCTGCTCGGGCGGATTTTCGGCACGCTGGCCATTTCAGCTTTCGAGGCGGCCTCGGGCAGCCATGTCGAATCAAAACTTTCAACAAAACCCTATTTCACACTCGAGAAGGACAGAATCGGCATCCTGCTCGACAAGATTCCTTCTCTGGAGAAGCCGCTCTCGACCCGGGTCGGGCGCACGAGACTGTTCGATCTCATCGGCATCAGGCGCATCAATACCGAAAAGGACAGGATCCATATCATTCTCGGTCCTGTTTGAATTTGTCATATCTGCATGGTTTAATGGAAAAATGGAAACACGCTTCGAAACCATTGCGCTCATCGGGAAATACAAGAGTCCGGAGATTGCAGAACCCCTCATCCGCCTGGGCAAATTTCTCGAAGGACGCGGGATTGCCGTTGTGCAGGACAGCCTGACCGCAGTCAATGTCGCAGGATCCGATTTTCCGGCGCTGACCCTGGACGAAATCGGGAAAAAGGCCGATCTCGCCATCGTCCTGGGCGGGGACGGCACCATGCTCAATATCGCGAGAACGCTCGCCCCCTACGATGTGTCGCTCGTCGGGGTGAACCAGGGAAGATTGGGCTTTCTCACCGACATTTCCATCGATTCCATGCTGGAAACCATAGGGTCCATGCTGGACGGCGAATACATCACCGAGAAAAGGATGCTTCTGCAAGCCAGGGTGGAGCGGCGCGGGGAAAGCCTTTTCGAGGGGCTCGCCTTCAATGACGTGGTGGTGCACAGGGGCGTATCGGGGAGCATGATCGAGTTCGAGGTCAGGATAAACGGGCTTTTCGTCTATACGCAAAGATCGGATGGCCTGATCGTGGCGACGCCCACAGGCTCCACGGCCTACGCGCTTTCATCCGGCGGGCCCATCCTTTATCCCGGCCTGCCCATCATCGCCCTGATTCCGGTCAATCCGCACACCTTGAGCAACAGGCCCATCGTGATCGGCGGGGATTCGCTCATCGAGATCATCATGAAGAAAAGCGGGGATTCGCGCGTGCACTTCGACAGCCACTCGCATTTCGATCTCCTGGAGGGGGACAGCGTGTTCGTGAGACGATATGAGAAGACCATCAGGCTGCTTCATCCGCAGGGTCACAACTACTTCCACACGCTGAGGGAAAAGCTGCACTGGAGCGAGAGCTTCTGATGCTGCAGCGGCTCAGCATCAGCGATTTCGCCATCGTGGAGCGGATGGAGATCGAATTCCATCGGGGCTTCACGGTGTTCACGGGGGAAACCGGCGCGGGAAAATCGATCCTGGTCGATGCGCTGGCCTTGGCGCTCGGCGAGCGGGCCGACGCGATCGCGGTGAGGGCAGGCGCGGAGCGCGCGGAAATTGTTGCCGAATTCTCGATCCTCGAAATTCCGGATTTCTCTTCATGGCTGGCCGAAAACGATCTCGAAGGAGACGAGGACTTGTGCCTGCTGAGACGCCTCGTCGACGCATCGGGCCGCTCCAGGGCCTACGTCAACGGCAGGAGCGTGACATTGCAGCAGTTGCGGGAAGCGGGCGATTATCTCGTCGACATCCATGGGCAGCATGCCCACCAGTCCCTGTTGCAGCCGGCCGTGCAGCGCGACATGCTCGACAGCCTGGCTGGCGCGCAAAAATTGGCCGGGGAGGTGTCAAATGCCTACAAAACATGGTCTTCCCTCAGAAAGGCGCGTCTCAAGTACGAGGAAAACAGGGCCGAGAATGAGGCGCAAAGGGAGGTCCTGGACTGGCAGGTGAACGAATTATCCAGGCTCAATTTCGATCATGACGAGTGGCAGGAAACGTTGCAGGAGCACGGCAGGCTTTCCCATGGGGCGAGCCTGCTCGAAGGCACGAGATATGCCCTCGACATGCTTTCCGAGTCGGAAGGAAGCTGCCTTTCCGGGCTCGCTTCGGCGGATTCCCGTCTTTCCTCCCTGGAAGGCTACGACCCGGCGATATCCGCGATCAGGCCCTATATCGACGCGGCGCAAATCCAGTTGGCCGAGGCGGCTCATGCATTGAAGCATTATGTCGACAGGCTGGATATCGATCCGGAAAGGCTGCAGTTCCTGGATGCGAGAATCGACGCCGTGCATACCGTCTCGCGGAAATACAGGGTCTCACCGGAAGCGCTGCCCGTTCTTCTGGAAAAGGCGAAATCGAAGCTCGCCGAATTGGCGCATGCCGGCGACACGGAAGCAATGCTCGAGCAGGAAAGGCATGCCGGGGAACATTATCTCGGTTTGGCAGGCCGGTTGAGCGAGGAGAGGAAAAAGGCGGCCCAGCGGCTCTCCATGGGGGTGACCGAATCGATGCGGCAATTGTCCATGACCGGCGGAACATTCGAGGTCATGCTCGAGCCCGCCGGGGAAGGGGATGCGCACGGCCTCGAGAAGGTCGAATTTCTCGTCTCGGCCAATCCGGGCATGCCATTGAGGCCGCTGTCGAAGGTCGCGTCCGGCGGAGAGCTTTCCAGGATCAGCCTGGCGATCCAGGTATTGGGAAGCCGGGCACAGAAGGTGCCTTCCCTGATTTTCGACGAAGTGGACGTGGGGATAGGGGGAGGCGTCGCCGAAATCGTCGGCAGACTGCTTTCCAGGCTGGGGAAGGACAGGCAGGTGTTGTGCGTGACCCACCTTCCCCAGGTGGCTTCCCTGGCGGACTGGCAGTTTTCCGTTTACAAGGAAGGCGGCGGTAGCCGAATCCGGCTTCTCGACGAAGCGGACAGGGTCGAGGAAATCGCGAGAATGCTGGGCGGCGTCGAGATCACCGACACCACGCGCAGCCATGCCCGGGAAATGCTCGGACTTCAGGTCTTGTAGGGGCAGTTCGGCTTGATGCAGTCGGCGTAAAGATAAAGGGAATGGTCCGTGACGACGAAGCCCTTTTCCTTCGCGATCTTGTTCTGCCTTTTTTCGATTTCAGGGTCGTAGAATTCCTCGACCCGCCCGCACTGCAGGCAGACGATATGGTCGTGGTGAGTGCCCTTGTTGAGCTCGTAAACGGCCTTTCCGCCTTCGAAATGATGCCTGACCAGGAGTCCCGCCTGCTCGAACTGGGTGAGGACCCTGTAGACCGTCGCGAGGCCGGTATCCATGCCTTCGTTGATCAGCAGCTTGTAGACGTCTTCGGCGGTCAGATGGTGGACGGGATTGTTCTCGAACAGGTCCAGGATCTTGATCCGGGGAAGCGTTGCCTTGAGTCCGATATTTTTGAGATCGTTTGCGTTGCTCATGATGCCTTATGCCGGTTGTCCATTTTCCTGTATGATATAGCGTTTGAACGTCTTTTGAAACAGTCATGCGCATAACTTCCCTGCTGCTGCTCTTCTTTCTCGCCTCCTGCTCGCTGTTGACCGAATATCATGTTCCGGTCAGGCAGGGCAATTACGTCACTCAGAAAAAAATCGACCAGCTGAGCCCTGGCATGAACCGCTCGCAGGTTCAGGCGATCCTTGGCAGTCCCCTGGTCATGGATGTCTTCCACCAGAACCGCTGGGATTATGTTTACCTGTACAATGACGGTAAAGGCAAGGTGGTCGAGAACAAGATCGTCGTTTATTTCGACGGCGACAGCTTGACGAAGGTCGAGGGCAAGGGGTTGCCCGAAGCCCCGCTTCTCGCCTCGACGAAGGAGGAGGAAGGCTTCTTCTCCAGAATACTGGATTGGTTCTGACATGATCAATGTGGCGATTGCCGGATCTTCCGGGCGCATGGGGCGCAGCCTGCTCAGCGCCGTTTTCGAATCTTCGGATTTCAGGCTTCATGCGGCGCTCGGAAGGATGGGCGGCCCGCTCGTCGGGAAAGATGCGGGTGAACTGGTAGGCTCGCCCTGCGGCGTTCCCATCTCGGGCGAAAACGGGGCGGTTTCGGGCGCAGACGTGCTGATCGATTTCACGAGGCCGGAGGCGGCGCTTGCCCATTTGGAATTCTGCCGGAAAATGAAAATCAGCATGGTGATCGGAACGACCGGCTTTTCCCAGGAAGAAAAGGCCCTGCTTGCCGATGCTTCCGAGGATATTGCGATCGTTTTCGCGCCGAACATGAGCGTGGGCGTGAATCTCGCTTTCAAGCTGCTCGAAATTGCGGCGAGCGTGCTCGGCAACGATTACGACGTCGAAATCATCGAGGCCCATCATCGGCACAAGGTCGATGCCCCATCGGGAACCGCGCTCAAGATGGGCGAGGTGGTGGCCGAAGCTTTGGGGCGCGATCTTTCCGAATGCGCCGTTTACGGCAGGCAGGGCGTGACGGGGGAAAGGCATGCCTCCACGATAGGCTTTTCGACCGTGAGGGGCGGGGACATCGTGGGCGACCATACCGTTTTGTTCGCCGGAACGGGCGAGCGCATCGAAATCACGCACAAGGCGGAGAGCCGTGCGACTTTCGCAACAGGCGCCTTGCGCGCGGCCCGCTTCCTGATCGGGCGCGATGCCGGACTCTACGACATGCGCGACGTATTGGGCCTGCGTTGATGAGCAGGCCCGTTTGATGCTAGAATAATCGTTCATACGGTTCGGGATTTTCCGGCCATCCAACAAGCATCCTAGGAGTCTCAAGTGCCACAGACTGCAATTCTTGCGCTCGCAGATGGCACAATCTTTCGCGGCAGATCCATCGGGGCGCAAGGCGCAAGCGTCGGGGAGATTGTATTCAATACGTCGATGACGGGTTATCAGGAAATACTGACGGATCCTTCCTATTGCAGGCAGATCGTCACCCTGACCTATCCCCATATCGGCAATACCGGCATCAACACGGAGGACGTCGAATCCGGAAAAATCTATGCATCCGGACTCGTGATCAGGGATCTTCCCATCGCTTCTTCCAGCTGGCGCGAGAAGCAGGGGCTTTCGGAATACCTGAACGAAAATGAGGTCGTGGCGATTTCGGATATCGATACCCGCAAGCTGACCCGGATCCTCAGGGAAAAGGGGGCGCAGAACGCCTGCATCATGGCCGGGGAAGTCGAAGAGGAAAAGGCCTTGGCGCTGGCCCGCGAATTCCCCGGTCTTTCCGGAATGGATCTCGCCCAGGTGGTGAGCTGCGGCGAACCCTACGTCTGGGAAGAATGCGAATGGGCCCTGGGCGCCGGGTTCGGGAAAGTCGAAAACCCGAAATACCATGTCGCCGCCTTCGACTACGGCATCAAGCGCAACATCCTGAGGAAGCTTGCCAGCCGGGGCTGCAGGGTGACCGTGCTGCCGGCCAAGGCTTCGATCGATGAAGTATTGAAGCTGAATCCGGACGGCGTCTTTCTTTCCAACGGCCCTGGGGACCCCGAGCCCTGCGATTATGCGATTTCTTCGATAAGAGAGCTTCTGGGCAAGAAAATCCCGCTGTTCGGCATCTGCCTCGGACAGCAGCTCCTCGCCCTTGCCATGGGCGCGAAAACCGTGAAAATGAAATTCGGGCATCATGGCGCGAACCATCCCGTCCAGGATCTGGACACGGGCCGGGTGATGATTTCGAGCCAGAATCACGGTTTCGCGGTGGATGCCTCGACATTGCCCGAAAACGCCAGGGTCACCCATGTTTCCCTTTTCGACGGCAGCCTGCAGGGATTCGATCTGAAGGACAGGCCGGCATTCTGTTTCCAGGGCCATCCCGAGGCCAGCCCCGGCCCCCATGACGTCGATTATCTTTTCGACCGGTTCGTTTCACAAATGGAAAGTACGAGGGCCTGAAGATGCCGAAGCGTCAGGACATTCAAAGCATATTGATCATCGGTTCGGGCCCGATCGTGATCGGCCAGGCCTGCGAATTCGATTATTCCGGCGCGCAGGCCTGCAGGGCATTGCGCGAGGAAGGCTATCGCGTGATTTTGGTCAATTCCAATCCGGCGACGATCATGACCGATCCCGAGATGGCCGACGCCACCTACATCGAACCGATCACCTGGCAGATGGTCGAGAAGATCATCGAAATCGAGCAGCCCGACGCGCTGCTTCCCACCATGGGCGGGCAGACCGCGCTGAATTGCGCACTCGATCTGGCCAGGCACGGCGTGCTCGAGAAGCACGATGTGGAAATGATAGGCGCAACCCGGGAAGCCATCGACAAGGCCGAAGATCGGGAGAAATTCAAGACGGCGATGACCAGGATCGGGCTTTCCAGCGCCCGCTCCATGATCGCCCACAGCCTCGAGGAGGCGCTTCAGGTTCAGGCCTCCATCGGCTATCCCGTCATCATCAGGCCTTCCTTCACCATGGGGGGGAGCGGGGGCGGGATCGCCTACAACAGGGACGAATTCGTGGCGATCTGCGAATCCGGACTCGAAGCTTCGCCCACCCGTGAACTCCTCATCGAGGAATCCGTGATCGGCTGGAAGGAATACGAGATGGAAGTCGTCCGGGACAGGAACGACAATTGCATCATCATCTGCTCCATCGAGAATCTGGATCCGATGGGCGTGCACACGGGGGATTCGATCACGGTCGCCCCGGCCCAGACGCTCACCGACAAGGAATACCAGATCATGCGCGATGCATCGATCGCCGTCCTTCGCGAGATCGGGGTGGACACCGGCGGATCGAACGTGCAGTTCGCCGTCAATCCGGAGAACGGAAAGATGCTGGTGATCGAGATGAATCCCAGGGTTTCCCGCTCTTCAGCGCTCGCTTCCAAGGCGACCGGATTCCCGATCGCGAAGGTCGCCGCCAAGCTCGCGGTCGGCTACACCCTGGACGAATTGAAAAACGACATCACCGGGGGGGCAACCCCCGTATCGTTCGAGCCTTCCATCGATTATGTCGTGACCAAGATTCCGCGCTTCGCCTTCGAGAAATTTCCCCAGGCGAACGACAGGTTGACGACCCAGATGAAATCCGTGGGCGAAGTGATGGCGATAGGCCGGACCTTCCAGGAATCCTTCCAGAAGGCCTTGAGGGGGCTCGAAACAGGCAAGGACGGCCTCGACGAGATCACCGCGGACCCCGACGAGATCGAGGCCGAACTGGGCGATCCGGGCCCCGAAAGAATATGGTACGTGGCCGACGCCTTCAGGAGCGGTTTCGGCTTCGAGGAAATCAGGAACCTTTCCGAGATCGACCCCTGGTTTCTCGCCCAGATCGAGGACCTGGTCTTGCAGGAAAATGCATTGAAGGGAAGCGGGCTCGACGACCTCGGTCATGACGAATTGAGGAAGCTGAAAAGGTCGGGATTTTCGGACAGGCGGCTTGCCAGGCTTTTGTCATGCACCCAGGAGGAAGTCAGAAACAAACGCTGGGCCATGGATCTTCATCCCGTTTACAAGCGGGTGGATACCTGCGCCGGGGAATTCGACACGAAAACCGCCTATCTTTATTCGACCTACGAAGAGGAATGCGAATCCCGTCCTTCCGGCAGGAAGAAGATCATGGTGCTGGGCGGCGGGCCGAACAGGATAGGGCAGGGCATAGAATTCGACTACTGCTGCGTGCATGCGGCGCTCGCCATGCGTTCCGACGGCTTCGAGACGATCATGGTGAACTGCAATCCGGAAACCGTTTCGACCGACTACGACATGTCCGACAGGCTCTATTTCGAGCCTTTGACTTTGGAAGACGTGCTCGAGATCGTGGCGATCGAGCAGCCCGTGGGCGTCATCGTCCAGTTCGGCGGGCAGACGCCATTGAAGCTTGCAGAAGATCTCGCAGCGGCAGGGGTGCCCGTCATCGGCACCAGCCCCGACATGATCGATTGCGCGGAAGATCGGGAACGCTTCCAGAAAATGATCGAGAGGCTAGGCCTCAGGCAGCCGCCCAACAGGACGGCAAGGAACGAAGAAGAGGCTTTGAGGCTCGCCGTCGAGATCGGCTATCCGCTCGTGGTGAGGCCGAGCTATGTGCTGGGGGGGCGCGCGATGCGCATCATCCACAGGCGGGAGGATCTGGAGCGCTACATGAAGGAGGCGGTGAGCGTGTCGAACGATTCGCCCGTGCTTCTGGACCGCTTTCTCAACGATGCGCTCGAAGTGGACGTGGATGCGGTCAGCGACGGAAAAAGGGTGCTGATCGGCGGCATCATGGAGCATATCGAGGAAGCCGGCGTGCATTCGGGGGATTCGGCCTGCTCGCTTCCGCCTTTTTCGCTTTCGGCTTCCATCCAGGAAGAACTCAGGAGGCAGACCGTACTGCTTGCTCAGGCGCTCGAAGTGGTCGGCCTCATGAACATCCAGTTCGCCATACAGGGGGGGGATGTTTACGTGCTGGAAGTGAATCCCAGGGCCTCCCGCACCGTTCCTTTCGTGTCGAAGGCGACGGGACTGCCGCTCGCCAAGATCGCGGCGCGCGCCATGGCCGGAATGAGCCTGGACGAGCAGGGCGTGTACGACGAAGTGATTCCTTCCCATTATTCGGTCAAGGAAGCCGTTTTCCCGTTCATCAAGTTCCCGGGAGTCGATACGCTTCTGGGTCCGGAAATGAAATCGACAGGGGAAGTCATGGGGGTGGGAAGGTCTTTTCCCGAGGCTTTCGTGAAATCCCAGCTGGCCGCGGGCGTGAAACTGCCGAGATCGGGCAATGCCTTCGTCAGCGTGAAGCAGATGGACAAGCCCAAGGCTGTCGAAGTCGCCAGGATCCTCCATTCGCTCGGCTTCGCGATTTATGCCACGAGAGGAACGGCGCATGAGCTTTCCCAGGCAGGCATCCCTGTTTTCACGGTCAACAAGGTGGCGGAAGGCCGCCCCCATATCGTCGACATGATCAAGAACGGGGAAATCGACCTCATTGTCAACACCGTCGAGGAAAAGAAGGGGGCGATCAGGGATTCCTATTCGATCAGGAATGCCGCGCTGCACGGGCGGGTGACCTATTACACGACGATGTCCGAAGCGAGGGCGGCCTGCATAGGCATACAGCATATGCAGGAACTCAATGCCTACAGCATTCAGGGATTGCACAAGCATCAATTTTGAAGGAACAGACATGAACAAGATTCCATTGACGGTGACCGGGGCTGAAATGCTGAGGGCCGAACTGCATCATCTGAAAACGGTCGAGCGGCCCAACGTGATCGCGGCGATCGCCGAGGCGAGATCGCACGGCGATCTTTCCGAAAATGCGGAATATGATGCGGCGAAGGACAGGCAGAGCTTCATCGAGGGCAGGATAGCGGAACTCGAGGCGAAGCTTTCCAATGCCCAGATCATCAATCCCGCGCTGCTCGATGCGGACGGGCGCTGCGTTTTCGGCGCGACTGTCGAACTCGAGGATCTCGATTCGGGCGAGATCGTGACCTACCAGATCGTCGGAGACGACGAGGCCGACATCAAAATGGGCAAAATCTCGGTAAGTTCTCCCATAGCCCGGGCCCTCATCGGCAAATCGGAAGGCGATGTCGCCGAAGTGATGGCCCCGGGCGGCGTGCGCGAACTCGAAATACTCGACGTGAAATACCTCTGATGAAAAATCCGGGGCAAAGCCTGCAGGATATCGCCATCACGCTTTGGGTGGGCGGGCTTTGGATCACGGGCTACATGGCCGCCCCGGTATTGTTCGCTTCGCTTTCGGACAGGATGCTGGCCGGCATGCTCGCGGGCAGGATGTTTGCCATAATCGCCTATATCGGCATGGTTTGCGGCTTCTACCTGTTGATTTACAGGATCTACCTTTCGGGCGGATCCGCTTTGAAGGAAGGCTACTTCTGGGCTGTCCTGCTGATGCTGATCCTGACCATAGCAGGCCATTTCGGCATCCAGCCCGTCATCGAGCATCTGAAGGAGGAAGCCCTGCCCAGGGACGTGATGCAGAGCGTTTTCAAGGACAGGTTCAGGGCCTGGCACGGCATATCCAGCATTCTTTACCTGATCCAGAGCCTGCTCGGTCTTTTTCTCGTGCTTTCGAGGAAGAAGAATTAGGGCAGGATCAGTCCGGGTTTTTCAGCGCGCCTGTAGACGACCAGGATCTTGCCCACATGCCCGACTGGATGGGCATGGAGTGCTGCGCAGACGGTTTCGAGCATCGTTTCCCTTTCCTCTCGTTCTGCTGAAAGGATCCTGATCTTGATGAGTTCGTGGCTTTTCAGCGCCGTGTCGACTTCATCCTGGACGGATTTCGTGAGGCCGTTCCTGCCGATGATGACGACGGGATCGAGGGAGTGGGCTTTTGCTGAAAGGAAGCGTTTCTGGGCGGGACTGAGCATGCTGTTTCCAAATCGACTATTTTAACCGATGAAAAGAAGCAAGACCAGCCGCGCCTGGATGCGCGAACATGTCACGGATCATTACGTCAAGCGGGCCAAGAGTGAGGGCTACCGCTCGCGGTCCGCGTTCAAGCTGATGGAGATCATCGAAAGGGACAGGCTCATCAAACCCGGGATGACGATAGTCGATCTTGGATCGACGCCCGGGGGCTGGTCCCAGGTCGCAGCCGAGATGGGCGCGAAGGTCTTCGCGCTCGACATCCTGCCCATGATCCCGATCAGCGGAGTGACTTTCATCCAGGGCGACTTCAGGGAGGATGAAGTGCTCGGGAATCTGGAAAAAAGCCTGGAAGGAAAGGAAGTCGACCTTGTAATTTCCGACATGGCCCCCAATCTATCCGGTGTAGAGGTCACGGACCAGGCCAGAAGCATGCATCTTGCCGAGCTCGCCCTCGAATTTTCTGTGAATCATCTGAAACCGGCAGGGAATTTCCTGGTCAAAGTCTTTCAGGGCTCGGGTTTCGATGATTATCTGAAAATCATGAAAGGCCAGTTCAAATCGGTCCACGCGAGAAAGCCCAAGGCGTCGAGAGACAGGAGCACCGAGGTTTACCTTCTCGGGATGGGAAAAAACCCAATAATTTCGTTACATATTGGTTAAAATCGGTTTAGAATTAAACTTGGACAGTCGTTAAGGAGTTACGTTGAACAGTCTGCTGAAAAACATTGTCATCTGGCTCGTCATCGCGCTCGTGCTGATGTCGGTTTTCAACCAGTTCAGTGCGCGACATGCGGCCCAGGGACAGCTGGAATATTCCCAGTTCATCGGCGAGGTGAAGCAGGGACAGGTCGCCAAGGTGACGATCGAGGGGCATTTGTTGAAGGGCGTCAGGACGGACGGCAAGCAATTCGTCACTTATTCGCCTTCCGACCCCTGGCTGGTCAGCGACCTTTTGAAATACGGCGTGCTGATCGAAGCCAAGCCGGAGGAAGAGCCTTCCATGCTGATGAATATTTTCGTCTCCTGGTTCCCGATGCTGCTTTTGATCGGCGTCTGGATTTTCTTCATGAGGCAGATGCAGGGCGGCGGAAAGGGCGGCGCT
Source organism: Pseudomonadota bacterium (assembly GCA_021845885.1). Classification (GTDB taxonomy): domain Bacteria; phylum Pseudomonadota; class Gammaproteobacteria; order Burkholderiales; family JABEVD01; genus JABEVD01. Next base: position 12,893 of record JAJZVB010000033.1, read on the forward strand.
TTCTCCTTCGGGAAAAGCAAGGCGAGGCTCCTGGACGAGAGCGCCAACCAGATCACTTTCGCTGACGTCGCCGGCTGCGAGGAAGCCAAGGAGGAAGTGAGCGAACTGGTGGATTTCCTGAGGGATCCTACGAAATTCCAGAAGCTGGGCGGGCGGATCCCGCGCGGCGTGCTGCTCGTGGGCAGCCCGGGAACCGGCAAGACCCTGCTTGCGAGGGCGATCGCAGGGGAGGCCAAGGTGCCTTTCTTCAGCATCTCGGGTTCGGATTTCGTCGAAATGTTCGTGGGCGTGGGCGCGTCCCGCGTGCGCGACATGTTCGAGCAGGCGAAGAAACATGCGCCCTGCATCGTTTTCATCGATGAGATCGATGCAGTGGGCAGGCAGCGCGGCGCGGGGCTCGGCGGAGGAAACGACGAGCGCGAACAGACGCTCAACCAGCTTCTGGTCGAGATGGACGGCTTCGAGGGCGCATCCGGCGTGATCGTGATCGCGGCAACCAACCGCCCGGACGTGCTCGATCCGGCATTGCTCAGGCCCGGCCGGTTCGACAGGCAGGTCGTCGTGCCCCTGCCGGATATCAGGGGGCGCGAGCAGATTCTGCTCGTCCACATGAGGAAAGTGCCGATCGCCCCGGACGTCTCGGCGCCGGTTCTGGCGCGCGGCACGCCCGGATTCTCCGGAGCCGATCTCGCCAATCTGGTGAACGAGGCTGCGCTTTTCGCCGCAAGAACCAACAAGCGCCTCGTCGACATGGAGGATTTCGAGCGCGCCAAGGACAAGATCATGATGGGCGCGGAGCGCCGTTCCATGGTGATGCCGGAGGAGGAGCGCAAAAATACCGCCTATCACGAGTCGGGGCATGCGATCGTGGCAAGGCTCCTTCCCGGGACGGATCCCGTGCACAAGGTCACGATCATACCACGCGGGCGCGCGCTCGGCGTCACCATGCAATTGCCTCAGGAAGACCGCTACAGCATGAATCGCGATCACATCCTGAAGAATATCGCGGTGCTGATGGGTGGACGGATCGCCGAGGAATTGTTCATGAATCAGATGACCACGGGGGCGGGGAACGACATCGAGCGGGCCACGGACCTCGCCCGCCGCATGGTGACGCAATGGGGAATGAGCGACACGCTGGGCCCCATTGTCTACGGCGAGAACGAGGGCGAGGTTTTCCTCGGGCGTTCCGTCACCACGCACAAGAATCTGTCGGAGGCGACCATGCAGAAGGTCGACAACGAGATCCACAGCATCATCGAGAACCAGTACAGGCTGGCCAGAAGGCTGCTCGAGGAGAACGCCGACAAGGTGGAAGTCATGGCGAAAGCACTGCTCGAATGGGAAACGATCGATGCGGACCAGATCGGCGACATCATGGAAGGCAGGGCGCCGAGGCCGCCGAAACCTTCCCAGCAGTCCGCTGCGCCCACCACGCCTTCGGACGGCAGCAGCGCGAGCAGCGCGAAGCCTGCGGCGGCAGTCTGAACCAGGGCACTTCGGTGCCCTTCTTTTCATGCTACTCTGCGGCAAATATCGTTTCAAGCTGGACCGCCCCCTGATCATGGGGATAATCAATGTCACCCCAGATTCCTTCTCCGACGGGGGAAAATATCTATCAGGCCATTCGGCGATAAGGCATGCGCTTCGTCTTTTCGGGGAAGGCGCGGACATCGTCGACATCGGCGGCGAATCCAGCCGTCCCGGCGCGCTTCCTGTATCCCTTGAAGAGGAGCTTGCCAGGGTGATCCCGGTCGTTGAAGCGCTGGCCAGGGAGAATGTTCCGGTATCCGTCGATACCACGAAAAAGCGGGTCATGCAGGAAGCGATGGACTCGGGCGCCTCCATGATCAACGACATCCATGCATTGCAGGGTATGGACATGGATTTCCTGGCGCGAAGCGATGTTGCGGTCTGCCTGATGCACATGAAGGGGGAGCCCTCGACCATGCAGCTTGCGCCGAGCTATAATGATGTGCTCGAAGAGGTCGGGGGATTCCTGAGGGATCGGGTCGACACGGCGATATTCAGCGGCATCGCAAGGGAAAGGCTGGTGATCGATCCGGGCTTCGGTTTCGGCAAGAATTTGGAACAGAATCTCGAAATCCTGAGGCATCTCGACAGATTCAGGGAAACGGGAATCCCCATACTCGCCGGGCTTTCGCGGAAATCGATGCTCGGGGCGATCACGGGAAGAACGGTCGAAGAAAGAGTCCATGCCAGTGTCGCCGCATCCCTCATGGCCGTCGTGAAGGGCGCTTCCATCGTCAGGGTTCACGATGTGGCGGCAACGAAGGATGCGCTTTCGGTATTCAATGCAATAGAGGGAAAGAAATGGGAAGACGGTATTTCGGCACGGACGGCGTGAGAGGGAAAGTCGGCGAATTGCCGATCACGCCGGAATTCATGATGCATCTCGGTTATTCCGCGGGGAAAAGGCTGATGTCGAAGGACTGGCATCTGGCCAAGGATGAAAGGCCGACCGTGCTGATAGGCAAGGATACGCGAGTCTCCGGCTATCTCCTTGAATCGGCGCTTCAGGCCGGATTGTCGGCTGCAGGGGTGGACGTTTTTCTGGCAGGCCCGGTCCCCACCCCGGCAGTGGCCTATCTGACCAGAGCGCTTCGCCTTCAGGCCGGCATCGTCATCAGTGCTTCCCACAATCCCTATGAGGACAACGGCATCAAGTTCTTTTCCGAAACGGGCAGCAAGCTGGCCGACGATGTGGAAAAGGCCATCGAGGAAGGCATGGCGGATCCGATCGAGACCATGCCTTCCAGGCATCTCGGCCGGGCGAGAAGAATCAGCGATGCGGCAGGCCGGTACATCGAATTCTGCAAGAGCACTTTCCCCTTCGATCTCGACCTGAGGGAAATGCGCATTGTGGTGGACTGCGCCCACGGTGCAACCTATCATATCGCCAGGCATGTATTCCACGAACTCGGGGCTGACGCGATCGCGATAGGCGTATCCCCGGACGGTCTCAACATCAACCGTGAATGCGGCGCAACCCATCCGGAGACGCTGCGTGAGGCCGTGCTGGAAGAAAACGCCGATCTCGGCATCGCTTTCGACGGCGACGGGGACAGGGTGGTGATGATCGACAGGCAGGGCGTGATTTACGACGGCGATCAGCTGCTTTACGTGCTGGCCCTGCACAGGAAACAGAACGGCACATTGAAGGGGGGGGTGGTCGGCACATTGATGACCAATCTCGCCGTCGAACATGCTCTGGAAAGATGCGGCATTCCCTTCGAGCGCGCCAGGGTCGGCGACCGGTATGTCCTGGAAAAATTGCAGAAAAACGAATGGCAGGTGGGCGGGGAAGGCTCGGGCCACATCATCTGCCTGGACAGGCATTCGACGGGCGACGGCATCGTCTCCGCCCTTCAGGTGCTCCACGCCATGAGGCAGGAAAACGCCACGCTTTCCGAGTTGACTTCGGATCTCTCCCTTTATCCTCAGATCCTCGTGAACGTCAAGGTCGCAAGCAAAAACGAATTCGAAAAGAACGAATCGGTGATGAGGGCGAAAGACGCGGCGGAAAAGGATCTCGAAGGGATGGGGCGCGTGCTGCTGCGCGCCTCCGGGACGGAGCCCCTGATCCGCGTCATGGTCGAAGGCAAGTCCGAGGAGCGCGTGCGCTACTGGGCGGATTCGATCGCGAAGGCGGTCAGGGACGCCGCAGGCTAGCCGAATCGGCCCGTGATGTAGTCTTCCGTCGCCTTTTGTTTCGGCGTGGTGAAGATCGAAGTGGTTTCCCCGAATTCGATCAGCTCGCCGAGATAGAGGTAGGCGGTGTAATCCGAAACGCGCGCAGCCTGCTGCATGTTGTGGGTCACGATGACGATGGTGTAGTCTTCCTTCAGCTCGGAAATGAGTTCCTCGATCCTGGCGGTTGAAATCGGGTCGAGGGCGGATGCGGGCTCGTCCAGAAGCAGCACTTCGGGCTTGACGGCGATGCCCCGGGCGATGCAAAGGCGCTGCTGCTGCCCGCCGGAGAGGCTGTCGCCGCTCTGCTTCAGCTTGTCCCTCACTTCATCCCATAGGGCCGCCTTTTTGAGCGCCCATTCGACTCGGTCGTCCATGTCGCTGCGGTTCAGCTTCTCGTGGAGCTTGACGCCGAAGGCGATGTTGTCGTAAATCGACATCGGGAAAGGGGTGGGCTTCTGGAAAACCATGCCGATTTTCGCCCTCAGACTGTTGAGATCCCTTTTCCCGTCGAGGATGTTTTCCCCATCGATCAGGATTTCCCCTACCGCTTTCTGGTGGGGATAGAGCGCGTACATGCAGTTCATGGTCCTGAGCAGGGTCGATTTCCCGCATCCGGAAGGGCCGATGAAGGCAGTGACTTTCTTCTCGGGCATGGCAAGATTGATCGATCGCAGCGCATGGTATTTGCCGTAATAGAAATTGAGGTTGCGGACCTCGATTTTCGGCTTGAGCGATTTCAGGGATTCCATAGTCGTATTTTCAATGTAAAGTGGTTTTGCTTCTGAAAACGAAACGGGTCAATATGTTGAGCCCGAGCACGCCGAAGGTGATCAAAAGGGCACCGGCCCAGGCGAGCTTGTGCCAGTCGTCGTAAGGGCTCATGGCGAACTGGAAAATCACCACGGGAAGGTTCGCCATGGGCGCATTCATGTTCGCGCTCCAGAACGAATTGTTGAGCGCGGTGAAAAGCAGCGGCGCGGTTTCGCCGCTGATTCTGGACAGGGCGAGCAGGATGCCCGTGACGATCCCCGCTTTCGAGGCTCTCAGCGTCACGAGCATGATGACCTTCCATTGCGGCGCGCCCAGCGCGAAGGCTGCTTCCCTCAAGCCGTTGGGAACGAGCTTCAGCATGTTCTCTGTGGTGCGCACCACGACCGGGATGACGATCAGGGCGAGCGCGAAGGCCCCTGCCCATCCAGAAAAATGATGGGTCGAGGCGACATAGACCTCGTAGACGAAAAGGCCGATCACGATGGAAGGGGCGGAAAGCAGGATGTCGTTGATGAAGCGGGTGGTGGGGGAAAGCCAGCCTTTCTGGCCGTATTCGGCCAGATAGGTCCCGGCGAATATGCCTATGGGCGTGCCGATGACGATGCCCGCGAGCGTCATGAAGATGCTTCCCGCCATGGCGTTCAGCAGACCTCCGCTGCTCCCGGGGGGCGGGGTCATTTTGGTGAACACGTCGAGCGTCACGCTGGCCAATCCCCTGTCGACGAGCGTCCAGAGTATCCAGCCCAACCAGAACAGGCCGAATGCCATGGCCACCATGGAAAGCGTCAGGTTCAGGCCGTTAATGAAGCGGCGTTTGTGGTATAGATTCATGGCATTCCTCAGGTTTTCTCGCCTTCGCGCTTGCCCAGCTCGTACAGGAGCAGCTTGGAAAGGGCCAGAACGAAGAAGGTGATGACGAACATGATCAGCCCAAGTTCGATCAGGGATGCCGTATAGACTTTTCCAAAAGCTTCGTTGAATTCGTTGGCGAGTGTTGAGGCAATGCTGCTGCCCGGATCGAGCAGCGAAAAGCTGAGATTTTGCGCATTGCCTATGACGAAGGTCACGGCCATCGTTTCCCCGAGCGCACGCCCCAGCCCGAGCATGATGCCGCCCACGACGCCGATCTTGGTATAGGGCAGCACGACGTTCCATACCACTTCCCAGGTCGTGCAGCCGACCGCATAGGCGGATTCCTTGAGCGTGGGCGGGACGATTTCGAAAACGTCGCGCATGACCGAGGCGATGAAGGGAATGATCATGATGCCGAGAATGATCCCGGCCGTGAGCATGCCGATGCCCATCGGCGCGCCCTGGAAGAGCATGCCGATCCCGGGCAGGTTGCCGAGGTGGTCAATCAGCCAGGGCTGGAAATGATCGGCCAGATGCGGGGCGAAAACGAAAAGACCCCACATGCCGTAGATGATGCTGGGAATGCCGGCGAGCAGTTCGATGGCGATGCCGAGCGGGCGCTTCAACCATGTCGGGGACAATTCCGTGAGGTAGAGCGCAATGCCGAAGCTGACCGGGATGCCGATCGCGAGCGCGATCGCAGAGGTCACCAGCGTGCCGTAGATCTGGACGACCGCGCCGAACTTCACGTTGACCGGATCCCAGTCCGTGCTGGTGAAGAACTTCCAGCCGAATGCGTGAATCGCAGGCATGGCACCGATGAAGAGTTCGACGATGATGCCGGCAAGCAGGGCGAGGACGGTGAAAGCAAAAAACCGGGTGGTGAGCTTGAATGCGAGATCGAAAAAAACCTGGCGCTTTTCCTTCGATTCAGTTATTTGATTGGTCATTGAGATCGTTCTGAATTAAAAGGGGCCGAAAATGGCCCCTTATTATAGATCAAGTTGCGTTATAAATTTCAGTTCCAGACGGGCTTTCCGGAAGTATCCTTGATCTTGTCGTGCCAGGCCTGCCTGATCAGCTTCACGACAGGGGCGGGCATTGGAACATAGACCAGGTCTTCGGCCATTTTTCCGCCGTTGTCATAGGCCCAGGAGTAGAACTTCAGCACTTCCTTGGCATTGGCCGGCTTTTCCTGAACGGTGTGCATCAGGATGAACGTTGCGCCGGTGATCGGCCAGGACTTCTTGCCTTCCTCGTTGGTCAGGATTTCGTAGAATCCGGGGGCGTGCTCCCAGTCTGCACCGGCGGCAGCAGCCTGGAAGGTGTCGCTGGTCGGCATCAGGAAGGTGCCGTCGCGGCTTTCGAGCTGGGTGTAAACCATGTTGTTCTGCAGCGCATAGGCATATTCGACATAGCCGATCGAGCCTTTGATGCGCTGGACGTAGGAAGCGACGCCTTCGTTGCCCTTGCCGCCCACGCCGACGGGGAAGTCAACCGAGGTGCCCATGCCCGGTTTGACCTTCCATTCGGGGCTGACTTTCGAGAGGTAATTGGTGAAGATGAAGGTGGTGCCGGAGCCGTCGGAACGGTGCACCACCGTGATTTTCATGTCGGGCAGCTTGACGCCCTTGTTGAGCGCCTTGATGGCGGGGTCACTCCAGTTCTTGATCTTGCCCAAATAGATGTCGGCGATGACCTTGCCGTTGAGCTTGATTTCACCTTTCTTGATGCCGGGCAGGTTGACTGTCAGCACTTCGCCGCCCATCACGGCGGGGAATTGCATCAGGCCGTCCTTCTCGAGGACGTCGGGGGTGAGGGGCATGTCGGACGCGCCGAAGTCAACGGTCTTTTCGTTGATCTGCTTGATGCCGCCGCCGGAGCCGATGGACTGGTAGTTGAGGCCGATTCCGGTCTTCGCCTTGTAGGCTTCG
>JAJZVB010000151.1 GCA_021845885.1 Pseudomonadota bacterium
GGTCAGCTTCAATATCACGGAAGGAGATGTGGCGAAGATCCACAAAATCGACATCATAGGGAATCATGATTTCAAGGAAAAGGATCTGCTCGATCTGTTTTCCCTCTCCACCCCGAACTGGCTCTCCTGGTTCACCGACGACGACAAGTATTCGAAAACCAAGCTTTCCGCAGACGAAGAAAAGCTTCGCGCCTTCTATCAGAACCGCGGCTATCTCGAATTTGCCATCAATTCGGTCAATGTCTCGATCACGCCGGACAAGAAGGATATCTATATCGTGATCAACCTCACCGAGGGGCCGAAATACACCATCAGCGGGGTGAAATTCGCCGGCGACAAGCTGATTCCGGAAGCCGAACTGGAAAAGCTCGTCACCGTCAAGAAGGGCGAGATTTTCAACAGGGAGAAGGTGACCGATTCCATCAAGAGCATCAGCGACAGGCTCGGGGATGAAGGCTATGCCTTCGCGAACGTCAACGCCATTCCCGACCTGGACAAGAAGAATCATACCGCGGCCTTCACCTTCTCGATCGATCCGGGGCACCGTGTCTATGTCAGGCGCATCAACATCACAGGCAACACGAGAACCAAGGACGAAGTGGTCAGACGCGAATTCAGGCAAATGGAAGGCGGCTGGTACATGGGTCAGAAGATCAAGGAATCCAAGGACCGCGTGGACAGGCTGGGTTACTTCTCCGACGCCAACATCGAAACGCCTGCCGTGATCGGCACGAACGATCAGGTCGACCTCAACATGAATGTCACGGAAAGGCCGACGGGCAACATATCGGTCGGCGCGGGATTTGCGAGCGCAGAAGGGCTCATTCTCTCGGGATCGGTTTCCGAAAACAACATCTTCGGCACGGGGAACCAGGCTTCCATCCAGGTCAACACCAGCATCCTGAACACCATATACTCTTTCTCCTACACCAATCCCTATTACACGGATGCCGGAACCAGCAGGGGATTTGACCTTTACAAGCGGGTCGTCAATCCCTCGGCCCTGATGCTCGGGCAGTACAACACGGATACGGTCGGCGCGATGTTGCGCTACGGCGTTCCGATCACGGACAACGACATCATCCATTACGGTATCGGCCTGGAAGAAACGACCATCAACCTGACCAATTACGCCGCCCTTTATCCGTATTATTACGGGGCGATTTACCCGGTCTTCACGTCGCCCTTGTATTCGCAGTTCATCCAGCAGTTCGGCAACAGCAACAGCACCATAAAGGGCACGGTAGGCTGGTCCCGGGATACGCGCAACAACGCCTTTTTCCCGACGGAAGGCAGCATGAAGAACGCCTATGTCGAAATGGGCCTGCCCGGCGGCTCGCTCAAGTATTACAAGCTCACTGCCCAGGACATGTGGTTCCATACCCTTTACAAGGATTTCACCCTGATGCTCAATGGCCAGTTCGGCATAGGCGGCGGGTATGGCGGCAGGCCCCTGCCTTTCTTCGACAATTTCTATGCGGGCGGGGTGGGTTCGGTGCGCGGCTACGACATCAATTCACTCGGGCCGAAAGACATCTATGATGAGCCTATAGGCGGCAACAAGATGGTCATTGGGAGTGCGGAAATCTATTTTCCCATGCCTGGCATCAAGGACCAGAAATCGGTTCGGCTCTCCACGTTCGTCGATGGAGGGCAGGTTTATGGCAATACCCAGGTTCCGTTGCAGGCAGGGGGACTGCGTTATGCCGCGGGGATTGCGCTGACCTGGATTTCCCCTGTAGGCCCGCTCAAGTTCAGCATCGCCCAGCCGATCAATCCCCAGCCTTTGGATAACATCCAAAGATTCCAGTTCATGCTGGGCAACATATTTTAATTTCGAATCAGGAGATTAAATTGAAAAGGATTTATGCAGGTTTAGTCGCAATGGTTCTTGCCGCAGGGGCGTCAATTGCGCTTGCTGACGAAATCAGGATCGGGATCGTCAATACCGAGCGGGTTTTGAGGGAGTCTGCGCCCGCCATAGCCGCCCAGAAAAGAATAGAAAAGGAGTTCGCAGCAAGAGATCAAAACCTGCAAAAAATGGCGAAACAGGCCAAGGATCTTCAGGCCCAGCTCGACAGGGAGGGAATGACCATGTCCGATTCGGACAGGGCCGCCAAGGAGCGCGACCTCGCCAACCTGAGCCGTGATTTCCAGCGCATGCAGCGCGAGTTCAGGGAAGACCTCAATCTCAGGAAGAACGAGGAACTCGCGGCCGTCATCGAGAAAGCCAACAAGGCGATCACCAGCATTGCGCAATCGGAAAAATATGACCTGATCTTGCAGGAAGCGGTTTACAGGAGCCCGAAGATCGACATTACCGACAAGGTGATCAAGGCGCTGGCCAACGAGAAATGACCTCATGATCCACCAAGGTATCCGGCTATCCGATATTGTCGGGCGCTTCGGAGGGGAACTCCTCGGGGACGGGGAAACCCGAATCTGCCGGGTGGCGACGCTCGCCAGCGCAGGCTCTGGGGATCTTTCCTTTCTTTCCAGCGGGAAATACAGGCAGCAGCTGGAGCATTCCGCTGCGGCCTGCGTCATTCTCGGGAAAAAGGACAGGGAGGCGACCTCGAAGCCGAGGATCGTCTGCGACAATCCCTATTTGTATTTTGCGAAAGTGTCCGCCTTCCTGAATCCCGCTCCCGAGGTTGCGCCTGGAATACACCCGAGCACGGTGGTTCAGGAAGGCGCGCAAATCGACCCCATGGCGTCGATCGGCCCGCATTGCTTCGTAGGCCGGCATGCGAAAGTCGGGCGTGGCGCGAAAATCGCCGCCTCCTGCACTATAGGGGAACATGCCGAGATAGGAGACCATACCCTGGTCTATCCCGGCGTGACGATTTACGATGGCTGCATCCTAGGCAAAAACTGCGTCGTCCACTCGGGTGCCGTGATCGGCGCGGACGGTTTCGGCCTCGCCATGGACGAGGGAAAATGGTTCAAGATTCCCCAGATCGGAAAGGTGCTGATCGGCGACGATGTCGAAATCGGGGCGAATACCACGGTGGACAGGGGAGCGCTCGACGACACGGTCATAGGAAACGGCGTCAAGATCGACAATCAGGTGCAGATCGCCCATAACGTCGTGATCGGCGAGCATACGGCGATCGCGGGATGCACGGGCATTGCGGGCAGCACGAAAATCGGGCGATACTGCAAGATAGGTGGCAGCGGAATGATCCTCGGACATTTGAACATCACCGATCATGTCGACATTTCTGCGGGAACGATGATCACGAAATCGATCGATGAACCGGGGACCTATACCGCCATCTATCCTTTCGCCCCCCATCGGGAATGGCTCAGAAATTCAGCCCAGCTGCGGCATTTGAACGGGCTGGCGGAAAGAGTGCGCCAGCTTGAAAAGGAAATCGAATCCCTGGAAAGGAAAAAATCCTGATGGACATCCACGAAATTTTGAAATATCTGCCGCACCGTTACCCATTCCTTCTTGTGGATCGGGTGATTTCGATCGAACCCGGGAAAGAGATCACCGCGCTCAAGAACGTCAGCGTCAACGAACCCTTTTTCCCCGGGCATTTTCCCTATCATCCCGTCATGCCCGGCGTCCTGATCGTCGAAGCCCTGGCGCAAGCCGCCGCGATCCTTTCCTTCAAGACCATGGATGCCCTGCCGAGCGACGATTCGGTTTATTAT
>JAJZVB010000152.1 GCA_021845885.1 Pseudomonadota bacterium
GTGGTCATCGTCGATGCCGGGGAATCCGAGAAATACGGGTGCACGGCCGAGGAATTCGTCGACCAGCACCATGCCGTTTATTCCTGCTACGAAAAAATATTCGCGAAATTCTGGAAGGAAGGCGCGGACAGGAAGGGGATCTATGTTCCGAATTGAAGCGCGTCCTGAAAGCACGCTGAAGCTTTTCTTCGCCGTCGCCGCACTGAGCTTCCTTCCCGCACTGGGCTTCTATTATGTCGGCGAGGAGGCGATTTTTCCGATTTCCTCCCTGGAAATGCACCGGTCGGGCTCATGGCTCGTGCAAGTCATGTACGGCGCGAACATCAGGCACAATCCGCTTTTCAACTGGACGATCATGTTCTTCTCCGGGGTTTTCGGCTGGTCCCATGTGCTCGAAGTGACGCGGGCGATTGCGGTTTGTTCGACGATAGGCAGCAGCATCGTTCTTTATTGGCTTGCGAGCCGCCTTTCTCAAGACAGGAATTTCGCCATTTTTTCCTCGCTGATCTATCTGACCCTTTTCGACGTGGCCTTCTACCGGGGCTGGCTGGCCTATGTTGATCCGCTTTTTTCCTTCTTCGTTTTCTCTTCCGTCGCATTGCTCTGGATAGCGGCAAGGGAGGCGAAGACCGGGCTGCTTCTTTCAGCACTGCTTTGCCTGGAGCTCGCCTTTCTTTCCAAGGCATTGACGGCTTACGTATTCTACGGCCTGTCCGCGCTCGTCCTTTTGAGGCGGCACAGAACCTTCCTTCTGGGCGCACCTTCCCTGATATTGAATTTTTCCGCCCTGCTTTTTCCCCCGCTCTGGTTTTCACTGCTCCCCAGTTCGGGGCAGGGACAGAGAATGTTCGGGGAGATAGTGTCCAAGCTTTCCTTCGGCGGCGGATATCTTTCTGAGCTGGCGGGCTTCCCCCTCGAGCTCTTTCTCCGCCTTTCGCCCGCTGCCTTTCTGGCCGTCTATTTCCTGTTCAGGAAAAGGGAAAAATTGCATGAAGATGCCGTGCTCGCAGCGCAGATCGCCTTCTGCAATTTCCTCCCCTATTGGCTTGCCCCGCAGAGCAGCGTGCGCTATTGCATGCCCGTTTACCCTTTTTTCGCCCTTCTTTTTTCTTTCCTGATCTGGCGCAGCGGGATCAAATTGACGCTCAGGGTGCTGGGCGCATTGCTCTTGTTCAAGCTGCTTTTCATGCTCGTCCTTTTCCCCCTTTATCAGCGCCATTACAGGGGGAAGAATTATTACGACGCGGCAACGGGAATAGCCGGGGAAACTGCGGGCTTCCCGCTCTACGTGACCGATGTCAGTTCCAGCGGCCTTTCTGTCACGGGTTACCTGGACGTATTGAGGCGGCCTGAAGCGCCGCTCACCTTTCCCCCGGAAAAATGGAATTCGGGCTTCGTGCTTTCCTATTCGGAAAATCCTTCTTTGGGGAAAACCCGCAAGGTTTACAAGCTCGGCGGCGACAGGCTTTATCTGCTTTGCAGGGGGGAAGCCTGCGGCTTCCTGAAATAGGACTGCATGTCGTGGCCCTTCCCCGACAGTTTCGCGGGGAAATTCAGGAGTTCGGAGGCGAATTTGGAAACCCTGTAAAGCGCGGGCGAAGCGTTATGCCTTTCGACCAGACGAACATTCCGGGTGTCGATGCGGGCTGTTTCGAAGCCGCAGGATTCCGCGAGCTTCCTGATCGATATCGGGTTGTAGAAGCTGACATGCCCGCCGTGATTCGTGATGCTGAAATATTCCCAGCCGGCCTTTTCGGACGAGACCGTCCAGCTTTCCGCGTTTCCCGTCCCCACCAGCAGGATGCCTCCCGGCTTCAGGATCCTGCGGCATTCCCTGACGAGGCTGGAAGGATCCTTCAAGTGCTCGATCACTTCGAAAAGCGTAATCGCATCGAAACTTTCCGGTGGGAGACTCATGTCCTGGAGAAATCCGCAATGGACCGGGAGGCCGGAATCGGAGGCGGCCTTCGCCGCCTTGGGCGCAGGCTCCACGCCTTCCACTGAAAATCCCAGTTTTTTTGCCGTATGAAGGAATGCGCCGCTCGAGCATCCCACATCCAGGAGCCTGGTTTCACGAGGGCTTTTTTGCAGAAGCTGCGAAATCCTGTCCAGCCATTTTTTCCCGAGCGCAAAGCGCCTGCTCGAGGAGGCTGAATCCGGAAGGGTGCCCCTCGGATCGTCGAATTCCTGCATCGACTCGAGATAGCGTTCTTCGGTCGACTGGCTGACCAGTTGTCCGCATTCCGGGCAACGCAACAGGGGACCTTCGGGCAGGACCAGCGAAGTGGGCGCGAACTCCGATCTGCATCCCACCGGGCAGGAATCGATGTACCTCGTCATCAGGCGGTCATGGCGCTGCGCATCTTCTCCATCGCCTTCTGCTCGATCTGCCTGATGCGCTCCGCGGATACGTTGAATTCTGCGGCAAGCTCGTGCAATGTCGCCGATTCGTTTTCCTTGAGCCACCTGGCCTCGATGATCCTGCGGCTCCGCTCATCCAGGCTTGCCAGCGCGGAAGCGAGCCCGTCGCCCAGCAGTTTTTCCTTCTGCCGGGTTTCGAGAAGCTGCATGGGTTCGGCATTTTCGTCCGCCAGATAGGCGATCGGGGCGATGCCTTCATCCTCTTCGCCTGCCGGCTCCAGGGCAATGTCCCTTCCGTAAAGCCGGGTTTCCATTTCCGAAACCTCTTCAGGCTTGACGTTGAGCGAGCGGGCAATATGATTGATCTCGTCGGGATTGAGGGATTCATGCCCCTCTTTCAGGCTTCTCAGGTTGAAGAAAAGCTTGCGTTGCGATTTCGTCGTCGCGACTTTCACCAGACGCCAGTTGCGTATGATGAATTCGTGAATCTCGGCCTTGATCCAGTGGATGGCGAAGGAAACCAGCCTCACCCCCCTCTCGGGGTCGAAGCGCTTCACCGCCTTCATCAGCCCGATATTGCCCTCCTGGATCAGGTCGGCTTGCGGAAGACCGTAGCCCATGTAGCCACGCGCGATGGATACGACCACGCGGAGGTGGGAAAGGATGAGCTTGCGCACGGCCTCGATATCGTTGTCGCGCCTGAACCTGCGCGAAAGATCGAGCTCCTCTTCCTGGGTCAGGTAGGGAAGCCTATTCACTGCCTGGATGTAGCTCTGCAGGCTGCCGCCCGGAAGCGGCATCGGTAGAACATTCTCGGTCATGGTTTCCTCCTGGAAATAATTCTAGCACTCTCATGCTATGAGTGCCAGCATGGCATGGAGTTCCTCAGGATGGATTCCCTGTTCCTTGCAATTAAAATCGAAAACTGGCCATTAAAGTCGAAAACTGATCCTTTTGGAAGGATGGTAAAGGAATGATATGAATTTATTTCCAGCTATCAGCATGTGTTAACGACCCTCGCCTAAAGGCGAGGGCTTGGAATTACGGCTCAAGCCGCTGTTATGTCGACCTTCGGTCGACTTACACCACCCGAAAATTGTCATCCGGCTCTTCGGGCTTTTGGTCCTCAATGTATTTCTTCCATACCTCATCCGTCACATTCCCGCTCGACGCAACCCAATACCCTTTTCCTCACAAATGCTGTCCCCAGTATCGCTTCTTCAGCTGCGGAAATTCCGACAGCAATCTATGTGAGCTCTTTCCCT
>JAJZVB010000153.1 GCA_021845885.1 Pseudomonadota bacterium
GCGCGTGGCGACCATCGTGGCGTACTTGACCGAGTCGACATCCTTGGCCTTCAGGTCCATGATGATTTTCAGATCGTTGTAGCGAATCGTGCTGTGATCGATTGCCGTTCCTCCGGGCGCGAAAGAGTCGTCTTCCGCATTGACCTGCATGGCGGAAAATCCCAGCAAGGCCAGCAAAACCAGTTTCATGATCGATTTCATGTTTCCCTCTTCTTTGGTTGATTGACTGTTCAGGCGATGATGCCCTCGTTCCCTTCCACGCCGAGGAGCCTGGGTACATTGAGGCTGCGGGGGGCAATCGTTTTCTTGTCCCTGAGATAGCCGGCGACGACATCCCATATCGGTTCACCCTTCACGCCTTCCGTAACGGGCGCCCAGCCCGCGATCTTGTATTTCTTTCCTGCTTCCAGTTGTTTCCCCTTCAGCATGAGATTGCCGATGCGCTTGCCGTAGCCCTGACTCAGATCGCAGGTATAGGTGATTCCCCCGACCCGCACCATGTCCCCACCCTGCTGCTTGTAAGGATCCGGATTGAACAGGTTGTCCAGCACGTCTTCCAGGATGGCCTTGATGGTTTGCCCTGTCATTTCGAGCGTGGAAGACTGGGGATACGTGATCGCGGTCTGGTCCATGAGGTGCTCCATGGTGATGTCCTCACCCGGAAGGAGCGTGGTGCCCCAGCGGAATCCCGGAGAAAAGGCCGCATCCGCGCCTTTCACCTCGATCAGCGCGTCCAGGATGAGCTGATCGAAAGTGCCGTTGAAATTGCCCCGCCGGTAAAGCATGCCTTCGGTGACGGCGAGCTTTTCGGAAAGCTTTTCCTCGTATGGCGCGCGCATCTTGTCGATCAAGGCCGCCATTTCCGCATCGGGTTGCAGAAGATTGGCGAATACCGGAAGGAGCTTGTATCGGGTGCCTGCAATCTTGCCTCCCCTGACATCGAAATCCAGCACGCCCAGGAACTTGCCGTTCGATCCCGCATTGGTCACGAGGGTCTGCCCGCCCGAATTCCTGACGATCGTCGGTGCCGGCACGCCGTCGTGGGTATGCCCGCCCATGATGGCATCGATTCCGGTGACCCTGCTCGCCATTTTCAGGTCGACGTCCATGCCGTTGTGGGACAACAGCACGACCACGGCCGCCCCTTTCGCGCGCACTTCGTTCACGACCTGCTGCATGCTCTCTTCCTGGATGCCGAAGGTCCAGTCAGCGATCATGTATCTGGGATTCGCAATGGGCGTATAGGGGAAGGCCTGGCCGATGATGGCTACAGGGACGCCGTTGATGATTCTGATCGTATAGTGCTTGAAAACAGGATCGCCGAAATCGGCCGTCTTGACGTTCTGCGCCAGGAAATCGATCTTTCCCTTGAAATCGCGGTCGACGACTTCCTTGACCCTGTCGGCGCCGTAAGTGAATTCCCAGTGCCCGGTCATGACGTCGACTCCGAGCAGCTTGCAGGCATCGATCATGTCCTGCCCTTTCGTCCACAGCGCGGTGGCAGAACCCTGCCAGGAATCGCCGCCGTCGAGCAGAAGAGACCCCGGACGACTGGCCCTGATGTTCTTCACCAGCGTCGCAAGATGGGCGAATCCTCCGACCTTTCCGTAAACTTTCGCGGCATGCTCGAAATCGAGGCAGGTGAACGCATAGGCGTCAGGCGTCCCGGGCTTGATGCCGAAGGCCTTCAGCAGATTCTCGCCGACCAGATGGGGCACCTTGTTTCTCCCGCCGCCCACGCCGATGTTGACGCTGGGCTCCCTGAAATAGATCGGCTTCAGCTGGGCATGGCAGTCCGTGATGTGCAGCAGCGAAACATTGCCGTAAGGAGGCAGATCGTAACCGCCCGAGGCTGAAAATGCCGAGCGGCTGCCCAGCACCATGCCGGAGGCGGCAGCCATGGCCAGCATGTGCAGGAATTCCCGTCGATTCATCGACATGTGTTCTCCTTTTATTTCCTGAAGACCGGCACTTCCATGGGCAGCCCGTTGCTCATGTAGGTGACGAAATATTCAAGATCGTCATAAATTTCGCTGCCGGCTTTTGCCGGCTGCATGCCCGCATTTTCTTCGCACTGCCTGAAACGCTGCTGCAGCGTCATCACACGCGTGCCGTCGACGAATACGGGATAATGGGTCGCCTGACCGACCAGCATGGATATGCGGTCGGTTTGCACGAGTTCGCCCGCCTGTTCGACATGGCATGCCCCGCAGGATAGATTCTTCTTTCCGCGCCTGGCGTAATAATATTGCTTCCCCTTCTCGTAGGCGGCCAACGCGCGTGCCCCTTCCACCTTGACGTCGACTTTCATCCCGTCCGAAAGGCTTTTTGCGTAGGCTGTGATCAGACCCATTTCCTTTCCGCCGTATTCCAGCTTCCTTTCCCCATTCGCTTCCAGGCAGGCATTGATCGCCGATTCGAACGTCACCACCCGGCCTTCGTCGTAATACGGATAATTCCCGGCGACATTCCGCCCCCCTCCAGGAAAGCACGAGGAAAAATGCCTTCCGTTGGAAAAAGGCTTTTCCCACATTTGCCTGCCTTCATCGACATCCAGTGAAAAGGGGGGGAAAGCCATGATGTCGTCATACTGGCTCTTCGCCTTGGGATTCATGGCGAGCGAGCCGTAAACGTAATCTTCGAACCTGATGCCCGGAAGCGCCTTCGCATAGCGATCGAGCAACGCCTGCCTGTCCTCGGCCGGACCTGCATGAGCGATTGCCGGCCCCAGAAGGAAACAAGCCAGCAGCAATTTCTTCATCTTCACTCTGCCACGGCGATTTCGCCGTAAAATTTGGTGCCCAGATTGTCCACCGCGCTGACGGTGACCTTGTCTCCAGGTTTCGTATCCTTGACCTTGAAGGAGAAAAAAGGGTTCTGAGAGATCGCCACGCCCCATTGCATGTCCAGAACCGTTTTGTCGTTGCACGTGGCCACGACCTGGTTGATGAAATGGGCCGGAATGAGTTTTCCCGTTTCCTTGTCCTTTCTCAGGCCCGTTTCCATGATGTGCTTGATCAGGACCTTGACCTCCGCCACATCCCCCTGCATCTTTGCGCGCATTTTCATCGAGTTGTCCATCGCTTCTCCCATTTCCAGTTCAGCCGCCGCATCCGCCTATGGTGACCTTGATTTCCCTGCCTGCCGTGTATACCTTGCCGTTCGCCTTCACTGCGACCCTGAAGACCGAAGTCTCGGCCATCTTGATATGCGTCGAGATGTAGGGCAATGCGCCGTCGGAAAAGGCGAAATCAGCCACCATGGGATTGGGATTCTTCTCCGCAAAGAAGGCCATGGAGGTGGTTCCAGGAATATTGCTGGTGACTTCCACGGGCACCATGGCCCCGTCTTCCGCGATCTCGGGCGCCTTGATGAGGATGTCGCCGCTCTCCTCGGCGTCGTTGTAACCCGCGTCCAGCATGGCCTCGAACCGCGACTTGGCCGAGAATGCAGCCTTGTTCCATACCGACGCCAGAACCGCGCCAGGCTTCAGGAAGGCCAGCGCCGCTGCAAACGCGCCTTTCAGGAATGTTCTTCTAAGCAAATCCGCTCTCCCGGAAGTTGATCATGTGGCTTAGACGCGCCAGGACGCCTTTTTATTCCAAAATTTTT
>JAJZVB010000034.1 GCA_021845885.1 Pseudomonadota bacterium
GAATCTTACAGCTTTTATCCCATTCCCGCAACCCCCTTCTTCCCGCCCCTCTCACACCCGGAACAGGAAAGCCGCGAATTCTATACACTTCCCGCCTTCGTGGCAAGCAGTTTGTGGATGGTGGTTTTATTTCAGGAAAGCATCCCGCGATGCTTGGTGACGGCTTCTGCAACGATGGGCTTCAGCATTGCAGCGCCCGATTCGTCGACATGTTTCAGGAGGGCCGACCTCATCCTGGGCTCCCAGAATTTCTTCAGATGCAGCGCGACATCCATGACGGCCTGCTCGTGTTCGGGCATGGCTTCGAAGAAAGCCCCTATCCTGTTCGCCATGGTGATCAGGTTCTCAGTGTCCATTCACGCCTCCATGGGGATCGATCCTGTGAGGATGGGCATAGACGGTATGGCCGTTCCTCCTAGCGAAGCCGATCAGCGTGAGCCCGGTGATCTGCGCAAGCTCCCTGGCGAGATTGGTCGGAGCGGAAACCGCAGCCATGAATTCCATCCCGACCGTGCTCGCCTTCTGCACCATCTCGTAACTCGCCCGGCTCGTGATCAGCAAAGCGCCGCTTCCGAAATCCGTGCTTTTTGAAGCGAGGGATCCGATCAGCTTGTCGAGGGCGTTGTGCCTGCCGACGTCTTCCCTGACGCAAAGGATCTCCCCTTCGCTCGACACCCAGGCTGCAGCATGGGCCGCCCCTGTTTTCTTCTGAAGCATCTGGTATTCAGGCATGGATTCGAGGGCGAGATGGAGCGCCTTCGGACTCATCCTGAACCTGTCTGGCACGGGTTTGGGAATACTCACCGCCTGATCGAGCGTCTCCACCCCGCACAGGCCGCATCCCGTCCTTCCGGCCATGTTTCTGCCGCTGAACTGGAAGGCAGCGAAAGCTTCTTCCGATATCGTCATCCTCAGCCGGACCCCGTCTTCGGCATCGACCACTTCGATATGCGTCAATTGTTCGGCATCGGAGAGAATTCCCTCAGAAAGGCTGAATCCCAGGGCGAAGTCTTCCAGGTCGGCCGGGGTGGCGAGCATCACGGCATGGGAAATACCGTTGTATTCGAGGGCGACCGGGACTTCCTCGGCGATGTCGTCTTCGCCGGGTTCGAAAAAACCCCCATGCCAGCGTTCGACAGGGCGATGGGCTGCTATCGGCTTCAAACGATGGACTCCTTCAGAAGGGCTTCCTGTTCGAGAGAGAAGTCCCTGTGCTTCTTCTGCCATTCGGAAAGCCCGCCCGCCTTCTTCACTTCCACGGCGGTCACCTTGTATTCGGGACAGTTCGTCGCCCAATCCGAATTTTCCGTGGTGACGACATTGACCCCGGAATCGGGGAAATGGAACGTGGTATAGACCACGCCGGGCTGCATCTTTTCGGTCACCTTCGCGCGAAGGACCGTCTCCCCCGCCCTGGAGGAGACGGATACCCTGTCCCCATCCGAAATTCCCCGCTCTTCGGCGTCATGCGGATGGATTTCGAGCAGATCTTCGGAATGCCATATGACGTTTTCCGTTCTTCTCGTCTGGGCGCCCACATTGTACTGGGAAAGTATCCTCCCCGTGGTGAGGATCAGCGGATACCTTCGATTGACCTTTTCCTGCGTCGGGACATACCGGGTAATGACGAATTTTCCCTTTCCGCGCACGAATTGTCCCACATGCATGACGGGCGTGCCTTCGGGAGCCCCTTCGTCGCAGGGCCACTGGATGCTCCCAAGCCTGTCCAGCTTCTCGAAGCTCACGCCCTTGAATGTCGGGGTGAGGGAGGCGATCTCGTCCATGACCTCGGAGGGATGGCTGTAATTCATGCGATAGCCCAGGGCGTTCGAAAGCGCCAGGGTGACTTCCCAGTCTTCCTTCCCCGCCTTGGGTTTCATCACCTTCCTGACCCTGGAAATGCGCCGCTCCGCATTGGTGAAAGTCCCGTTCTTTTCGAGGAAAGCAGCTCCGGGAAGAAAAACATGGGCGTATTTCGCCGTTTCGTTGAGGAAGATGTCCTGAACGACGACGCATTCCATTTGCAAAAGTGCGGCCGAGACATGCTTCACGTTCGGATCGGACTGGGCAATGTCCTCCCCTTGGCAGTAGAGTCCCCTGAAGCTTCCGTCTAGGGCGGCATCGAACATGTTCGGGATCCTGAGGCCAGGCTCGCTCTGCAGGGATACGCCCCAGCTTTTCTCGAAAAGGCTGCGAACAGCTTCGTCAGAAACATGCCTGTATCCCGGGAATTCGTGGGGAAACGAGCCCATGTCGCATGAGCCCTGGACGTTGTTCTGCCCCCTCAAGGGATTGACCCCAACCCCTTCCCGGCCGATGTTGCCCGTCGCCATGGCGAGGTTCGCTATGGCCATCACCATGGTCGAACCCTGCTCGTGTTCCGTGACGCCCAGTCCGTAATAGATCGCCGCATTCCCGCCTGTGGCGTAGAGCCGGGCAGCCGCCCGGATTTCATCCGCGGGGACCCCCGTGATCCCCTCAACGGCCTCAGGAGAATTTTCATGCCTTGACGCGAATTCCTTCCATTGCAGGAAAGCCTTTTCCTCGCAGCGCGCCGAGACGAATTTCTCGTCGAAAAGGCTTTCGGTCACGATCACATGGGCGAGGGCATTGGCGACCGCCACGTTGGTCCCGGGCCTCAGCTTCAGATGATGAACGGCTTCCACATGGGGCGATCTCACCAAATCGATGGTTCTCGGATCCACCACGATGAGCCTGGCCCCTTCTCGCAGCCTTCTCTTCATCAGGGAAGCGAAGACGGGATGCCCATCCGTTGGATTGGCCCCGATCACCATGATCACATCGGAATTCAATACGGAATCGAAGGTCTGCGTTCCGGCGGATTCGCCGAGCGTCTGTTTCAGCCCGTATCCCGTCGGGGAATGGCAGACCCTGGCGCAGGTATCCACATTGTTGTTGCCGAAAGCCGCCCTCACCATCTTCTGCACGAGATAGGTTTCCTCGTTGGTGCAACGGGATGAAGTGATGCCGCCTATCGAATTCTTCCCATATTTTTCCTGTATCCTCCTGAATTCCGAAGCCGCATGACTGATCGCCTCTTCCCAGGAAACCGTCGCCCAGGGATCGGTGATCTTCTTCCTGATCATGGGTTTGAGCATCCTGTCGCTGTGGGTTGCATATCCCCAGGCGAACCTCCCCTTGACGCAGGAATGGCCGTGGTTCGCGCGGCCTTCCTTGTAGGGGACCATGCGCACCACTTCGCTTCCTTTCATTTCCACCCTGAAGGCGCATCCCACGCCGCAATAGGCGCAGGTGGTCACCACGGAATGCTCCGCCTGCCCCATTTCGATCACGGATTTCTCGATGAGCGCGGCAGTCGGGCAGACCTGGACGCAGGCTCCGCATGAGACGCATTCCGAATCCATGAAAGGCTGGTTCTGCCCTGCGGAAACCCTGGAATCGAAGCCCCTTCCGTCTATGGTGAGGGCGAAAGTCCCCTGGATTTCCTCGCAGGCCCGCACGCAACGATTGCAGACGATGCACTTCGAAGGATCGTAGGTGAAATAGGGGTTCGACTCGTCCTTTTCGCTTTCCAGATGGTTCGCCCCCTCATAGCCGTAGCGGACCTCCCTGAGACCCACTGCCCCCGCCATGTCCTGGAGCTCGCAATTGCCGTTCGCCGCGCAGGTGAGGCAGTCGAGAGGATGGTCGGAAATGTAGAGCTCCATGACGCCCCGCCTGATTTGAGCGAGCTTTTCCGACTGGGTCCTGACTTTCATGCCTTCTTCGACAGGGGTCGTGCAGGAAGCGGGATATCCGCGCCTTCCCTCGACTTCCACGAGGCAGAGCCTGCAGGAACCGAAAGGCTCCAGGCTTTCCGTGGCGCAGAGCCTGGGGATTTCAGTGCCATTGATGCTCGCTGCGCGCATCACCGAAGTGCCTTCAGGAACCGCGACTTTCATCCCGTCTATTTCCAGCGTCAAAAGCCTTTCCGATTTACTTCCCGGCGTGCCATGATCGGTTTCTCGATTCATTTTTTCCTCCTTTCGGCAAAATCCTCCGGGAAATGGTTCAGGGCGGAAAGAACCGGATAGGGCGTCATCCCCCCCATCGCGCAAAGCGAACCGTTCAGCATGGTGTCGCATAGGTCGCGCAGCAGCCCGATCTGCTGCGATCCCGATGCGATCCCGTCGATGACTTCCATTCCCCTGACTGAGCCGATGCGGCAGGGCGTGCATTTCCCGCAGGATTCGATCGCGCAGAATTCCATCGCGTATCTCGCCTGTTCCATCATGTCGACGCTGTCGTCGAAGACCACGATACCGCCGTGCCCCAGGGTGCCGCCTATCTTGATGAAAGCTTCATAATCGAGCTGCGTGTCGAAAAGCGATTCCGGAATGTAGGCCCCCAGCGGCCCGCCCACCTGGACAGCCCTGACCGGCCTGCCGGAAGCGGTCCCACCCCCGTATTCGTAGATCAGCTCGTTCAATGTCACCCCGAAAGCGCGCTCTATCAGCCCCCCGTGCTTCACGTTGCCGGCAAGCTGGATGGGCAGGGTTCCTCGCGATCTTCCCGTTCCATAATTCCGGTAGGCTTCCGCTCCGTTTGCAAGGATGAACGGCACCGCGGAAAATGAAATCACGTTGTTGATGACGGTCGGCTTGCCGAAAAGGCCTGAAATCGCTGGAAGGGGGGGCTTCGCCCTCACGATGCCTCGCCTTCCTTCCATCGATTCCAGCATGGCTGTCTCTTCGCCGCAGACATAGGATCCCGCCGCCCGCCTTACTTCGATATGGAAAGATTTGTCGGAATCCAGCACGGATTCCCCAAGATAGCCGGCCTTTTCCAGAATTTCCGCGGCTTCGAGCAGGGTCGAACAGGCATGGGGATATTCCGATCTGACGTAGATATAGCCGTAGGACGCGCCCGTCGCGAGTCCCGCGATGATCATGCCTTCCATCAGCATGAAAGGATCATTTTCCATGACCATTCTATCGGAGAAGGTTCCGGAATCGCCCTCGTCGGCATTGCAGACCACGTATTTCAGGTCGGATTCCGCTTCGAGAACCGTCTTCCATTTGATGCCCGTGGGAAAAGCCGCCCCTCCCCGCCCTCTCAGCCCGGATTCCGTGACGGCGCTGACGATCGCCGCTCCTGTCATTTTCAGCGCATTCACGAGCCCTGAAAAGCCTTCGTTGGCGATATAATCCTCGATGGAAAGCGGAACGGTGATGCCGGATCTGGAGAAAGTGAGTCTTTGCTGATTTTTCAGGTAGGGAATTTCTTCCGCTCTACCCAGGAATCTGGGATGCGATTTCCCAAGATCGAAGATCGGGGCGACGTCCCTCGGAGAAACGGATCCATAGGCGACCCGGCCCTCCTCCGTTTCCATTTCCATCATCGGCTCGAGCCAGTAAAGCCCCCGCGAGCCGTTCCTGACCAGATCGGCCCTGATTCCCTTCCTTGTCGCCTCGATTTCGACCGCGGCCGCAACCCTGTCCGCGCCCAGGGCGAGGGCGCCCGAATCCCCGGGAACGTAGATCTTCACGATTCCGTCCCTTCGAGCAACCGGTCCAGCTTCTCCGGGTTCATCCTCGCATGCACCTCCCCGTCGATCATGACGGCTGGAGAGGTCGCGCATTGCCCCAGGCAATAGACAGGTTCGAGGGAAAACAGGCCATCCCTGGAAAGTTCGTGGAAATCGCATCCCAAAGCCTTCTTCGCATGTTCGGCGAGACGGTTTGCGCCCATCGCCTGGCAGGATTCGGCGCAGCAGATTTGCAGCACATGCTTCCCCGGAGGCGTTCTCCTGAAATGGCGGTAGAAGGTGAGCACCCCGTGCACTTCAGCCCTGGAAACGTTCAGTCCTTTTGCAACGAGCGGAACGGCTTCTTCCGGGACATAGCCTATGCTATCCTGGATGGCGTGAAGGATGGGCAGCATCGCTCCCTGAAGAGCATGCATTTCTTCCAGGATATGCGACACCATGCCTTCAAGATCATGGGCCATGCTGCCTCCTATCTGAACAGAACCGAAGCCTTGATCAAGGTTTGCGAGACGCCCCAGAGTATGGGCATGCCCACGGCAAGCCAAGCCAATATCAGTTTAGGCGAGATCCCCCCGGCCTGCACTGCCGCAATGACATGATCGGCAGGCATATCATGTGAGACCCTGCGTTCGGCCTCGAGTTCCTTGTCGGTCATGTAATAATGTTCCTCGACGGGCTTGACCAGGGCGTTCGAGATCAGGCCCAGGAAAAGCAGGCCGACCAGGATGTACAGGGTGATGTCGTAGGCTGCCGCCTTCTGCACGCCGTGACTCAACTGGAATTCCCTGATGTAATTGATCAATACCGGACCGACTATCCCCGCAGTCGACCAGGCGGTCAGCAATCTGCCATGGATGGCGCCCACCATCTGGGTGCCGAAAATGTCGGCGAGATAAGCCGGAACCGTGGAGAAGCCTCCGCCATACATGGAAAGGATGACGCAGAATGCCGTGACGAAAAGGGCCACGTTTCCGGAATGGCCCAGCGACGGAGCGAGGGCGTAAAGCGCCATGCCCAAAATGAAGAAGGTGAAATAGGTTTTCTTGCGCCCTATCCAGTCCGAGATCGAGGCCCAGAAAAAACGTCCCAGGATGTTGAAAAGACTGAGCAGCCCGGTGAATCCCGCAGCGATTGCCGCGATCTGCATTTTCTGGTCCGCGTCGAGATCGTTGAAGGCGAGCTGCAGCCCGATCAGCTTTCCGCCGAAAACTTCCTGAAGCATGGGGGAAGCCATGGAAAGCACGCCTATTCCCGCTGTCACGTTGAGACAGAGCACCGCCCAGATGCGCCAGAACTGGGGCGTTTTCCATGCCTTGTTCAGATGGACATGACGGTGGGTCACCATCGCCTTGCCCGCCTCGGGAGAAGACGGATTCCATTTTTCAGGATTCCACCCGTTAGGCGGGATTCTGTAGCCTATCGCCCCCATCATCATGACGAAAAGATAAAGGCAGCCCATGATCATCATCGTCTCGGCCACGCCCACCGAGGCGGGGCCGGAGAAATGCTTCATCAATGCGACGGCAAGGGGAGCGCCTATCATCGCTCCGCCGCCGTAGCCCATGATCGCCATCCCCGTCGCCATGCCCCTCCTGTCTGGAAACCATTTGATTAGGGTCGAAACCGGGGAAATGTAGCCCAAGCCCTGCCCGACTCCTCCTATGATTCCGCATCCAAGCCAGATGAGCCAGAGCTGATGGATGGAAACGCCTATCCCGCCGAGCACCAGCCCCCCTCCCCAGCAGGCCGCCGCGATTGCGCCCGCCTTCCTTGGGCCGGCATGTTCGAGCCACCCCCCCCAAAGGGCTGCAGAAATCCCGAGCACTGCGATGAACATTTCGAAAGTGACGCTTAGCGCGCTTATCTTCCAGTCGCAGGAAGTCGTGAACATCGCATCAAGAAGGCCCGCATCCGGTGCGCATGCGATGGAATGGGTGATGCCGAGCGCCTTGGAAAGGGGAAGCCAGAACACCGAAAAACCATAAGCCATGCCTATGCACAAGTGTATAGCCAGCGCGGCAGGAGGAACGAGCCATCGACTGAATCCCGGCCCGGCAATGATACGCTCCTTGGAAAAGAATGACGCTCCAGCAGTCATGTCGCTCCTCCTTTTGTTGAAGTGATGGTTACTCCGGTGTTCTTAATTTTTCTTCGATCTTAAACCAGATTAAAGAGCAAAAAATATGATTTGCTACTTCTAAAACAGGAAACACAATTCATGTTGCGAGCTAAGAATGCATCCGAACTGGTCGGTTATTCAATCAGCGGGCGAAACCTATTCGCTCGCCCGCTTGTTTTCCCTTCTCGTCAGCTTCCGGAAGAACACGGCAACCTGAAAGCTGCCAGTCCGGATCGTGACGATCATGAGGGATGCGAAATTCAAGTCCGGGGTCAACCAGCTCCCCGGCTACGATGCGCTGGATTCGGGGCGGGTGTCGTCGCTGGAAGAAGCCCTCCCTTCCTTTTTCGAATGATCACCTGGCATTGACGGAAATGCATTTCTGAAGGCCTGTCGAAATGCCTGAGGAATTCGCCTCCTTGACGCAGATCTCGTGTTTTCCGCGGCCGAGCAGGGGAAGCCTGTAGCTTCCCCGCCATTCCCGAACAACGGCGGGCCCCTCTTTGTCCACATCAATGACAAGGTGATTTCCGGAAGGGCCGGGATGGAAATCATAAACCAGCATGTTCTTTTTCTCGCCGTCTATGAGTGCGCCGTCCTTCGGACTTGTGATCTGCGCCGACCCTTGCGCGAGAATACGGGGAAGGCTGCCCATGGAATAGGCGACCGGTATGGAGAAGAGCATTGCCAGGATGATTATCCGCATATCCATTCCACCTCCTGATCTAGTAGCCGATCGCGATGCCTTCCCGCCTGGGATCCGCCGCCCCCTCCCAGCCGGAGCCATTCCTTTCCACGCCATGCACGCCGCTGTTCAGATCGACCACGCTGACTTCATGTCCGATTTTTTCGAGAGGCGCCTGCAATGCCTCAAGAGACGTGCCCCTCTCGAGAAGCAGGGGGCCGCCTATGCTTCCGAAATTCGGAAGCGATAATGATTCAGCCATGCTCAGATGCCAATCGAGCAGGGCGACGAGGGTCTTCGCCACGATGTCTATGATGAACGGCCCACCCGGGGAGCCGAGGACAGCATAAAGCCCATTTTCGTCGAAAACGAAGGTAGGAGACATCGAACTCCTCGGACGCTTTCCGCCTTCCACGCGGTTCGCAACAGGCTTTCCATCCTTTTCAGGAAGAAAGGAAAAATCCGTCAGCTCATTGTTGAGCAAGAAGCCGTCCACCATTACCCTGCTACCGAAACCGTTCTCGATGGAGGTGGTCATGGAAACTGCATTCCCGTCCCTGTCGACGATGGAAATATGGCTCGTCGAATGGAATTCGAGCGCAGTCGACCCTGCGGATTTCACCCTTTCCGATCCGGGGGGATTTCCTGGCCATGCCGTCTCCATGGCCTCGTTTTTCCTGACGAGGGAAGCGCGGCGCTTCAGGTAGGACGAATCGATCATGCCCGCAACGGGAATGAAAAAGAAATCGGGGTCGGCGAGATAGCGGTCGCGGTCGGCAAAGGCGAGCCTTTCCGCCTCGGCCATCAGATGCACCGACTCTTGCGATTCCGGCTTTGGACCCATGTCGAAATTCGACAGCATGCCGAGAATCTGCAGCACGGTCACCCCCCCGGAACTCGGGGGAGGCATTCCGCATATTTTGTAGGCACGGTAATTTCCGCATAGGGGCTCGCGTTCCAATGCATGGTAGCCGGAAAGGTCGGCGAGCGTCATGTATCCGGGGTTGCGCTTCTGACTCCGGACTGCATGGACGATGTCTTTCGCGGTTTTTCCATTGTAAAAGGCATCCGCCCCGCCTTTTGCGATTTGCCTGAATACCTCCGCAAGCGCAGGATTCCTCAGCACCTCCCCTACGGATCTCGGAGAGCCGTCTTCATGGTAGAAGTAAGTCCTTGCATTCACGTTGAGCTTAAGGTACTTGTCGCGCTGCAGAAGGGAATGGAGACGAAGAGAAACCGGGAAACCCTTCTCGCAAAGTTCGATGGCCGGACTGAAAAGCTCAGACCAGGGAAGCTTCCCGTACTTCCTATGAACCATCTCAAGCATGCGCAAATCGCCCGGAACGCCCACCGACCTTCCGCCCACGACCGCGTCGTAGAATTTCAAAGGCTCGCCTTTCGAATCCAGGAAAAGATCGGGGCTGTCAGCTGCAGGGGCAGTTTCCCGTCCATCGAAAGAAACAACTTTTCCGTCCTTCTCGGAATAATAGAGCAGGAAGGCGCCTCCGCCGATTCCCGAAGACTGGGGCTCGACGAGGTTCAACACCATCTGGGCGGCGATCGCCGCATCCGCCGCGTCCCCGCCTTTCTCAAGCATGAGCATGCCCGCCCTTGCGGCATAAGGGTTGGCTGCGGAAACCATGCCGTGCCTGCCTGATGTCTCGCTGACCTGCGTCCTCCCCGAAGAGCGCTCGGGCGGAACGAACCCCTCCGCTTGAGCGGCCGACGAGACGAGAAGCACGGAAAAAAGCAATAACCACTTGAGCATGATCGGGAAACAGGAGCCTGCACAGATTTCAGCATAGCACGGGCGACGCCCGCCTCCAATGCTTGTCCGGCTCCGGCCTTTTTAGCATAGAATATATGCTAGCAATGGATCGAGAATGACGAATTTCAGACTTCATTTCGAAGAACTCAAGACGAGCGGAGATCTTCCTTCACCCGGAGGTGTCGCGCTCGCCCTGATCAACCTGACCCGAAAGCCTGAAGTCTCCCTTACAGAGATCGCCCATGTGGTGATGGCCGACCCTTCCCTGAGCGGCAAGCTGATCAAGAGCGCAAACCTCCTCAAGGCCGGCTCCCGGCTCATCGCATCGGTTTCAGGCGCGCTCAACCTGCTCGGCCTAGACGCTGCCAGACAACTCGCGATCAGCTTCGCCATAGTGGCAGGCAATCGCCGCGGCCTTTGCGACAATTTCGATTACATGAAATTCTGGTCGACCTCGCTTGCACGGGCCATCATAGCCCAGATGCTTTGCGAGCGGGAAAAAGTGGCCCAGCCCGAGGAATGCTTCGTCGGCGCATTGCTCTCCGACATCGGCTCATTGGCGCTTGCAACCCTCTATCCGACCGCCTATTCCGAAATCCTCGCCCATAGCCCTTCCCCGGCGCAACAGCTGGCTTCCGAAAGATCGGCTTTCGAAACCGACCAGGTCGAGCTGACAGCAGCTTTGCTCGAGGACTGGATGCTTCCTCCTCTTTTTGTGGATGCAGCACACCACTACAAGAATCCTTCGGAAGCCCGGTTCCAGGAAGGATCAAGGGAGGAGAACCTGAGCAGGATATGGCATTTCTCCCACCTTCTGGCGGAAAAGCTCATCTCGGGAGAAAGATCCATTGTGGGCTGTATGCCGGAATTGGTCAGCATGGCCGTGGCAAGGGATCTCGATGCCGAAGATCTTGCAGCCTTCAGCGACGAAGCCGTCGCCAGATGGAAGGAATGGAGCGCCATACTCGAAGTGCCGAGCCTCAACCTGCCCGGCTTTGCCGAAATGATGGCGGCTCTTCCCTCCGAGGAACCGGCTAAGCAAACGCAAAGCGTTTTTTCCCTGGGGATTCTCGTTGCTGGAGGGGACATGCCCGCGCTCGGGCAATTGAGCCAGGATATCGCCTCCCTCGGTCACAAGGTGAGTATCGCCACGAATCTTCAGGATGCCATTCAGCTCGCGCTTGACTCCGATCCACAGGTCGTCGTCTGCGATTTTGCAGAAAAAAGCCCTGAGTTCGCCGAAGCGCTGCGCAAACTGCCATCGGGAAAATTCGTTTACCTGATCCTCGTGACTTCAGGAGAAAGCGAAGATCGGCTGATTGCAGCCTTCGATGCCGGGGCGGATGCCGTCATGGCCAGACCCTACGGCGCAAGGGAACTTGCAGCGCGGATACTCGCGGGGCAGCGCTTCGTCAAGGTCAGGGAGGAACTGCTTAACCAGAGCGAAGCGCTCAGGAGAACCGCAGCCGATCTCGCCGTAGCGAACCGAAGGGCGCAAAGAGCATCCATGACCGACCCGCTCACCGGCCTGCCCAACCGACGCTACGCCATAGAGCGCCTAGCAGCCGAATGGCAGCGCAACCCGGTTATTTCCTGCCTGATGGTGGACATAGACCGCTTCAAGTCGGTCAACGATATGCACGGCCATGGCATAGGCGACGAGGTCATCAGTCATGTCGCGCAAATCCTCCGCAAGGCTTCGAGAACCCAGGACGCAGTCTGTCGTTTCGGCGGAGAGGAGTTCCTGGCCATCCTGCCGAACACCAATGCCTCGGCAGCGATGAATTGCGCGGAAAGGTTCAGGTCCGCCGTCGGATCCATCCCCTTCGTCAAGGGGAGTGTGCGGCTCGATCTCACCGTCAGCATCGGCGTTGCATCGAGGCGGCCTTCCATCAAGCATTTCGAGGACCTGATCAGGGTGGCGGATGCCGCGCTTTACGGGGCAAAAGAAGAAGGAAGGAATCTCGTCAAACTGGGCGGAGGCGCCTGAAAAGGAACTTTCCATTTCAAAACGAGTCCATTCAGCAAAGCCCTTCAATAAGGATAGACTCATGAACCTGATTTCCCTTTCACTTTTCGCCTTGATGACTATCGCCTCTTTTTCTGCCTGGGCCGGCCCTAACTGGGAAGTGATCCATCAGGAAAGAAAGGATTCGGCTTCAGCCTTCCGGGCGCCCTATGCCGCGCCGACCGATCATGGCCCCCGTCCGGAAACGACACAATGGCTCAACCAGCAGCTCGAGAACAAACAGCTGGCTGCCCACCGTTCGAAGAAAAAACCCGTTTTCTCTTCAACCAGTCAC
The DNA here is from genome assembly GCA_021845885.1 of Pseudomonadota bacterium. GTDB lineage: Bacteria > Pseudomonadota > Gammaproteobacteria > Burkholderiales > JABEVD01 > JABEVD01. The sequence goes on from JAJZVB010000034.1 coordinate 12,385, forward strand.
GCTTCAACGCACTCCTGATTCATATAACCACCGGTTATTATATTGTGAATTTTTAGTCTTTCCCGTTTCGGCCTTGCCTGGCTATGATTCAATCAACACTCAAGGAGGGTCGAATGTTCGAGCTAATCGGAAACCAGGGCGAATGGAAGATACTTGTTCCGGATGAAAGCCCGGAAAGTGCGAAGCTGCCGGTAGGCCCAGTGCTTGTCCCGCTCTCCGTATGGAAAGCGCGCAAGGCTGACCTGATCCGCCGCGAATACGAACACGGCTGGCCTCTGGGAGTTTGGCTCGCAGCCGGAGAAGGCGCCGAAGAAATAAAAAATGATGTCGACGATTTCACGGTAATCGGCCTGGAATTCGACCGGTACAGCGATGGACTCGGCTACGCCAGCGCCAGCCTGCTGAGGAACTATTACGGCTTCAGGGGCGAGCTCAGAGCCCTGGGCGACATTTCTGACAAGGTCACAAGGCTGAAGCATTTCGGCTTCGATGCCTTTTCCCCGCGATCCTCGACCTGCCCCGTTCAGCTTTTCTCCCCCCCTTGATCACTCTCCAGGGGGGTGTCCATCACCCCCCTTCTCGGCTATAGACAAGGAAGCCTCCTCCCAATAGGCTGGGTTCGTCAAAAGATTCTGGCCTGAAAATGAAAATCTGCATTGCGTCCGACAGCCACGACCGCGCCCCCCCGCTTGCTGCAGCCATTTTTGCTGCGAAATCGGAAGGCGCCGAAGCCGTCATTCATTGCGGCGATCTGATAGGCGCAAACACCTTGCGCGCCTCGCTTCCCCTGGGGATTCCCATCCATGCGGTGCATGGCAACAATGTGGGCGACCCCATGGCCTTGCACGCCATGATGAAGAAATCCCAAGGACTTTTCACTTACCACGGACCCGACGCCGTACTCGAGCTTTCCGGAAAAAGGATATTCGCCACCCATTATCCCCATTATGGAAGAGGGATGGCATGCACGGGCGATTACGATCTCGTCTGTTGCGGACACAGCCATCACGCCGAAATCGTGGAACAGCCCAACATCCTCGGAAAAAAAACATGGCTCGCCAACCCGGGATCCGTGGCCGGAATCGATGCGCCCGGAATCAGGGCGAAAATGACCTGGATCATGGCGGACCTGGAATGCATGATTTTCGAAATCCGTATTCTGGAACTATGATGAATTAATCCGCAACTGGAGGCTTGAAATGGCTTCGATCGCAACCAACCAGACCATTCTGGTCGTAGGCGGGGGAATAAGCGGCATGACCGCCGCCCTGGAAGCCGCGGAATGCGGCAGGCAGGTGATCCTCGTCGAACGCAACACCAGCCTGGGCGGTCGAACCGCGCAGCTCTACCGATATTTCCCCAAGATGTGCCATCCGACTTGCGGCCTCGAAATCAATCTGAGGCGCATGAAAGCGAACAGGAATCTGAAGGTATTGACCCTGGCCGAAATCAGATCCGTATCGGGGAAGCGGGGGGACTATACGGTCAAAATCAGATTATCCCCTCGCTATGTCAACGAGAAATGCACCGCATGCGGGGAATGCGCCAGGGCGGTGGAAACGGAGATCCCCAATCCCCATGACTACGGCCTCGGAAAAATCAAGGCGGCCTATCTTCCCCATGCCATGGCCTATCCCCTGCGCTACGTGATCGATCCGTCGATAATCGCAACCGAAGACGGGCAAAGGGCGAAGAAAGCCTGCAAATATGATGCGGTCGACCTGGAAATGAAGGAAGAGCTCGTGGAAATGAAGTTCGGTTCGGTCATTTGGGCAACCGGCTGGAAGCCCTACGATGCATCGAAAATCCAGCCTTATGGTTACGACCGTTACGACAACGTGATCACCAGTATTGAATTCGAGCGCCTCGCCGACCCGCACGGTCCTACCGGGGGAAAGCTTTTGAGGCCTTCCGACGGCGCCGAGGCGAAAAACATTGCCTTCATCCAGTGTGCGGGTTCCCGCGACGAAAACCATTTGAGGCACTGCTCAAGGATCTGCTGCATGGCCTCGCTCAAGCAGAGCCAGTACGTGAGCGAGAAAGGCGAATCGAAATCGACCATTTATTACATCGACATCCGCGCCATAGACCGATTCGAGGATTTCTACAGGAAGGTTCAGGAAGATCCGCAGGTCTCCTTCGTCAAATCCAAGGTGGCGAACATTCAGCTTGACGAAAAGACCGGGGAGCTCATTCTCAAGGGTGTCGATACCGAAGGCTATCACCGCTACGAGGCGAGGCACGATCTCGTTGTCCTGGCGATAGGCATGGAACCGGAAAGCCTGGGTATCCCCCTTCCTGAAGACATCATCACGGACTCCTCTGGCTTCATGGAGGGATCGAAGGACCTCGGACAGTTCGGCGCAGGCGCCGCATCCTCCCCCCTGGACGTCAACCGTTCAGCCCAGAGCGCGACGGCGGCGGCATTGAGGGCGATCCAGTCCATATACCGGACATCGAGCGCAGAAGGGGGTCAATGATGAGCGAAATGAAAACAGCCGCCTACCTCTGCTCGGGCTGCGGCCTTGGCGATAAGCTCGACATGGCAAGTCTCTCGAAAGTTGCGCAAAAGGCGGGCAAGATGGCGATCGTCAGGGAGCATCCTTTCCTCTGCTCGGAAGAAGGCGTGAAACTCATCCATGACGAAATCGAAAAGGAATCGGTCACCCATGCCGTGATTGCTGCCTGCTCTAGGCGTTCCAAGACCGAAGCCTTTTCCTTTCCGGAAACGGCCCTTTCCAGGGTGAACCTGAGGGAAGGGGTGATCTGGGTCGTGGCCGAAGGGCACGAAGAGATTCGCCAGGAAATGGCCGAAGACTATGTGAGGATGGGCTGCGCCGAAGTGAAGAAGATGAAGCTGCCCCGGGGAAACCCCGAAAGCGGGAAGGAGAAGAACATTCTCGTCGTGGGCGGCGGACTGTCGGGGCTTACTTCCGCCCTTGAAGCGGCCGAAACAGGATACAAGGTCGTCCTTGTCGAGAAGGAAACCCGTCTCGGAGGCTGGGCCTCGAAAATATGGAAGCGCGTGCCCTTTTCTTCCCCCTACAATGATCCGCAGAACACCGGGATTCTTGAGCTGATATCGAAGGTGAGCGCTCACAAGAACATCGAGATTCATGTGAATTCGGCAATCCTGGAGACTTCGGGCGCTCCCGGAAAATTCGTCGTCAGGATAGGAAAGGCAGAAGGGACCGAAACGGAGGTGAAAATCGGGGCGATCATCCAGGCGACAGGCTTTTCTTCCTACGACATATCGAAGCTTCCGGAACTCGGCGGCGGACTGCCCCATGTCGTCGACCAGGCCGGTCTCGAGCAGCTCGCCATCAAGGCCGAAGGGAAGCCCATTGCCAGGGAAGACGGAAAACCGATCCGGTCGGTCGCCTTCGTCCAGTGCGCGGGACAAAGAGACGAATCGCACCTTCCCTACTGCTCCGGCCACTGCTGCGCAACCAGCATCAAGCAGGCGATGTATTTCAAGGATGCCCATCCCGAAGTCGATACGGTCATCATTTATACGGACCTGAGAACCCCCGGAATGGGTGAGGATTTCTACCGGAGCGCCCAGGAAAAGGGCGTGATCTTCACCAAGGGCAAGGTGTCCTCGGTTGAAAATGCGGGGGAGGGCTGCAGGCTGAAATTCAGGGACCTGATATTGGACGAGGAATCGACGATAGAAGCCGACCTCGTCGTGCTCGCCACAGGTCAGGTTCCGAATTCCGGGGTGAACATCGAGCTTCCCGAAGAACGGAATCAGGTTTCCGTGCTCAATTTGAGCTACAGGCAGGGGAAGGACATGCCCCAGCTCAAATACGGCTTCATGGATTCCCATTTCATCTGCTTCCCCTACGAGACGAGGAGAACGGGCATCTATGCCGCAGGACCAGTCCGCCGCCCCATGGACATGCTTCAAGCGACCGAGGATGCGACAGGGGCTGCGCTGAAGGCCATTCAGGCGGTCGAGAATGCAAGCCTGGGGCGGGCGGCCCATCCCCGCTCGGGCGATCTTTCCTTCCCGACCGTAAGGCTCGAAGGCTGCACGCAATGCAAACGATGCACGGTCGAATGCCCTTTCGGCGCGATAGACGAGGACGAGAAACGCTTCCCCCTTTTCAACGAAAGCCGCTGCAGGCGCTGCGGCACCTGCATGGGGGCCTGCCCGGTCAGGGTGATCTCCTTCGAGAACTATTCCATCGACACGGTGGGAAGCCAGATCAAGGCCGTCGACATGCCGGACGAATTCTCCGAAAAACCCAGGATATTGATCCTCGCCTGCGAAAACGACGCCTATCCGGCGCTCGACATGGCTGGAATGAAAAACCGCTGCTATTCCGCCTTTGCAAGGATCATTCCTGTCCGGTGCCTGGGCTCGGTCAACACCATATGGATCACGGACGCCTTGAACTCGGGCTACGACGGCGTGATGATGATGGGCTGCAAGCACGGGGACAACTACCAGTGCCATTTCGTCAAGGGTTCCGAGCTTGCGAACTACAGGATGGGCAAGATGGACGACACCCTGAAACAGCTGGGACTCGAAACGGAAAGGGTTACGACCGTTGAGGTGGCGATCACGGACCACGAGAAGGTCGCTGCCTTCATCAACGATTATGCGGAAACGATCCGCATAATCGGCATGTCGCCCATGAAGGGCTTCGGCTAAGGAGCATATGATGAGCTACCGGAACGACTTCCTGAAGGAAGTGGAGGAGAATGTCGAGGAAGGTGAATGGGTCAAGATGTGCATGCAGTGCGGCGTCTGCGCGGGGTCCTGCCCTTTCGGACCGCACTGGGAGCATTCCCCCCAGAAAATCTTCATGATGATCAGGGCAGGAGAAAGGATACAGGTGCTTTCTTCCGACTCGATGTGGATGTGCACTTCCTGTTACAACTGCATCGTGCGCTGCCCGAGGAAGCTGCCCATCACCCATATCATGCACGGGCTCGCCAATTATGCCCACAGGCTCGGTCTCGCCCCGAAGGGACAGCCCACCCGGGTATTCGCCAAGACCTTCTGGGACAACCTGGTGAAAACAGGGCGGGTCAACGAACTGAAGCTCACCCTTTCCCATTATTTCAGGGATGGATTCATCCAGGGAATCAGGAACGCGCTGGCCATGAAGGACATCGGGCTGGGCATGATGAAGGCCAGGCGCATCAATCCGATGGAACTCTTCGGCGGGCACGGACTCCAGGATCTCGAAGGGTTCCATGCCATCGTGGCCAAAGCCCGCGAAATCGAGGACAGGAAGAAGGGGCTGAAAAATGGCTAAGAAATCTTATGCGTTTTATCCGGGCTGCTCTTCCCAATTGAAGGCATCGGCCTCGAACTATCTTGTTTCCGTGAATTCCATGTGCAGGATACTCGATGTCCAGCTCACCCAGATCCCGGACTGGAACTGCTGCGGGGCATCGATCGCCTATGCGGAGGGGGGGGAATTGCCCAGGCATGCCATCAATGCCAGGAATTTCGCGCTCGCAGAAAAGCATCTTCCCGGCCAGGACATCGTCGCAACCTGCGCAGCCTGCTGGCTCGGGGCTCGGGAGAGCAAGGAGCGGCTCGACGTATCAAGCGCGCTCATGAGGGAAACCAATGAAGCGCTGGCAGCAGGAGGCCTCCACTACAAGGCCGAAGTCAATATCCGCCACATGGTCGAGGTGCTGATCGAGGATTTCGGCTACGAAGAACTGAAGAAGCCCGTTGTGAAGCCGCTGGAAAATATGAAATTCGCCGGCTACGTGGGCTGCCAGACGAACAGGCCTTTCGGCATAGACGGGGAATCCTTCGAGAACCCGAAATACCTCGACAAGATGGTCGAAACCCTCGGCGGGGAGCCCATCGGGCAATACGACCAGAAGGTGACCTGCTGCGGGGGGGCGCTCGCCTTTTCGGAGCCCGAAAAAAGCCAGAAGCAGATCAGGGAAATCGTGGAATCCGCCTACGACCACGGCGCGGACATGATCGTCACCCCCTGCCCTCTTTGCCAGGCCAATGTCGAAATCTACCAGTCCGAAATCAACAAGAAGCAGGGAACGAAGTTTTCCATGCCCGTGCTCTACTATTCCCAATTGATGACGGTCGCCTACGGGGGAAGCGCGAAGGATGCAGGGCTCGACGGCCACGTGATTCCGCCCCGGAAGCTGATCGACGCCGCTTCCAAAAAATGAATTCATTTTCCGAAATAGAACGAGAGACGATATCTTCCCTCCTCAGGAAAAGGTACGGAAAGAATGTATCCTTCGAGGAAGTGGAATGCGAACTCGATCTGGGATCCGGACCCCAGCCTTTTCCTGCGATCTACTGGTTCGAGCGTGGCGCGAATTTCGTCCTGGTCAAGGCCAGAGGAAAATACAGGAGCCAGTTCTTCTATACGGATGCCGATCACTACGGCACCGGACGCATGGAATACGATGACCTGGAAGACTGCGTGAAAACCCTTCTCCAGGTCCAGGCCGACCACGAAAGCGCTGCAGTTCCCCTCCCCCCTTCGGCTGAAATCGAAGATTATCACGGTCCGTCGATGATATGACGCTGGAAAAGGCGAGAAGCCTGCTCGAAATCCAGGCCGGTTTCGGCGGAGGCTACAACAGGAACAGCGCCCGGCTGATCCTGGACGAGGTGATCAGGGAGCACGGGCAGTCTGCCGCAGACAGATTGATCAGGGAACTCCATCTCGAAGAAATCTTCGGCTTCGCCCCGGGCGAAAGGCCTTAGCCCGGCCTGACTTCTTCGGACAATGCGGCCAGCTGGTCGGCCTGATGCTGGGCCATGAGCGCGCCAGTGAGCTCGAAAAGATCCCCGTCCATGATCTCGTCGATCTTGTAGAGCGTGAGGTTGATCCTGTGGTCGGTGACGCGCCCCTGGGGGAAATTGTATGTCCTGATGCGCTCCGACCTGTCCCCGCTCCCCACCAGGGATTTCCGCTCGGCGGCCTGCTGCGACTGCTGCGCCTTCACCTGCCTGTCCCTGATC
>JAJZVB010000154.1 GCA_021845885.1 Pseudomonadota bacterium
CAGAATCGCCCAGCCGATCCGGGAAGCGAAAGCCGCCGAAATGCCCGTTCGAACCGAAACCGAACCGCAGCAGGACGAAGATCCCAGGCTCTCCGCCATCAGGAATCTTCTCGATGAACAAATCAGGCCTGCCCTGATGGGCGACGGAGGGGACCTACAGATCGTCGGGCTGGATGGCAATGTGCTCGCGATACGCTATTACGGTGCATGCGGAAGCTGCCCGACCTCCCTTGCCGGAACCCTTTCCGCCATAGGCAATCTGGTCCGCACCATAGAGCCCGGAATCGAAGTGGTGGCGGTATGAGCGATTGGGTTAATGCCGGAAGGATCATGGATTTCGGGATCGGGAAAGCCGTGCTCGTCGAAATCGAAGGGGCGAAAATCGCCGTCTACAGGCTGGAAGACGGTTTTCATGCCATTGAAGACATCTGCACGCATGACGGCGGAGAGCTCGCCAGCGGCTGTGTCGAAGGGGAGGAAGTGATCTGCCCAAGGCATGGCGCGCGTTTTTCCATTCGGACCGGGGAAGCGCTCACGGCTCCGGCCTACGAGCCCGTCTACAGGTTTCCAGTCAGGGTTGAAAATGAAATCGTCCAAGTGAGGGACGACCGCTGGGACTGAATATTAGGCAGGATACCTGATGGACGGCGCGGCATTGGTGGCACTTTTCCGTGCCAAATCATCAGGCAGGAACAGGGTCGAGACGGATAACCCTTCATGATCATCGTTTACCTGCTCCCGCCTTGTTGCGTATAATACGAATTTGCGCAGGGGACGAAACTATGAAAGTGGTTCAGAAGGCACTTACCTTTGACGATGTTTTGCTCGTTCCGTCGCATTCCACCATATTGCCCCGGGATGTGAGCCTGAAGGCCAGGCTGACCCGGGAAATCAGCCTCAACATTCCCCTGCTTTCCGCCGCCATGGATACCGTCACGGAATCCAGGCTTGCCATTGCGCTGGCGCAGGAAGGCGGCATAGGCATCATCCACAAGAACATGAGCGCCACGGCCCAAGCGCTGGAAGTCGCCAAGGTGAAGCGCTTCGAAAGCGGCGTGGTCAAGGATCCGATCACGATTTCCCAGGACATGAGCGTGCGCCACGTGCTGAACCTGACCCGGCAGCACAAAATTTCCGGCCTTCCTGTCGTCGACGGGAACCGCGTGGTCGGGATCATCACGAACCGGGACCTGCGCTTCGAAACCAACCTGGATCAGCCCATCAGGAACATCATGACGCCGAAGGAAAGGCTCGTGACGGTGAAGGAAGGGGCGAGCCGCGAGGAGGCGATGGCGGCCATGCACAAGCACCGCCTCGAGCGGGTGCTGGTGGTCGACGACGATTTCGAATTGAAAGGACTCATCACGGTCAAGGACATCCTTAAATCGAGCGAACATCCGCTCGCCTGCAAGGACGATCTGGGCAGGCTCAGGGTGGGGGCGGCCATCGGCGTCGGGGAAGGCAGCGAGGAAAGGGCCGAGGCCCTGATCGAGGCAGGGGTCGACGTGATTGTCGTCGATACCGCGCACGGCCATTCGCAGGGGGTGCTCGATCGCGTCAAATGGGTCAAAAAGCAATATCCGCAAACCCAGGTGGTCGGTGGAAACATCGCCACTGCGGCCGCTGCGAAAGCGCTTTTCGACCATGGTGCAGACGGCGTGAAGGTCGGCATTGGGCCAGGCTCGATTTGCACAACCAGGATCGTGGCCGGCGTGGGCGTTCCCCAGATGACGGCGATCCAGAATGTTTCGGAGGCGCTGAAGGGCACCGGGGTGCCGATGATCGCCGACGGCGGTGTGCGTTTCTCCGGAGATATTGCCAAGGCCATCGCGGCCGGCGCCGATTGCGTGATGCTGGGCGGACTTTTCGCGGGAACCGAGGAAGCGCCGGGCGAAACCGAGCTTTTCCAGGGAAGGTCGTACAAATCCTACAGGGGAATGGGCTCCCTGGGCGCGATGCAGCAGGGTTCGAGCGACCGTTATTTCCAGGAATCGGAAATGAATTCGGACAAGCTGGTTCCGGAAGGCGTGGAGGGGCGCGTGCCTTACAAGGGGAGCGTGCTCGCCGTGATTCACCAGCTGATGGGGGGCTTGCGCGCGAGCATGGGCTATCTCGGCTGCGGCACGGTAGCGCAGATGCACGAGCGCGCCGAATTCGTAGAAATCACTTCCTCCGGCGTCAAGGAATCGCACGTCCACGACGTGCAGATCACCAAGGAAGCGCCAAACTACCATATCGACTAGCGGGCCAATCAAGATTCGTTGCTCGGCAGGGAATGCTTTACGGGAGCGCCGGTAAGAAATCAGGTTGCTAGGTGCGATTCCGATGGAAGACATGGATTTGATCGTTGAACCGGCATGGATGCGGGTGAGCGTCAATCCATCAGGTCCGAACTTTTCGATGTCGCCGGCCATGGGTTTGCAATAAAATATATTTGTCTCCATTGCTTAATGGAGTAATGCTAGATCTTCCCTGTGATTGATCAGGATGACATGAAAGAATTGCTTGAGGATATCGCGGCAAAATTGCGATCGAATGCATATTCCAACGAAGAGCATGTGAGGCTCTCTCTGGTGGCCAGATTATTACAGGCGCTCGGGTGGGATATATGGAGTCCTCAAGAAGTCAATAGTGAATATGGCACAGTACGGTCTGAAGATAATTCGCGCGTCGACATTGCCTTATTTGCAAGGCGTACCGAACCGGCCGTTTATGTTGAAGTAAAGGCTGTAGGGAAAATGGCTCGGAATCTTCCCGAAATCGAACGGCAGATGCGTGACTACAATCGCAATAACACTGCTGTATTTTCGATCCTTACCGACGGTCGTCATTGGAGATTTTACCTTTCCAGAACTGGCGGCGAGTTCAATCAAAAATGCTTCAAGGAAATCGATCTGTTGGATAAATTGGAAGCTGTGGAGGATATCGAGCTTGCTTTTCATGCATTTTTATCCAGGGAAGAGATTGCAAATGGTGGTGCATTGCGCAAGGCCGAGCAGTATTTGAATTCGACACAGAGGCAGAGAGTAATGCGGAATGCGCTTCCAATGGCGAAGCGAGACACTGAATCGAATCCTGATTTGGGTCTTGCCCAACTATTGGTTCGTCGGGTGAGTGATGATGGAATAGATATTTCAGAGAGTGAAGCTAAGGAATTTATTCTCAGCGGCGCCTCCCAGTCTGTTGATACGGTAGCCTCTGACAATCTACACGAACCGGGACCGAAACCAACAACGAGACAAGTCCCCAAAGTATTTGAAGAAAAGCCTGGGCAATCAAAAACACGAACCAGGGCACCGAGCCCGAAACCGGGTGACTGGCTCTCCAAAATTCCGGAATTACGAGACTTGAAAGAATTGGGTACGTGGAAAGCTATATGTGATCATCTTGGAATTGTGGTGGACAAAGACTCCGCACGTAGGCGACTGGATGACTGGGTAAAGCTCCATCACCCAAACTGGCCCGGGGTGCCGGAAGTTTGATTCTTCAAACTAACCAATGATATTGGTGTAATGG
>JAJZVB010000155.1 GCA_021845885.1 Pseudomonadota bacterium
CATGGGAGTCCTATTTCGGGGAAAAAGTGAATGCATCCGAGAAGAATTCTTCCTGCGGCAGCCCCCTGAGGGAAGTGAAATCCTTGTGAGCCGCGTGCACCATGACGGGAGATCCACAGGCGTAGACCTGGTGCCCGGACAGATCCTTGAAATCTTCCATCACGGCCAGATGGACGAATCCCGTCCTGCCGCGCCATTGGTCTTCCGGAAGCGGTGCGGAAAGCACGGGAACGAAACTGAAATTTTCATGGGTTTCGGCCCATTTCTCAGGAAGGTCTTTCATGTAGAGATCGGCGAGCGTGTTGACGCCCCAATAGAGCGACATTTTCCGCTTCATGTCGATTTGGAATGCGTGCTCGACCATGCCTTTGATCGGGGCGAAACCCGTCCCGCTCGCCACGAAAATAATGGGTTTTTCCGAATCTTCCCTGAGACAGAAAGTGCCGAGTGGGCCTTCGAAGCGCAGGATGTCCTTTTCCCTCATTTCGGTGAAGACATGATGGCTGAAATTCCCGCCGGGGACATTCCTGATGTGCAGCTCAAGCAGTTCGTCGTCGTAGGGGGCATTGGCCAGGGAAAAGCTGCGCCTTTTCCCTTCCTTCAAAAGGATGTCGATATACTGGCCGGCGAGGAACTGCAGCCGCTCGCTTGCAGGCAGCTTGAGATAGATCACCATCGTGTCCTTTCCGGCATTCACCATCTTCTGCACCCTGCAGGGCAAGGTCTTCACCTGGATATCCTTTGCGGCCCTGATTTCCCTGCATTCGACGACGAGGTCGGAGAGCGGTCTTGCGCAGCAGAAAAGCGCCGATCCCGATGCGATCTCTTCTTCATTGAGGGCCGATTTGTCGTATTTGCCGTGATCGACTTTTCCGGAGACGATTTTTCCCTTGCACGATCCGCATGCGCCGTTGCGGCAGCCGTAGGGAAGATCGAAGCCTTCCCTGAGCGCCGCTTCGAGTATGGTTTCATCCCTTTCTGCAGTGTAGGCGTGCTGGCTGGATTGGATAGTGATTCTGAAAGGCATGGGTCTTCCTTGTGTCCGGATGAGTTCGATAATGAGGTAAAATCTTTCCGATATGAGAAATCTGCTAATCGTCGGCTGCGGCGACATCGGTCTGCGGGCAGCCCCCCTTCTGGGCAAAAGCTATCGCCTGTTCGCCCTGACCCACTCGCCTGAACGGTTCTGCGCCTTGCGAAAGAGCGGCATCACGCCGATATACGGCGATCTCGACAGGCCGGAGAGCCTTTCCAGGCTTCCTGGCATTGCCCATACCGTGCTCCACCTTGCACCCCCGCAGAATCACGGCGGCCATGACATCAGGACAGCGAACTTGCTGGCCGCATTATCAAAATGCGCTATCGTACCATATCGCTTGGTCTATATCAGTACCAGCGGCGTTTACGGCGATTGCCGCGGCGAAATCGTCTGCGAAACAAGGCGGACCGGGCCGCAAACATTGCGCGCCGTTCGCCGCCTGGATGCGGAAAAAAAAATCAGAAAATGGGGAAGGGGAAACGGGGTGTCCGTGAGCATTCTCAGGGTGCCTGGAATCTATTCGAGCGAAAGGGTTTCGCCCTCCAGACTCGCCATGCCGGTCCTTCAGGAATGCGATGACGTCTATACCAACCATATCCATGCGGAAGATCTCGCCAGGATCGCAGCCGCGGCCATAAAGCGCGGATTGCCTGGAAGAATCTACAATGTCGGCGACGACTCTCCCATGAAAATAGCGGACTATTCCGATCTTCTGGCGGACAGGTTCGGACTTCCCCGTCCCGCGCGCTTTTCCAGGGCGGAGCTCGAGAAGATCGTTCCCGAATCGATGTATTCCTTCATGCAGGAATCGAGAAGGATGGACAACCTTAGAATGAAGCGGGAGCTTCGCATCTCGCTGAAATATCCGAAAGTTTCGGACGGATTGAGCTAATCCATCCTGTGATATTTGCCTTCTATGATGCCCTGCTCTTCCGGTTTTTTGGGCCAGAGAAGCAGGATGATGGCTGCAAGATCGCTGATGATGCCGGGAATGATCAGCAATATCCCCGCAATCAGCTTTCTTGCGGGAAATTCGCTGAACATGGTCGGCTGGAAGGCGCGGCTCAGAAGGGTATGAAATTCGCTGCGGATCAGTTGCCAGCCTGCAAAAGCGCTCGCGGCCAGCAGTGCGAGCACGGCGAGACCGCCGATGTGGTCGGCCAGCTTGATCAGAAAATAAATTTCGAGAAATGAAAAAGCGAGTAAAATGAGCAGCAGATTTTTCACGTTAATTTCCTATGGAAGCGACGCTCGTCATCACCAATTTGCCGGACAGGGAGCAGGCGCGCATCCTTGCAAGAAAGCTCGTCGACGCCCGCCTGGCCGCCTGCGTGAACGTCATGGCAGAATGCGAATCGGTTTACGTCTGGGAGGGCAAAACCGAAACGGTGCGCGAAGTACCGCTCCTGATCAAGACATTGACGCAGCACTATCGGAAGGTCGAGGCCATGATCAGGCAGAATCATCCCTATGAACTTCCGGAGATCATCGCTGTCTCTTTGAGCAACGGTTTGCCTGAATACATCAGGTGGATTGCTTCCGGAACAGTCTGACGGATCGAAAAACATGCACCTTCCCCGTATTATTCTAATCCTTTTTCTGTGTTTGGCCAGCGTATCTTACGCGGATTCGCCATCGCTGTTCTCGACGCTCAAATCCGACCTGTTCGGAGCCCGACCCAAGTTCCTGAAACCCGAGGAAGCCTTCAAGGTCGATGCGAAAGCCAGGGACGGCAATGCGGTTCTGGTCGACTTTTCCCCTGCCGAAGGCTATTACCTTTACCGCGCCCGCCTGAAGTTCGACCTCCAGGATGCGCCCGGATTGAAGATTTCACGCGTCGAATTGCCTTCCGGCGAGATGAAGGACGATCTCAATCTGGGCAGGACGGAAGTCTATCATCATCCCTTCCAGGCAGTGCTCGACCTGGACCGGGAACAGGGTTCGGCAGGGAAACTCGCTCTCCTCGTCACTTACCAGGGTTGCAGCGAAAAGGGCTTGTGCTACGAGCCGATCACGGCCAAATACGATTTGCAATTGCCTGCAGGGAGCGGAGATCAATCCTCGAGGATCGCCGCACTGTTCAGCGGCGGCAATTTCTGGCTGATAGGGCTCAGCTTCCTGGGTTTCGGCCTGCTGCTTTCGCTCACGCCATGCACTTTTCCGATGATCCCCATCCTTTCGGGGATCATCGTCGGTCACGGCGGTCAGATGACGAGAATGAAGGGTTTCCTGCTTTCGGCCGCCTATGTTCTGGGGCTTGCGATCGTCTATGCCATAGCCGGGGTTGCGGCGGGTTATTCGGGGGTGCTGGTTTCGGATGCGTTGCAAAACCCCTGGGTTCTGGGCACTTTTTCATTCGCTTTCGTCCTCCTTGCGCTTTCCATGTTCGGTTTCTACGACCTGCAAATGCCTGCATTCCTGCAGGGAAAGCTCTCTGACGCGAGCAACAGGTTGCGTGGAGGACATCTT
>JAJZVB010000035.1 GCA_021845885.1 Pseudomonadota bacterium
GCGCACTTCGTGCGATTCTCCGAGCCGGGTTGGCTCCGGATAACGGGTTTCGCATTGCGGCATGCTGTGCGGGCAGCGCAGATGGTAATGGCAGCCGGCAGGCGGATCGGCCGGGGAAGGAAGATCGAAGCGGGCCATTGCCCGAGGAGTCCGCCCTGCTATCGAAGGAACGGCGGCAAGCAGCGCTTGCGTGTAGGGGTGAGCGGGGGCAGTCAGAACATCCTCTGCTCTCCCTTTTTCCACGATCCTGCCCAGATACATGACCGCAACCTCATGGGCGAGATATTCGACCACGGAAATGTTGTGCGTGATGAACAGGAAGGAAAGGCCGTGATCCGCCTGAAGCCGCTTCAGGAGGTTCAGTATCTGGGCCTGGACGGACACGTCGAGGGCGCTGGTCGGCTCGTCGCAGACGATGAGCCTGGGGTTCACCGCAAGCGCACGGGCGATCGCTATCCTCTGCCTCTGCCCCCCCGAGAATTCGTGCGGATAGCGGTATTGCGCATCCTCCGAAAGGCCGACTTCTTCGAGCAGCTCGAGGATATGGGCATTCCTGTCCCCGGCCCCCATTCCCTGCATCCCTTCCTCCATGATTTCGCGGATACGCATCCTGGGATTGAGCGAAGCATAGGGATCCTGGAAAATGATCTGCAATCCCTGTCTCGCCTTTTTCAATGACCGCCTGCCGAGACCCGTGATCTCCTTCCCATCATAATTCACGCTGCCCGATGTGGGCGCAAGAAGTTGGAGTATCGCCTTGCCCAGGGTGGTCTTGCCGCAGCCCGATTCCCCGACGAGCGCGAGCGTTTTTCCCTCCGCAATCGAGAAGGAAACGCCGTCGACTGCTGCGACATGGCCTGCAACGCGCTTGAACAATCCCTTGCGGATGGGAAAATGCACGCTCAAATCCCTTACCGAAAGCAGAATTTCGCCTGGCATATCGGGCCTGGGCACAGGCTCCGCGACAACCTTCCTCTCTTCGACCGGGCCGGGCCGCCCATCCGCATAAAGATGGCAGCGCACCAGGCTGCCGCCAGAATCATGCCAGATTGGCGAGACTTCCCGGCAAAGGTCGAAAGCGTGGTCGCAGCGCTCTGCGAAACGGCATCCCGAAAACTCCCGGCTCAATGGCGGCACCACTCCCCTGATCATATCGAGCATTTCTCCCCTTTTCTCCCTTCCGGGGAGGGAGGCGAACAGCTTTCTCGAATAGGGATGGGCGGGGCGAGCGAAAAAGGCATCGCGGGAAGCGGTCTCGACGATTTCCCCGGCATACATCACGGCGACACGGCTCGCCATTTCGGAAACGACGCCGAGGTCGTGGGTGATGAGCAATATCGCCATTCCCAATTTCTTCTGCAGGCTGCGCAAAAGCTCGAGGATCTGCGCCTGTATCGTCACGTCCAGCGCAGTGGTGGGCTCGTCCGCGATCAGCACATCGGGCTCCGCAGCGAGCGCCATCGCGATCATCACGCGCTGCTTCATCCCGCCCGAGAACTGGAAAGGATAATCCTCGGCGCGAAGCTCCGGATCCGGGATGCCCACCTGATCGAGCAGTTCGACGATGCGCTTATTTCGCGCTTCCCTGTCGAGATGGGCATGCCTGTCCAGGACTTCGCCGATCTGATCTCTTACCCTCAATACCGGGTTGAGGCTCAATCCGGGTTCCTGAAAAATGATGCCTATTTTTTTCCCCCTGATGTCGCGCATCCCCTTTTCAGGCAGGGAAAGCAGACTGGAGCCCTGGAAAAAAATGTCGCCGTCGACGATCCTGCCGGCGTCCGGCAGGAGGCGCATTACGGAAAGCGAAGTTATGGACTTGCCGCATCCCGATTCACCCAGAAGAGCGAAAGTTTCTCCCTTCTCGACGGAAAAGGATACGCCGTCCACCGCGCGCACGATGTTTCCGTTGTTCTCCAGGAAAGTGCGCAAATTTTCCAGTTCGAGCAGACTCATGCCTCATCCTTTACCGGCAGGATGCGGCGCGATGCGACCCTGGTTCTGGGATCGAAGGCATCCCGCACTGCATCGGCGAAGAGATTGGCCGAGAGCACCATCGCGAACATGAAAACGAAGGCTGCCGCCAGGGGCCACCACACCATCGGTTCTCGCGCCATCTCGAGACGGGCTGAATTGATCATGGTGCCGAAGCTGATCATCGAAGGATCGACCCCCACTCCGACATAGGAAAGCACCGCCTCGGCAAGCACCAGGGAGGAGAATTCCATCACCACGGAAATCAGCACGATATGCATGACGTTCGGCAGAATATGGCGCGTCACGATCCGGAGCCGGGACACGCCGAATGCCTGGGCAGCCAGGATGTATTCCATTTCCCTGAGCTTCAATGCTTCCCCGCGCAGGAGGCGGCAAAGCCCGGTCCAGCTCGTCATGCCGAGAATCATGCAGAGAAAGAGGAGCCTTAAATCCGCCCGCTCGGCCATGGTTTCGAAAAGGGCGGGGTGCGCATCGATGTAGACCTGCATCATGAGCACGGAAGCGGCAATCAGGAGGACTGCCGGAATCGAATTGAGCATGGTATAAAGATACTGAATAACATCGTCCAGCCAGCCCCCCAGATAGCCCGCCATGATGCCGAGAAAGATCGCGAAAGGCAGCATCACCAGCGTCGTCAGGGTACCGATCACGAGTCCGGTCCTGATGCTTTTGAGCGCAAGATAAAACACGTCCTGTCCGACCTTGTCGGTGCCGAAAACGTGGTAATGTGAACTCAACGCAAAGGCGGGAAAGGCGATCAGGAAAATGGCCAGCAACGTGCCGAGCATGGCATTCCAGGGAATTTCGGTTTCCCCTCTGAAAATGGACGAGGCGGCGTCGGGGAAACTTTTCCCTCCCGAGTGCCGGAAAACGAGGATGACGGCGAGCAGCGCCCAGACTCCAATGCCTTCCAGGGCTGCAACGAGAGAACGCTTGAGAATATCCGGAATGCGCTCCCTGCCGGGGTCCGCCAGATCCGCCCCGCCATATCTGAGTCTGGGGTAAATCCTGCTCTGCACCCCATCTCTTGCCACCGTTTCCCTGGAAAAGGCATAGGCCGAAAATGGGCTGGAATAGGTTCTCTCCGTGTGATTCCGCATGGTTTCGACCAGAAAATCGAATGCGCTCAGCACTTCCACGGAATAGATGGGCTTGCCCTTGTCGATTGCGATTTGCGGCCTGAAATGGAACGAATCCAGCAGACCTATCGAGACGAAACAGATCAAGATCACTGCGGAAATCATCCCGCTCCTGCTTTGTCCAACGCGCCGCCACGGCAGGGAAAGGTGGGGACGGCGGGAAGCGTAAACCGCGAAGGCGAGAATCAGCCCCGACAGCAAAAAGACCAGTCCGTCTGTCCAGAGAATGACGGCCATCACTGCAACCTGATCCTGGGGTCGGCCAGGGTGTAGGAGATGTCGGTCAGCATCAATCCGATGATATAGAGCACCGAGCCGATGAACACCATGGAACGCACGATGGCGAAATCCTGGGAATTGATCGCATCCAGCGTATAACTGCCGAGCCCCGGAATGCCGAAAAAGGATTCCATGATCAGGCTGCCCATGAAGAGCGAGGGTATGACCACGACAGCCCCGGTCAGGATCGGGATCAGCCCGTTCCTGAGCACATGATGGAAAAGCACCCTGATCTCCGAAATTCCCTTGGCTTTGGCCGTTCTCACGTAATCCCTGCCGATTTCCTCCAGAAAAATGGTTCGGTACCATCGCGCCCCGCTGCCGAGGCCGCTCGCAACCCCTATGACCACCGGAAGAATCACGAATTTCAGGGAAGAAGCTCCCGCTTCGAATCCCGATATCGGTACCCAGTGCCAGAGCTTCGCCACCAGAAACTGCCCTCCTATGATATAAAAAAGGCCGGAAATCGACATGGCTGCGACGCACATCACCACGCCCCAGACATCCACCAGGGTCGCCCTGAAAAAGGCCATCATCAGTGCAAAGCTGACATTCGTCATCATGCCGATGAGAAATACCGGCAAGGCGATCTCGAGGCTGGGGCCCGCACGGCTTTCGATTTCCTGCGCGATATCCCTTCCGTCGTCCGAGCGCCCGAATTCGAAACGGAACATGGGAACGGATTTCTCGAAAAATATGGTATCGGTGAAGAAGTTGGAGCCCGATTCTCCCGGATTGAAAAACAGGGGCTTGTCGTAGCCGTGCGCGACTTTCCAGTTGTGGATGGCATCCGGCGTCACCCGCTTGATGCCGAGCTGGATCCTCGCCATGTCGTCAGGCGTGTTGACCACGAAAAACAGCGCGAAGGTGAGCAGATTGACGCCGACCAGTATCGGCACGGCGTAAAGCAGCCTTCTGATCAGGTAGGCGATCATTTTGCGCGTCCTTCCTCGCGCCTGCGATAGTATCTCAGCGCAGGCACAACGATCAGCCCGAGGCCCATGATGGCGAATGCAAGGGGCCACAGCACCGGCCGGTTCCATTCTCGCCGCATCCTGTCCCTCAATTTTGCGTCGATGCGCAGATACTTGACGTTGTTCCTCGCCATCTGGTTGGGTTTGAGGTTGGAGAGCCAGACATGGTTCAACTGGTAATCCTTGGGATAGAAGCCCCACATCCAGGGCGAATCCTCCCTGAGGATGGCGACCATCCTGTCTATGACGGCCTGCCTCTCGGGGGAATTTTCCATGTTCTTCATCTTCTCGAACAGCCTGTCGTATTCGGGATTGTCATAATTCGCCGAATTCTCACCGCCATATTCCACTTTCCCCTGCGGGCCGTAAAGCAGGAACAGGAAATTCTCGGGATCGGGATAGTCCGCATTCCATCCCCAGGTGAATATCTGGGCAGATCCCTTCCTGATTTTTTCCTGGAAACGGTTGTAATCGGTCGCCCTGACTTCGAGCTGGATGTTGATCCTGGCAAACTCCTTTCTGTACCAGTCGAAGCGGGTCTTGTCGTCCGCCCCCCTTCCCGTCGAATCGAGATAAAGCACGAGGGGCTTGCCCGTTTCGGAGTCGCGCCCGTCGGGATAACCCGCATCGGCCAGGAGCTTTTTCGCCTCCATGATCGATTTTCGTTTCGCCTCTCCGTCAGCCCAGTCGTAAACGACCGGATTGATGCCGTCCCGTCCGGAATGGTAGCCGAAAATCCCGGGGGGCAGCGGCCCCTGTGCGGGAATTCCGCGCCCGTTGGCAAAAATCGAGATATTCTCCTCGAAATCCAGCGCGATCGAAACGGCCTGCCGCAAGAGGCGAGCCCGGCGGCTATTTCCCCCGACCACGGGATCGAGCATGTTGAAAGCCATATAGCGTATCGACGGGGCAACCGAAGTTTTCAATTCTATGCCCTGCCTCGCCATGTCTTTCGATACCTGGGCTTCTCCCTGCACCGACATCATGATCGCCTGGTCGAAATTGTCGGAAGTGATGCCGGAAACGTCGTAATAACCCTGCAAGAATTTGTTCCAGTAGGGAATGCTTTCCTTCTCCCGAGAAAAAACCACCTGGTCGATGAAGGGCAGGGTTTTCCCCGCATCCTTCAATACCGCTTCGTCCCCGGGCATGCCGCTTGAAGGATAGGTTTCGCTGTGGAAATTCGGGTTTCGCATCAACACCATCCTGCTGTTCGGATTGTTTTCGGTCAGCATGTAGGGACCTGTTCCGACGGGATGCCAGTCGAGCACCAGGTTTTTCCCGGCCATACCCGGCTGGGAATAGAAATGGTCGACTTCGGGCGGGAGGGGTGCAAAGAATGACATTGCCAGCCAGTAGACGAACTGGGGATATTTACCCCTGACCTTGATCGTGTAGGTATAGCGGTCCCTGGCCTCGACCCCGGACATCTCGCATTTCGACAAGTCAGCAGCCGGATCCTTTTGCAGCCTTTGCGAAAACTCCCTGAAACCCAGGATGTATTCGCTCATCAGTCCGGCAATCGGCGACTGGATGCGGGGATCGGCAAGGCGCTTGATCTCGTAGACGTAATCCGAGGCAAGCAGTTCCCTGGTTCCGGTCTTCCTGAAATCGGCAAGATCGTCGATGGACTCGAGGTCTTTACGGGTCAGGTTCTGGTAAAGCAATTTCCCATTCTCGTCGCGAGCGAATGCCGGATGGGGCTGGTAATGGATGCCCGGTTTCAACCTGATTTCGTAGAGGCTGTAGGCGATGGATTTGGCGTCGGCATCCTGCGGCAAAAGGCGATTCTGCTCATCGTAATATTTCGGGCGAGGCACTGCCGCCGCGGTCAGGGGAACGAGGGTATAGGGACGCTTCAGGTAGTGGTACTGCAGCGGAGGCTCGTAAATCTGGGCATTGATTGATGCCTCGTCCTCGCTGTAGGATCTCGCCGGATCGAGATGCCTGGGACGCTCCGTGAAGGCGAGATAGAGGATCGATTTGTCCCTGTCGGATGCCGGATAGGGATCGTTCCAGGTGCTGCCGCAGCCGGCGATGCAGAGTACGGTGAAAATGACGAACCAGTTTCGCATAGCGCACAGTTTAGCCCATTCGATGGTCCCGCCACCACCCATGCTATAATTCGCCGATCCATCAAACAGGGAGAAAACATGGGATTTCTAGAAGGCAGACGCATCCTGATCACCGGGCTCCTGAGCAACCGCTCGATCGCGTACGGCATCGCCAAATCCTGCAAGGAACAGGGCGCAGAGCTCGCATTCACCTACCAGAACGAAAGGGTCATGGAGCGCGTCCAGAAGCTTGCGAGTGAATTCGATAGCCAGCTTGTCCTTCCCTGCGACGTGTCGAGCGATGAGGAAATCGCCGCCCTTTTTTCGGAACTGGGCAGACACTGGCCCAAATTCGACGGGCTGGTTCATTCCGTCGCTTTCGCGCCCAAGGAAGCGCTTTCGGGCGACTTCCTGGAAGGTCTGTCGAAGGAAGCCTTCAGGATCGCGCACGATGTCAGTTCCTACAGCTTCGCTGCGCTTGCAAAAGCCGCTCTTCCCCTTCTGACGGAAAACGCCGCACTGCTGACCCTTTCCTACCTCGGCGCCGAGAAATCGGTGCCCAATTACAACATGATGGGGCTGGCCAAGGCGAGCCTGGAAGCGAACGTGCGCTATCTCGCCCAAAGCCTGGGCGGGAGGGGAATCCGGGTCAACGCGGTTTCAGCAGGCCCCATCAGGACGCTGGCCGCCAGCGGGATCGAGGGGTTCGGGAAGATTCTGGATTTCGTCGAGCAGAATGCGCCGTTGCGGCGCAACGTCACCATCGAGGAAGTCGGAAACGCATCGGCTTTCCTGCTCAGCAATCTCGCCTCGGGGATCACCGGCGAAATCACCTATGTCGACGCCGGCTTCAACACCACCATAGGCGGAATGGGCTAGGCCCTATTCCGCCGGTTTCGCGGAAATGAGCTGGCGATTCACCGCGATCTTGGCGCGGGCTTTCAGACCCATGTAATAATCGGACAGCTCTTCCTGGGAAAGCGCCTGGTTCATCTGGCCTGCCGCGGCCATGAGCTGGGACCTGGAAGGCTCCGGCGCATCGACCAGCCTGGATATTTTCACTATGCTGTAGCCCTGGGGGCTTTCCACTCCGACATAGGCCGGCAATTTCGAGACATCGGCCTTGAAGACTGCGGCCATGACATCCCCGCTCAAGCCCTGGGAATCGCGGCGGCTCACGTTGACTTCCGTCTGCCAGGCAATGCCCGCATCCTTGCCGGACTGCAATTGCGCAAGCTTCGCCTTTCCCTGCTGCAGAGCCATGTCGTTCGCCTTCTGCTGAAGCAGCTTGCTCCCGATGTCTGCGCTGACGTCGCCAAGCGGACGCGTAAAGGCAGGCTTCATGTCGACCACGCGGGCCGAAACCAGCACATTGGGGGAAACCTCGATCGCCTCGGTATTTCTTTTCTTTTTCGTGGCATCAACCGAGAAAATCTCCCGGAGCAATTTCTTGTTCACAGGAAAAGGGGCATTTGCGCCCGACTCGTCCATCCATCCGCTTGTCTGGACGGTGAGCTTGAAAGCATCCGCTGCCGCCTTGAGGCTCGCGCTCTGCTCGTAAACCATGTTGCTGAAGCTGTCCGCGCTTTCGCTGAATTTCTTGCCGGCCTCCTGCTTCCTGATTTCCTGAACGATCTCGTCGCGAGCATCGGAAAAAGACCGGGTCTTGCCGGGCTTGATCGCATCGAGCCTGATGATGTGGAAACCGAAATCGGAGCGAACGGGATCGCTGATCTCGCCAGGTTTCATCGAAAAGACGGCGTCGTCAAAGGATTTGACCATCATGCCGCGCTTGAAGAAACCGAGATCGCCCCCGTTCGAGGCAGAACCCGGATCCTGGGAATACTGTTTTGCCAGCTCTGCGAACCTGCCTGGCGATTTTTTCAACTCTTCCAGAATTTTTTCGGCTTTCGCCTTCGCCGCTTGAACCTGGTCTTGCGGCGCATCCCTGGCAACCGTGATCAGGATATGGCTGGCATCGCGCTCCTCGGGAACCGCGAATTCCGCAGCATGCGAGTCAAAATACTGCTTCGCTTCCGCATCGCTCACCTGGATCTGAGACTGCAGCGCATCCGGGGAGAACACCAGATAATCGACCTTGACCTGTTCGGGCACCTTGAATTCGTCGAGGTGGCTCTGGTAGTACTTGCCGATCTCGCCGGGATCGACCTGCTGCTGCGAAAGATATTGATTCGGCGTGAAAAGTGCCTGACTCACCACGCGCTGCTGGTTGATGATTTTCAGGAACTGCGTCGCCGCGGCATTGGCGACGAAACCGTTCTCGGCCACGACACCGAGCAATTGCTGGCGCGCAAGATCCTGCCTCACTTCAGACTCGAAGCGCACAGGAGTCAATCCCTGGCTGCGCAAAAGCGCCTGATACTTCTCGTCGGAGAAAGCACCGTCCTTCTGGAACGCGGGTATGCCCTGAATCGCAGCTACCAGCTGTGCATCGGTGACGGCGATCCCGGCCTGATCCGCCTCGTTCAAAAACAGCTTTTGCTGGACCATGCGTTCGAGCACGGCGAGCTTGAAGCCGGGACTGTCGAACAGAGCGGGATCCGCGTTGTTTCCGAGAGATTCCCTCACTCTTTCCTGCTGCTGTTTGAGCGCATTGTCGAATTCCGCCGCCCCGATGCTTTTCCCGTTCACGCTGGCGACATTGTTCGCCCCGCCGCTTCGATAGGACTGGATGCCCCAGAACATGAATGTCAGAATAACGAGCCCGAGGATGATCTGGACAACTTTCTTGTTTCTATCGACGAAATCGAACATGAAGCTTCACTTTCAGGATGGGATTCCAGGAGACGAACCGTATGGAGGGGGAATTATACCGCAAAAACCTTCGGCATGAGCCAATCGAACAAATCGATGCGACAAAGATGACCTTCACGAAGTTTCCGGGCTAAATGAGGGAAGCCAGCATCAGGGCATAGACGACTATTGAGGCGAGGAGAGCATCAGGACTCCGGCTGCTGCGCAGTCCTTCGCTATCCTGACGAATTCGGCATGCTCCGGATGAAGGCCATCCAGAACATGTTCGATCGCGGTGTTGAAAAGCTCGGCGGCGAGCACAAGAAAAACCATGTATTGAGACGAGCGCCGGCCAGAGGAGGGCAAGGACGCAGTACGAAGAGCGAAAGGAAAGCGAATATCGCCGCGATCAGCTGGATCCTGAAGCTAGACTCAAGCCTGAATGCGATATGAATCCCTGCAACGGCGCATTTTATCCGGAAGAAGAAATCTTTCCCCTCGTGCATGTTATTCACGCCTTCCGACTGCACGAGGCGTCAGATTAGTTCATTTTCGCATGCCCGGCAAGCTCCTTCACGCAGGTTGATCCGTTTTGATTCGAAGGCTGCGATGCGTTATCCTTCGGGCATTACTCTCCTGCGAACCCGGCCATGCAGTCGCTCTACGATGCGATTTTTTTCACCTCCTACCATTTGACCATGGCGCTTCTCGCTCCGGTCCAGAGGGATTCCTTACTTTATTGGCCGTTCCTGATTTCAAGCCTGGCGATCACCGTGATTGCCCTGGCTTACTGGCAAAGGCGGGAGAAAGGGCTGAATCCGGAACGCTTCGGGACCAGGAGGCTTTGGTGGCACCGCTCCGCGCGGGCCGATTATCGCCTGTATTTCGTCAATGCCCTGGTTTTCCCAGCTGTATTCGGTGCTTTGCTGTTCAATCAGCACGACTTCGCCGCCTGGCTGGACAGGTTGCTCGGCTATTCCGGCCATGCCGGCGAGGCGACGCCGATCGGATGGAAGCTGGCCTATACGCTGGTCTTCTTCGTGGCCTACGATTTCGGCAGATTCGTCGCCCACAGCATGCTGCACGACATTCCGGTGCTGTGGGAATTTCACAAGGTCCATCACTCTGCTGAAGTGCTGACCCCCATCACGGCATACCGTGCCCACCCGGTCGATCTCCTGGTCATGGCCTGGGGCGGGACAACGGCAGTGGGGCTCGCCTCCTGGGGATTCAATCACCTTGCAGGCGCTGTGGTCAGTGCCTATCTGTTTCTGGGGCTGCATGTGCTCGTCTGGATCAGCAACCTCACCGGAAACCTGCGCCACACCCCTGTCTGGATCACCTACGGCGCCGTTCTCGGGAAATGGCTGATCAGCCCTGCCCACCACCAGTTGCACCACAGCCTGGAATCAAGGCATCTGGGCTGCAACCGGGGCTTCGACCTGGCGATATGGGACAGGCTGTACGGCACCCTCTACGTTCCAGCGGGCCCCGAGGAATCCTTTTCGATCGGGCTCGAAGACGGCAGGGACTGGCATACCGTGCGTCAAATGCTGCTCGGACCTTTTGCGGGCGCAGCCCGCATCATTATCGGAAGAAGACCGGAAAATCCTAGTGCGCAGGAATAACCGCATGAATCTGCTGCAGTGCAGCATTGACGCGGTCGCGTATCAGCCTTCTTCCTTCTTCCGCGGATGCGCCCTGAGGCGACGAATCGGCGCCATTCCCAGACCCCGCCTCGCCAATGCGGTCCTTCCTCACCCATTTTCCTTCGGGATCGATCGCCATCAGCATCGAAGTGTCTTCGCGCCCGGCGTGCCCGCCAGCCATCCTGGAATACACGGATCCGATGTAATAAACGCGGATGCCGTAAGGCTTCGCTCCCGAATCGAGCTTCTTTGCGACCGAGGCAAGCTGCTCCTGCCCCCCTCCGTGGTCGCCCATGATCAGGACGTACCGGAATCCGGCAGCAATCGCGCTCAATGCCTCGTCCAGGACGACCGCACCATACACATCCTCCCTCAGGCTGACCGAACCGGGAAAGCGCATGTGCCCGCTCAACCTTGCAGGATCCCCGGTGGGCGCGAAGGGCAAGACGGGATAGACAAGCGCGTTCCCGAGCTCCCTGGCGATCGTCCCTGCCAGGCTATGCGCAATGAAATTGTGCTTCCCCGTCACCATCTGCGGGCCGTTCTGTTCGGTACTTCCGGTATAGATGATCGCCGTATTCCTGCCCGCCTTGATCGATGCCGCGACTTCAGGCCAGGTCATCTCTTCGATGTAAACGGAAGATTCGGCCCGGGCAGGGGAAATGACGATCAATGCCAGCAAAGCCGCAAGGATTCTCAGGACCATACAGAAATGACCATGAGGAGAAAAACCAGAACCGAGGCGGCCGACAGAACGAGCACGGCAGCTGCGGAACAGTCCTTTGCGATCCTGACGAATTCCGCATGATCCGGATGAAGCCCGTCGAGCAGATGCTCGATGGCGGTATTGAAGAGCTCGGCGGCAAGAACGATAAAAATCATGACGATAACGAGCGCAGACCAGATAATGGAAGGACGAAGATAGATCAGGGAAGCTATCGCCAGGACAGCTGCGAGAATCTGGGTCCTGAAGCTCGATTCGCCCTTGAATGCGATCCCGATCCCTTCTATTGCACATTTGAGCCTGAAAAAGAATTTTTGCCCCTTGTGCATCTTCTTACGCTTTCCTGATCGGACCCGGATAGTTCGCGACAACCGGATCGGCTGTCAGCAAAACGATCCCCTCGACCATCGCCTGGGCCACAAGCATCCTGTCGAAAGGATCCTTGTGGATGTCAGGCAAGCCTTCTACGGCCACGGCATGCTCGCTGGATACCGGCAATTCGATGTAGCCGTTGTCAAGCAATCCTCTCCTGACCAGCCTCGCGTCGGCTTGAAAGTCGCTTCGTCCAAGGGATTTTTTGATCGCAATTTCCCACAGGCTTGCCGCGCTGAAGAAAAGCACATTTTCCTGCGCCTCGATCAGGGAACGCGCATCGAATGAAAGACGATCGGGATCTCCAGCCGCCCAAAGCAGCAAGTGCGTATCCAGAAGCAATTTCATGCGTCGAACAATTTTTCGATTTCTGCGCTTCCCATCCTGTCGAAATCTTCAGGGACACTGATTTCGCCAAGCATGAAACCGAGCCTCTTCACCCCTTCCGGCGCATTCAATGGAACAACCTTGACGAGCGGCTTTCCGGATTTGGCGATCACGAACGCCTCGCCTTTTGAAGCCTGTTCAACGAGCCTGGACAAGTGCGTCTTGGCCTCGTGAATATTGACGGTATGCATAATTTCACCCAACATGACTAAGTCATGTTAGTCTAGTCCATTTTCGAATGCCCGGCAAGCTCCTTCAAGCAGGGTGCCCATCCCATGTCCCCGTCCCAGACGAGCGATCCTTTCGATATTTCGATGCCTCCAAGGACATGGGGAAAACTTCCGGGGTCGTCGATCTTGACCCTGATTCTATCCTGTCTGGCCTCGATTACAGTCCCTTTCACCCAGTCGATTTCGGCGATGCCGATTCTGTATTTCTTGCAAACGTAAGCGCCCTGCCCTGCTCCGGCTTCCGCTACGAGGCGAATCCTTTCCCTGACATGGGCTGCATCGAGACCTGCCGTATCCGGCATGCTGCCTGAACTTGCGCAGCCCGAGAGCATGAATAAGAGCACAGCGGATAGATAGCGCATTACCATTGTCCCGTAGATTCCGATCACGAATCTTAAACAGACCATCCCAATTGCGCAAGGAAATCACGGCATATCCCAGGAAAGGTCGACGCCGTAGGGGCTGATGAAGACATGAGGCCCGTCCTTCAGCTTCGAGGACTCCCAGAAGAATTTCCCTATCCCGTATCCCAGGAAGCTTCCCGCCACCGTGTCCGAGACCCAGTGGTTGCGGCTTCCGACGCGCGAAAGGTCGGTGATCACGCCCAAGCCATACAGCCAGGGCATGTGGTATTCCTCGGCGAAGGGGGTGAGCACGGACCAGGCGGCGATGGCGTGGCCCGAAGGAAAACCGTCCGTCCCCTTTGAAGAAGAGCCCGAGAAGAAATGGAAACTGTGATTGCTCTGCCCCGTATAAGGCCTTGCTCGTCCCACTATCGTCTTCAGCCCGAGCACCAGCCCGAAGGAGGTCACTGCGGCTTCCGATGCGGCATAGCCTGTCCTGGACAGCTCGGGATCGGAACTTCCGAGCGCTGACAAGGCCGCTCCCGCGCTCTCCACCCAGGGAAGGGCGTTGCCGAATGCGTCGAAATTCCTCAATATGCCGTTCGATGCATGGTTCAAAGCGAATTTGTATGCGCCCTTGTCGAGAAGAGAGCTTCCCAGGATGAGACCTGCCCCGATCGCACCCGTTTTGACCCAGTCGGTTTGGGCGGCGATTTTGGCGGCCCCGACGACGTCCCGCTCAACCCTTGTGACGACGCGCGTATCCGGAGAGAAAGCTTCCGAGAACGTCGTCTCCCGGGGCGTCATGTCGTTCATCATCGCAAGCGGATCATTCTGCACGGCCGTCGGATTGACATACTGCACGGCCACGTACGGCCTCAGTTCTTCCTCGCCGAGCTTGCCATCGAAATAGGCTTTCAGCTTGTCCGGATCGAAGAAATCGTAGATCACGTCGGGATGGACATGCTCGGCGAATGAAATCCGGATCTCGCGGACATCGAGCGGCGCATGGGCGAGCACGATCCTGGCCGCCCTTCCCACCGCCAGGCTGTCCGGGCGCAGGTTCTCGTTCGAGAGGAAGACGGAAAGCCTGTTGCTCCCGTCCATGGAAACCCGGATATTCCTGAATCCGGCGCCATAGAGTTCCTCGGTCAGTCTCTGGCGATAATCCCGTTCACTCTCCTGCCACTGGCTGGAATCCGGCTTCGGCCGGATGGGCGGGGGCGGCAAGTCGATCTTCGGCTTCCATTCATCCTTCCTGTTCTCGGGAGGCAGATATTCGTCTGGCAGGATGACGGGCTGATATTGCAGCGCCCTCGGATCCCTTGCGCTCGTCACGTCGTACAGGCTGACCTGCCTCGCGAGCATCGCGCCGCCGTCCCTCGTCACCGGCTTCCAGACGAAGTTGCCCACCGTATCGGAGGATTTGGTGAGGAATGCGTCGAACGGGATCTGAAGATAGATGCCCTTGTCGAAGCTTCCCTCGCCGAACTGCTGGGCGGAGACGTTCGTCTTGGTGAAGAAGGCGCCGACCCTGACGCCGTTGTCGAATGCCTTGGAGAAATCTATGGTGGCGCCGATGTCCCCCGCAAGGTAGCGCCCGAAGCTCAACATGCCGAGCACGTTCTGCCACCCCGTGTCCCAGTACAATGTCCCGTGCCCGGTCAATACGCGATAATTTCGCAGATTGAAATTCTGGGCGAAATCGCGCTGCTGCACTTCGTTGACGTCGACCCCTATGGCGGTTTTGCCTGCAAAGGGACGATAGAGCCATTCGCCGCCGACCCCGGCGAACATCATCTCGAGATACCCCCCGTAGACGCTCCAGTACTGGTTTTCCGTGAGTTTGCCGACATGGGTGAGCTGGAGGTTGGGCATGGTGAACCTGGAGGTCGTCATGTATTCCCGGACATAGGTCCTGACCCTGGGGAGAAGGCTCGGGCCGTCGTAGACCCAATGGTTGTAGTTGTCCAGCACGTCGTACTGGACGCCCCCCTGCAGCCACGTGTTCCTCGAAAAATTCAGCGTTGCGCTGGCGGAAGGCGCGAACTGGTAGAAGACGAAACCGTTAGGCCCGCCGAGGTAGTAATTGAAGTTCATCCCGAGATGCGGATCGAAGAGCGGCGGATCGGACTCGAAGAGCGCGACGCCGTGCGCATCGGGCTGCGGCTCCTTCGCGACCACCGGGTTTTTTGCTTCGGATGGCGCCAGATACTGCGTGCTGTTTTTCACCCAGGATTCCCTGTCCACATCGTGCTCGGCCACCCTGGTTCCGCGCTCCCTGTAGACGACGCTGAATTCGTCTATGTCTGCAGGACTGTCCCGATGGAGAACCGAGACGGCCTTGTCGAGCCTGTCCTTCCAGTAGACGGGATAGGCATCGTCCACGGTCACCGCAAGATCGTTCCCCTTTCTTTCGATTTTCGAAACCTGCCAGCCCGACTGGGCCTTGAGGTCCTTCACGGTATGCTTCCAGTCGGGTTCCGATTTCGGACGGGATTCGCGTACGGGAACCGGGGGAGGATCGTCCAGCTTGGGCATGAACAGCTTGTCGAGATCCGAATGGAAGGTGATGGAGAGCATCGCCGTATTGCCGCGCTCGATGCCGGTCGAGATGTCGACGTTTTTCCCCCATCTGTAGAGAACCCCGAAGTTCCATGGCGAATTCTGGGGCAAAATGTTCCCCATCGGATCGTTCTGGTAATTGTTGCCGTCGTATTCGAGCTTCAGGATCAGGGGTTCCCAGGGTGTCTGGTACTGCACGCCGCCGAATGCGGCTGCAGGGCCATGGAAATAGGTTCCGAAGGAAAAATTTCCGGTCCCCGTCGATGCTTTCCTGACATCGAACGATGGAATCAGCCTGCCGATCGGATTCCCGAGATCCGCCCTTCCTCCCACATATCCCCATCCCATCCCCAGGCTCCAGTCGAGAGGGCCGGTGCGCTTCGAACCCACGAAATATTCGCCCGAAAAGAGCCCCGTACCCGCGATGTCCCTGAAACCCAGGGAAAGCTCCGGAACATAGACGGACTCCTTCTCGAGCCTGAATTTCACGTCGATGCTCTTGTCCTTGTACGCCTGGCTTCCGCTGAAGGATACCGGGCCGTAAAGCCTGTTGCTGATGTTGGTGTATCTGAATCCGGCTTCCATCCAGTCGAAGGGCTGGAGGAAAATGTTTCCCCTGGTGTACGGATAGACCCGGCTCAGGGTGAAGGAAAGATCCCCCGCCCTTCTCATCCTTGCAGTCGGGCTCTGGAGCAGCCCCGCCTCGCCCCAGTCGTTCGCCGTCACGGGAAGGTCGGAAGGCGCAAGCAGATAAGTGTAAGGCGTGAGGCGCGAGGAGGGAGGTGAAAGGGGAATTTCCGAATCCTTTGCCGGGCCCTGGGTGGCGAGAAAAGCGATCAGCTTTTCCGAAAATTCCTCCGAAATGCCCCGGCTCGGCGCCCATATCCAGGAACCCGGAGCGGGCTCGTCCTGCTTCCGGGTATTCCAAAGCGATATCCCGCATTTCCGGGTCTTTCCGTCCGGCTCAGCGACAAAGGCGTAATCGACTTTCGAATCCGCATTGCATCGCCTGACATAGTCGCCCGCACTCAGCCCGGAAGAATGGATCACCCTGCACAGCCTGCCTTCAGGGGTCACGACCGTGACCGTAACCGGCCGCTTCGGCAATTCGATCGCATCTTCGGGACGGATCACCGGGTCCATGGTTGGGTTGGCCTGCAGCCAGCGCGCATCCGCATTCGCAACGGGAACCCTTCCCGTCACGGGAAGGGAGGAAACCCATGCCTTCAGCCTGTTTTTCCCCATCCGGGTGAGCTGCTTCAGGAGTTCGTACTTCAGGTCGTTCTGGGACGCCTTCTCCGCGGGAATCGACCAGGAAAGCCCGAGCGGATAGGCGTCAGGCTGGGGCTTCTGCTCGATCAGCCAGTCGGAGAGGCGCTTCGCCTGCAATGGAGAAGAAATCAGAATGGAAAGAAGCAGAATGCGCTTTTTCATTTCCATCTCTGCCATGAAAAGCAAAGTTTCTTCGAAAGGCAGGTCTCCGCATAGACCACTTCATTCCTGTCGAGATCCACCGCATATCTGGCAGGCGGGAAATGGTCCGAAGTCTCCTCGAACCAGGCGAGGCTGTCCGGATCTCTGCCTTCGAGATTGCTCCCTTTCAGGGGTTGCGTCGCACGCAACACGAGCTCATCCCGGACGCCGTACCTGTACCCGGGCATGATGTCGATGCGCCGCTCCCACCTGTAAACCTTTTCCTTTTCCAGGGTATTCCAGGAAGGAAATTCTGGAAGGATCACGTTGCGCCATTCGGCGGATGCGCCTTCCGCCCCGGCAACTCTCCCCTCCCTGATGCGCAGCGTGAATCCGCCCGCACCGTACCAGACCTCGGTGTCTTTATCGACAAACCCGAGTATCGCATAGACGGCATGCCCGTTCAGCACGATCCTCAAGAAACGGTAGCGCGGGTCGAATGCCTGTTTTCCGGAGCCCCCGCCGAAACTGGCGGCATGGCTGAACGTCTTGAGAACGGGATCGTCGAGGGCCGAACAGGCCGAAAGAATGAAGCAGAAAAACAGAAAGGGCAGCCTGATTTTCATGAAAGGAAATTAGTATGGCTGTCCTGACGGGCAAAACAAACCCCGGCGCGTATATCGCGCCGGGTCACGCGAAAGCAGTCGGTCTATTGAGTCGAGGTCGCGGTCGAGGTCGAGGTCGAGGTCGGTGCGGGGTTGCTTGAGCTCGCAGCCCCCGCAATGCCTCCTATGACGAGCGCTCCAGCGCCAATGGCAGCGAGCGTCCCTAGGGATATCCCAGCAATCCCACCACCAACAGCACCCCCAGCCGCAGCGGCTCCGGCCCCGGCTCCAGCACCCGCTCCGGCCCCGGCTCCAGCACCCGCTCCGGCCCCAGCACCCGCGCCGCCGCCAGCACCCGCGCCCGCACCACCGCCGCCGCCTGCTGCGCCGCCTTCGCCGCCGCCGCTAGCGCTGATACCACCGCCATTGCCAACCGCAGCCATGACGAGCGGGGCTGTGGACAATCCGTACAATGCCATCAATACTACCGCAATCTTCTTCATGGGACTCCCCTTCTTAGAAATTTTCCATGAGACAACTATACACCATTTTTTAACAGATACAAAATATTCCCGAAAATTTCACATTCAGTAGGCCTGCTTTCCGGTGAACCCCCTGAAAAGGGTCAGGAGGATGATCCTGATGTCGAACCAGAGAGACCAGTTCCTGATGTAGTAGAGGTCGTGCTCGACCCTGGCCTTCATTTTCTCGACCGTATCCGTCTCCCCCCGCCAGCCGTTGACCTGCGCCCATCCGGTGATCCCGGGTTTGACCTTGTGCCTCAGCATGTAGCCGTGGATCAGGCGCCTGTACTGCTCGTTGTGGGAAACCGCATGGGGCCGAGGCCCCACCAGAGACATGTGACCCTGCAGCACGTTGATGAACTGGGGCAGTTCATCGAGGGAAGTCTTTCTCAGGAAGGAACCGAAAGAGGTGACGCGGCAATCGTTCTTCTTCGCCTGGGGAATTTCAGACCCGTCCTCGCAGCAGGTCATGCTCCTGAACTTCCATACTTCGACAACGCGCCCGTTGAGTCCGTAGCGCCTCTGCCTGAAAAGAACAGGCCCCTTCGAGGTGAGCTTCACCCCGATCGCGATGAACAGCATGGGAATGGCGATGACAAGCAGGATCAGGCTTCCCAGGACAATGTCCTCGATGCGCTTCACCCATCCGTTCACGCCGTAGAAAGGGCTCTCGAACACGCTCACCATGGGAATTCCGCCCATGTTGATCCATCTGGCGTGCATCAGGTCGAAGACGAAGGAGTCCGGCATGATGTAGACGGAGGCCGTGGTGTCGGAAAAGGCGCTCACGATCTCGACTATCCTCTGCTCCGCCCGCATGGGAAGGGCGACAT
>JAJZVB010000156.1 GCA_021845885.1 Pseudomonadota bacterium
TCGCGCTGATCGCCTATTTCCTGGTAGGGAGGAAAGTGAGAAATGCGCTCGTCAATTCCGAGTTCCTGAACTGAGCAGGTAATCCTCGTAATTGCCGTGATAATCGACGATTCCGGAGGGAGTCAGTTCGATGATCCGGTTGGCGAGGGACGAGACGAATTCCCTGTCGTGGCTGACGAAAATCAGCGTCCCCTTGAAAAGCTCGATGGCGAGATTCAGGGACTCGATCGATTCCATGTCGAGATGGTTGGTGGGTTCGTCCATCACCAGGACATTGGGACGGGAAAGGATCAGTTTCCCGAAAAGCATTCTGCCCTTTTCTCCGCCCGAGAGTACCTTGACGCTTTTCTTGGCGTCGTCCCCCGAGAAAAGCAGGCGGCCCAGGGTGCCGCGTATGACCTGATCGTCGTCTCCCGGTCTCCCCCACTGACGCATCCAGTCGAAAACGTTCATCTCCTCTTCGAAATCCGTGGAATGATCCTGGGCGAAATAGCCGATTTCGGCTTTTTCCGCCCACCTGATCTGCCCCGAATCGGCCTCCAGATCGCCCACCATGGTTCTCAGCAGCGTGGTCTTGCCTATCCCGTTCGGTCCGATCACGGCGATGCGGTCTTCTGCGTCGACCATCAGATCGATGTTCCGCAGCACGGATTTGCCGTCGAACCCTTTGGAAAGATGCACAACTTCCAGGGCAAGGCGTTTCAATGGCTTTTCGAGCTCGAAGCGGATGTAGGGGGAAACGCGGCTGGAAGGCTTGATCTCGTCCAGCTTGATCTTCTCGATCTGGCGCGCCCGGGAAGTCGCCTGTCTCGCCTTGGAGGCGTTCGCGGAAAAGCGGCTGACGAAAGACTGCAGCTCGGCGATCTGCGCCTTTTTCTTGGCGTTATCGGCGGCCTGGCGCTCTCTCGCCTGGGTGGAGGCGATCATGTAGTCGTCGTAATTGCCGGGATAGATCCTGATTTCGCCGTAATCGAGGTCGGCCATGTGGGTGCAGACGCTGTTCAGGAAGTGGCGGTCATGGGAAATGATGATCATGGTGTTGTTGCGCTCGTTGAGCACGCCTTCGAGCCAGCGTATGCTGTTGATGTCGAGGTTGTTGGTGGGCTCGTCGAGAAGCATGATTTCGGGATCGGCAAACAGCACCTGTGCGAGCAGCACCCTGAGTTTGAATCCCGGCGCGATTTCCTTCATCAGCCCGTAGTGCTGCTCTATGGGAATGCCGACTCCGAGCAGCAGGTCGCCCGCCCTGGATTCTGAGGTATAGCCGTCCAGCTCGGCAAAGCGCCCCTCGAGTTCGGCCACAAGGATGCCGTCTTCTTCGGTCATGTCCGGCAGGGCGTAGATCCTTTCCCGCTCGGCCATGATGTGCCACAATTCCTCGTGTCCCATGATCACGGCATCGATCACCCGATGCTCCTCGAATGCGAACTGGTCCTGGCGCAGTTTGCCGAGGCGCTCCCCGGTGTCGAGCGAGATATTGCCGGAACTGGGTTCGAGGTCGCCGCCGAGAATTTTGAGGAATGTCGATTTTCCGCAGCCGTTCGCTCCGATGAGTCCGTAGCGGTTGCCATCGCCGAATTTGACTGAAACATTCTCGAACAGGGGCTTCGCCCCGAACTGCATGGTAATATTGGAAGTGGTGAGCATGGTCGGAGGCGTTTGCAAAACCTGCATTTTAACATCACGGCGCCCGGAAAATTGAAACGGAAGAATAAATGGTTCCCCATCTGACGACTGCCCTGAGCGGCGCGCTGCTCGAACTCGAAAAGCGGATTCTGAATGCGATGCCCTCCATCGAGCACTGGTTGAGAGGCGCATGGCAGGAGCATTCGACGCCCATCTATGCCTCTGCCGACCTGAGGAACAGCGGCTTCAAGCTCGCGCCGGTCGACACCAACCTTTTTCCGGGCGGGTTCAACAACCTGAACCCTGAATTCATGCCGCTTTGCGTTCAGGCGATGATGTCCGCTATCGAAAAAATCTGCCCGGATGCGAGAGGAGCTCTGCTCATCCCGGAGAACCATACCCGGAACCTCTATTACCTGCAGAACGTGGCCGCCATTGCCTATATCCTGCGTCAGTCCGGGATGAACGTGAGGATAGGCACTTTGATCCCTGAAATCGACAAGCCTACGGAATTTGCCCTTCCTGAAGGGGGGAGCCTGCTTCTGGAGCCTGTCGTCCGAATGGGAAACCGCCTCGGCGTGGACGGCTTCGATCCCTGCATCGTGCTGCTCAACAACGACCTCTCCGCAGGGATTCCGGATGTCCTGAAAAATATCGAGCAGGCCGTTCTCCCGCCCCTTCACGCAGGCTGGGCGACGCGGCGCAAATCCAACCATTTCTCGGCCTACAACGAGGTGGCGGAAGAATTTTCGAAACTGATAGGCATCGATCCCTGGCTCATCAATCCCTATTTCGAAACCTGTGTCAAAGTCGATTTCCATGAAAGGGTGGGGGAAGAGTGCCTGGTCTCCCATGTCGAAGCGATACTCGAAAAGACCGCGAAGAAATATGCCGAATACGGCATCAGGGAGAAGCCTTTCGTCATCGTCAAGGCGGATGCCGGGACCTACGGCATGGGCGTGATGAGCGTCAGGAATCCCGATGCAGTGAAGGGGCTCAACAGAAAGCAGCGCAACAAGATGGCGGTCGTCAAGGAAGGCATGCCGGTCAGCCATGTCCTGATCCAGGAAGGCGTGCATACCTTCGAGAGCATCAACGAGGCTGTGGCCGAGCCCGTGGTTTACATGATCGATCATTTCGTGGTCGGGGGCTTCTACAGGGTGCATACGGGAAGGGGAACTGACGAGAACCTGAATGCGCCGGGAATGCATTTCGTGCCGCTCGCTTTCGAGACGGCCTGCTCCCTGCCCGATTACAAGGCGAATCCCGACATGATCATGAACCGCTTTTATGCCTACGGCGTGGTTGCACGCCTTGCGCTTCTGGCTGCTGCGATCGAAGTCGAAAGGACTGCCCCGGAATGAAGATCGCCTTCGTTCTGGATCCGCTCGAAGGGATCGACATCCACAAGGATTCGAGTTTCGCGATGATGCGCGAAGCTTCCTCCCGCGGGCACCAAATCCACGCCCTGCCGATGGAGGGCATCATCCTGAAAGATGGCGTAATTCAGGCCGATTCCCGCGAAATTTCACTCACCGGAAAAGATCCGCTGTGGTACGAGGCAGGAAATCCGTGCACATGCCGCCTGGACGAATTCGATGTGGTCCTGATGCGCAAGGACCCTCCCTTCGACATGGAATATTACTATGCCACCCAGCTTCTGGAGCTTGCCGAACAGGAAGGGGCGAGGATAGTCAACAGGCCTGCCGCCCTGCGCAACTGGAACGAAAAGCTTTCCATCGCGAAATTTCCGGAATTCACCCCGCCCACCCTGGTTGCGAGGAAGGAAGGCGATTTGCGCGAGTTTCTGGCCATGCACCGGGACATCATCATCA
>JAJZVB010000157.1 GCA_021845885.1 Pseudomonadota bacterium
TCCCCCTATCCCTGGTCGACCATGATGCTGGTCAAGCTGAAATTGGGCGAGATCGATGCCGATTTCGGGAGATTCATGAACAATGCGGCCATGCTGGGCCCATGGGAGCCTGAAATCCAGGTGTCCGTCGCGAAGGCGGGGCTTTTGTCCTGGAGCCGGCTCTCTGGAAGCGAAAGGAAAACCGTTCTTGAAGATTTCACCCGGGGCTACAGGAGGCAGGCTGAAAAGATGACGGAAATTGCCATGAATTGCGGGAACCATGGAAAAACCTGCGACTGAATATATTTTCATCGGATTCCTCGCCCTTCTCGCCTGGCTTCCGCTCCCCTTTGGGAGCAACCGCCCATGGGCCATGGCCTTGATGGAAATCTGGGCTTGCGCATTGATGATGATCTGGCTCTGGCATTATTTCAGGGAAGCGCTTTCTCCGGGCGTCGTTTTTCTCAAGGCCCGCCCTGCTCTTGTCCTTCTTTTTTTATGGCTTGCCTATTCGCTCATCCAGTTTCTGCCATTGCCTTATTCATGGGTATCATCGATTTCGCTGATGTCGGCGAAAATGCATGCGCTGGCAGGCGATGCAGGCTGGATCACGCTTTCCGTTGATCCTCACGACAGCCTTTCTTCATGGCTGGAAAGCCTCGCCTATGTGCTGATATTCTGTCTGTCGCTTCTTCTCGTGAATACCGGGGAAAGGCTGAAGAAACTCGCCTATGTCATCATTTATAGCGGCCTCTTCCAGGCCTTCTACGGCGCATTCATGACGCTTTCCGGTTTCGAATTCGGATTCTTCCTGAAGAAATTTTCCTATATGGGCAATGCGACCGGGACTTTCGTCAATCGCAATCATCTCGCAGGCTACCTGGAGCTGTGCCTTTCGGTGGGAATAGGATTGATGATGGCGAGCCTCGGCGGAAAAACGGCATTCACCTGGCGCCAGAAACTCAGGAATTTCGCATCCCTCCTGCTCGGAAAAAAACTCAGACTCAGGCTTTATCTCGCCATCATGGTGATCGCGCTCGTGCTCACCCATTCCCGGATGGGCAACAGCGCCTTCTTCTCGAGCATGATTGCAGCGGGAATCATCGGCCTGATGCTGTCGAGGCATGCACCGAGATCGACCGTCATCCTGCTCGCCAGCCTTGTCGTCATAGACATCTTCATCGTGGGAACCTGGTTCGGCATGGAAAAGGTGGTGGACAGAATAGAAAACACTTCTGCCGTTCACGATGCCGACAGGGTCAACGTCAGCGAGAACACGGTGGAGATCTGGAAGGATTATCTTCTGACAGGCTCCGGAGGAGGGAGCTTTTACACGATCTTCCCCAAATACAGGGCGGCAGATGTGGAAAATTATTACGACCATGCCCACGACGATTATGCCGAGCTGGGTTCGGAATATGGCGTCATCGGCATGCTTCTGCTCGGCGCCCTGGTCGTTTCCTCTTTTTTCGCATCGCTCTTTGCCCAATACAGGCGAAGGAATCCCTTGATGAGGGGGATGGCTTTTTCCTCCACGATGGGCATCATCGCTTTGATGATGCACAGTTTCGTCGATTTCAATCTGCACATCCCAGCCAATGCCGCAATCTTCATGGTGATCCTTTCGCTTTCATGGATTTCCCTTCACTTGAAGAGCGAGCTTGAAAGCGAGCGAAGTGAGACAGTTTGAAATATAATTCGGCTATCATTCCAAACATGAACGAAACGGGCTATTGATGAACAAATCGGCATTGATCACCGGGGTGACCGGGCAGGACGGAGCGTATCTGGCGGAATTGCTGCTGAAGAAGGGCTATGTGGTGCATGGCATCAAGCGTCGCAGTTCCCTTTTCAACACGGACAGGATAGATCACCTTTACCAGGATCCGCATGTCTCGGGCAGGCAGTTCATCCTGCATTACGGCGACATGACGGATTCATCGAGCCTGGTGCGGATCATCCAGCAGGTTCAGCCCGACGAGATCTACAATCTCGCGGCGCAGAGCCATGTGGCGGTTTCCTTCGAGGAGCCGGAATACACGGCGAATTCGGATGCGCTGGGGGCATTGAGGATACTGGAGGCGATCCGGATCCTGGGGCTCGAGAAGAAGACGAGATTCTACCAGGCCTCCACTTCGGAATTGTACGGCCTGGTTCAGGAGATTCCGCAAAAGGAGACGACGCCTTTCTATCCGAGGAGCCCGTATGCGGTGGCGAAGCTCTACGCCTACTGGATCACGGTGAATTACCGGGAGGCCTATGGCATTTACGCCTGCAACGGCATTTTGTTCAACCACGAATCGCCCATCAGGGGGGAGACCTTCGTGACGCGCAAGATCACCCGCGCGCTAGCAAGGATAAAACTCGGTCTTCAGGATTGCCTTTATCTGGGGAACCTGGATTCGAAGCGGGACTGGGGGCATGCAAGAGATTACGTGGAGATGCAGTGGCTGATGCTGCAGCAGGATGCGCCCGAGGATTTCGTGATCGCGACCGGGGTGCAGTACAGCGTGCGGGATTTCGTGAATGCGGCAGCCGGGGAGCTCGGCATGGAAATCGAATGGCGCGGCAGCGGCGTCGAAGAGAAAGGCTACTGGACCAACCGGACAACCTCATCCCCCATCGCCCATCCCGCATCACCGATAGTGGCCGTCGATCCGCGCTATTTCAGGCCCGCCGAGGTGGAGACTTTGCTCGGGGATCCGTCGAAAGCGAAGGAGAAGCTGGGCTGGGTGCCGAAGACAACCTTTGCGGAACTGGTATCCGAAATGGTCAGGGAAGACCTGAAGTCCGCGAAAAGGGATGAGCTCGTCAAGCATCACGGCTATTCGGCCTACGATTACAATGAATAAGGCGCTGAGAGTGAAGAGTGATGGGTAATGAGGCGCGAATGACTGAACAGCGGCCTCATTACAACCTCGAGGCATGGAAAGAATCGATTTCACTGGTCAAGGCAGTGTATGTGGTCAGCCGGTCTTTCCCGAAAGACGAGCTTTACGGGCTTACCTCCCAGATGCGGAGGGCGGCAGTTTCAATTCCGAGCAATCTGGCCGAAGGTGCAGCACGAAGTGGGCAAAAGGAGTTTGCTCAATTTCTGAGCATCGCGCGTGGTTCGTTAAGCGAACTGGAAACGCAGTTGATCATCGCCGTAGAGTTGGGTTATCTTGCCAGAGCCCACGACATATTCTCGCTGCTCGACAGAGTTTCCAGACTGATTACCGGTTTATACAAGAAAGTTGCGAGTCGTTCATGATGACCCCCCCTTCCCACATCACTCATGACCCATCGCCCGGGATGTCCCGGACATCCCGAATATACGTCGCCGGTCACCGCGGGCTGGTCGGCTCGGCGCTCGTCAGGTCCCTGAAGAGGCAGGGCTTTGAGAACCTGATTCTCAGAACCCATGTTGAGCTCGATCTGACCGATCAGAA
>JAJZVB010000036.1 GCA_021845885.1 Pseudomonadota bacterium
CCTGCCTTCCCTGAAGCCTTTCAGCAGTTTCCCGCAATAGAGATGATAGGCGACGAGGACGAGAACCAGGAAAAGCTTTGCATGAAGCCAGCCTCCTTGGATGCCGAATCCGAGCCAGAGCCATGTTCCGAAAGAAAGCGCGAGAACGCCGAGCGGAGTCATGAACCGGTAAAGCTTTCCCGCCATGAGTAGAAGTCTTTCCTTTTCCGCTTCCTTCGCCATGGCGAGGTTGACATAGATCCTGGGAAGATAGAAAAGCCCCGCGAACCAGCTCGTGACGAATATGATGTGGAATGCCTTGATCCAGAGCATTTCAGTCCCTGAAGGTATCGGTCACGATCTGCCTGATCTGGGTGAGACGCCCGTGAAAGAAATGGCCCGCTCCCGGGAGGACGACCACGGCATGCCCCTGCGGCCTCGCCCATTCGAACAGGCGCGAGAGGGGGATGACGTCGTCTTCCTCGCCGTGAATCAGCAACGTTCCCTGCTTCACTTCGGGCATGTCGTATTTCCCCACTGCGGGGGCGACGAGCGCGATTCTTTCCGGATCGGCGAACTTCGCCACTCTGGCCTGCACATAGCCGCCGAATGAAAAACCGGAAAGCGCGATCGGCAAATCGCCTTCCCTTTTCTTCAGGAAATCGAGCAGGGCGAGCGCATCCTCGGTTTCTCCCCGGCCTTCGTCGTAGCTTCCAGCGCTTTTTCCCACTCCCCTGAAATTGAATCTCACGGCAAGATAGCCGAGTTCGAAGAAGGATTTGGCGAGCGTCTGGACCACCTTGTTTTCCATGGTTCCGCCGTAAAGCGGATGCGGATGCGCTACGAGGGCGATGCCGCGCTTCTTCCTTCCGGGGTCGTAGGCATGGGCCTCGATTCTACCCGCCGGACCTTCCATTTCGAATTTCTCCATCAGATCTTCAGCCTGGAAACGGGTTCGTTTCCGACGAGATGGGAATTTATGATTTCGTCGATGTCTTCCACGTCGACATAGGTGTACCAGGTTTCCTCCGGATAGACGACGATCACCGGGCCTTCCCCACAGCGCCCCAGGCAGCCCGCGGAATTGATCCTGATCCTGTCGTCGAGCCCGAGGGACTTGATCCTTTCCTTGGCGTGCAGGCGCAAGGCTGTTGCATCATGGTTGTTGCAGCAGTCTTCCCCGTTTTCCCTCTGGTTGACGCAGAAGAACACATGCTTCTCGTAATGGCCCATATCCGAACCCAAAAAAACATCATTATCTCATACCTTGCGGTAGATGAAGCCGAGATAGGCGAGGGCGAGGAAAGGCCAGATCCTGGCGAGGAAGGAAGTGGCCCCGTTCAGGGTGGGGAGTTGCCCGTATTTCCAGTCGAAAAGGAACAGCTCCGATGTCGGGGAGGCGATGTCCGGGGTGAAATTCGTAAAGGCGATCTGGGCGATGATCGCCGTTGCCGCAATGACGATGCGCGCCTTCGGCGCAAGATGCCTGAAAATGAAAATCAGGACGAGCCCGGTTCCCGTGCCTATCATCGCTTCCATGTTCGCCCATGCGAAAAAGACGGAAGGCTTGAGCAGGAAGCCGGCTGCCGCCGACTTGATCAGGATGGCGAGCAGGAGCAGAAAAACGATGGGAGCGAGTTTTTCCTTTTCCGGCCTCAGCATCAGCGACGTGATCAGCCCGAATGAAAGCAGGTTGAGCGCAATCGAGGCGGCCTCGGCCGGAGCGAATTGATGGGGAATGAAAAGGCGCTGCAGGAGCTGCCCTTCTTCGAGGACCCAGCTTCCCATCAGCGGAAGGGAGGGGTTGATCTGGGTGAAAAGCCAAAGGGAAAGCAGCGCGATGCCGGCATCCCCGATGCTTCCTTGAAGAAACCAGGAATCCTTCAATATCGAGAAGCGGGCGGAGGGGAAATGCCAGGCGATCAAGGCGCCCGTGATTCCTCCTGCGCTGTTGGCCAGCCAGTCCAGGTTGGAGGCGACCCTGACCGGGAGGTACATCTGGATGGATTCCATGAGCAGGCTCAAAAGGCAGCATGAGAGGCTCGAAATCAGCAATCCCCGGCTTTTCCCGAATGCCAGTGAGACGAAGAAACCGAGCGGGGCATAGGCCGAAAAATTGATCAGGAAGTCAGCCCAGAGCACATGTTTCGGAAAGGGCTTCGAAACGAAGGAAAGCGGGCCTATGCCGGGGTCCGTCCAGCCTGAATAGGGATAGAGGCTCGCGAAAACGATGACCAGCGTGCAGGCTGTGGAAAGATAGATGGCCAGTCTTGCGCCGTGCGGCATTTCAGGCCGAGCCGCGTATCCGTTCCAGGAGGGAGGTCGTCGATCTTTCGTGCAGGAAAGGAATGGAACGGACGCTCCCCCCCCAGCCTTCGACTTCCCTGCCCCCCACGATTTCTCCTGGCTTCCAGTCTCCACCCTTGACCAGGACATCCGGCCTGCACTGGAGGACCAGTTTCAGCGGAGTGTCTTCATCGAACCAGGTCACGAGATCCACGCATTCCAGGGCTGCGAGCATGGACATGCGGTCCTCGAGGGGATTGACCGGCCTGTCGGCCCCCTTCCCCAGCCTTTTCACCGAGGCGTCGCTGTTCACCCCGACGACGAGGCTTTTTCCCAGCGATTTCGCCTGTGCGAGATAAGTGACATGTCCCCTGTGCAGGATGTCGAAGCAGCCGTTGGTGAACACGATCGGCCTTTGCAGCGCCGCCGCCCTTTCCCGGAAGGCTTCCGGCGTGCAAAGCTTCCTTTCGAATTCGGGTCTCATGCCGTCAGCTTTTTCCTGAAATGGTTGAGCTGGGTGACCGTCTCGAATTCCTGCCCGAAAAGGCTGGAAAGATTGCGCAGGATGCCGCCCACGACGCGCGATTCGCATTCCTTGTCGAAAACGATCTGGTTGTCCAGCCAGTGGCCGAGCCATTCCGGATCGGGAAGCCGGCTCTGCACGGTGTCTTTTGGAAAGAGCGCCTTGTTGACGTGAAGGTTGGTCGGATGCAGCGCTTTTCCCGTCCTTCCCGAGCTCGCCATCAGGACGCCGACTTTCGAGAAGGCGAGCTTCGCTTCAATGCCCTGACGCTCGATCGCGCGCTTCATGTATTTGAGATAGGCGCCGCCATGGCGCGCCTCGTCGCGGGAGAGCAAATCGTATATGCGCTTGATGACCGGTTCCGTGTGCCATTCGGAGGCCCGCCTGTACCACTGGGTCAGCCTCACTTCGCCGCAGAAATG
The DNA here is from genome assembly GCA_021845885.1 of Pseudomonadota bacterium. GTDB lineage: Bacteria > Pseudomonadota > Gammaproteobacteria > Burkholderiales > JABEVD01 > JABEVD01. The sequence goes on from JAJZVB010000036.1 coordinate 3,211, forward strand.
CAGCATCAGCGTCTCCAGCGGAGGGGCGGGGTCGAATTCGAATCGGACGGCGTGGAGTTCTTCCTCCGAAGGCGCAAGTTCCGGCTTGAACCGCTCCAGGTAGTCCATCAAAACGAGCGCATGCTTCTGTTCTTCGTAGAACCAGACCGACATGAATGCGGAAAAGTCGGAATCGCCGATATTGTCCCTCAGGAACATTTCCGTCGCGGGCAGTGCGGACCATTCGGTGATGGCGTTCATCTTGATCGTGAGCGCCTGCTCTTCGCTCAGTCTTTCGGGATGGAAATCGTCCCAAGGCACGTCATCAGTCATGCTCCACCGGGCCTTTTCCAGGGACTTGAAGAGATCGGGATAGAGCATGTCAATCCGTATATTCGAAAAGCTTGACGACCTTCTGCACGCCGTTCGTCGTGCTGGCCATTTGCGCTGCGGCATCGCCCTCCTTGTGGGAGACGATGCCCATGAGGTAGACGACGCCTCTCTCCGTCACGACCTTCACGACATTGGCAGGGACGGTCTTGCTGCTCAGGAACTGGCCCTTGATCTTGGTCGTGATCAGGATGTCGTCGCTCCTCGAACCCAGCGAGCTCGATTCCATGATGGCGAGTTCGTCGGAAATCGAGCGCACGTTCTCCACGCTCCTCGCGATCTGCTCCACCCGCTGTTTCACGGCCTCAGAAGGCACTTCGCCTGTCAGCAGCACGCTCCTGTTGTAGCTCGTCACGTTGACGTGGACCTTGTCCTTGAATTCGTCGCTGATCCGGTGCGATGCCTTGAGTTCGATCGCTTCGTCGTCGATATAGGCGCCGCTGGTCCTCCTGTCGGCGGCCATCAGCGTCCCTGCGCCCACGCCCGTCGCAACGACGGGGAAGCAGCCCGAGAGGAGGGGGGGGATGAGGAAGATCAAGAAGAGTTTGCGCATCAGTCGACTCCCAAAAGCAGACAATCAATTGCATCGCACAGGCAGTGCAATGCGAGTATGTGAACTTCCTGGATGCGCGCCGTGCTGTTCGAGGCCACGCAGATATGGATGTCCTCGGGCCAGAGGATTTCGGCGAGTTCTCCTCCCGATCTGCCCGTGAGCGCGATGACCCCCATCTTCAGTGCATGCGCTGCGGAAACGGCTTCCAGGACGCTCCTCGAATTTCCGCTCGTGGAAATGGCCAGAAGAAGATCCTTGGGCCTGCCCAGCGCCAGCACCTGCTTCGAGAAAACCTGGGAATAGTCGTAGTCGTTGGCGATGGAAGTGAGCGTCGAAGGGTCGGAAGTCAGGGAAAAGGCCGCAAGCCCGGGGCGCTCCATTTCGAACCGGTTGAGGAGTTCGGCGGCGAAATGCTGGGAATCCGCAGCCGAACCGCCGTTTCCGCAGGAAAGAATTTTTCCGTCGTCCATCAGGCATTCCAGCATGCGTTCCGCCGCTGCCGCGATGGGCGCGGACAGATGATCCATGACTTCCAGCTTGAGATTCGCGCTTTCGGTGAAATTCGAAGAAATTCTTTGGATGAGATCCATGGTTTGCCCGGGGCATTCGATTGCCCAATTTTACCTGAAACGGGGCGATCTGCCATCCTGATCGAAGAATGCGTTTTTGATCCATTCGGGTTTCCCTGTTTCGTCGTAGAGCAGGGCGTCGAAACGGCAGGCCGGCTCCGAGCCGAATTTCGAGAGATAATGCCTCGCCGCATGGATCAGTTTTTTCTGCTTGGCGTCGGTGATGCTTGCGGCGGCGCCTCCGAAATCCCGACTCGATCGCTTCCTCACCTCGACGAAAACGAGCGTGTCCTTTTCCCGCATGATCAGGTCGATTTCGCCCATCCGGCAGCGATAATTCCTTTCGACAAGACGGAGCCCTCGTTCCTCGAGAAAGGAAAGCGCGGCCGATTCAGCATCGCCGCCCCGCTTCATCCGGAAATGTCGTATAGTGTAGGCATGGCTAAGAACAGGTCATCTCCCGATACAAAGGGAACATTATATGTGGTGGCCACGCCGATCGGAAACCTGAGGGACATCACGCTCAGGGCGCTGGACGTGCTGAAGGAAGCCGACATCGTCGCGGCGGAAGACACCAGGACGACTTCCTTCCTCCTCAGGCATTATGGCATTTCGACGAGGCCGGTTTCGCTACACCAGCACAACGAGCAAAAAAAAAGCGAGGCCATCCTTGCCTTTCTCGAAGAAGGCAGGAAGGTCGCGCTGGTGAGCGACGCGGGAACCCCGGCGATATCGGATCCGGGAGAATATCTCGTGGATTGCGCAAGGCATGCGGGTTTCGAAGTCGTTCCCATTCCGGGGGCCAATGCTGCGATCACGGCCCTCAGCGCATCCGGTCTTTCCGGAAACGGTTTCGTTTTCCAGGGCTTCCTTCCCGCGAAGTCTTCGGCGAGAAAAAAAGTCCTTGCTTCGCTGAAGGCGCTGCCCCAGTCCCTCGTCTTTTACGAAGCGCCCCACAGGATAGCCGATTGCGTCACGGATCTTTGCGAAGTCCTGGGGGGGGGACGCAGGGTCGTGTTCTGCCGCGAGCTCACCAAGCTTTACGAGACCATCCATAGCTGCACACTGAATGATGCGCCTTCATGGCTTTCTTCGCAGCAGAAAGGCGAATTCGTGGTCATCGTCGAGGGATTCGGGATTGAGGAGAAAACCGGCCTTTCCGAGGAGGCCGAGCGGGTCCTGGGCATCCTTCTGGACGCGCTCCCGCTCAACCAGGCCGTCAAGCTCGCATCATCGATCAGCGGCGAAAACCGCAACGCGCTCTACGAGCTGGCCCTGAAAATGCGCGGATCGGCTATAGTATAATTCCTGACGCCTATCGAGGTCGAAATTGAAAGCGATGCTATTGACGAAGGCGGGCTGCCCTCTGGAACTGTCCGAGGTGCCGAAACCCGTTCCCGGGCCTCGGGAAATCCTCGTCCGGCTGCATGCTGCAGGGGTCAATCCGATCGACGCCAAGCTGAGGAAGAGGGGGACCTATTTTCCGGACAACCTGCCCTGCATCCTCGGCCTGGATGCGGCGGGCGTTGTCGAAACCACCGGTTCGCAGGTGAGCCGCTTCAGGCCCGGGGACGAAGTGTTCTTCCTCGAAGGCGGGATAGGCGGGACACCGGGCAACTATGCGGAATATGCGACGGTATGCGAGGATTTTGCAGCCGTCAAGCCGCCCTCGATCTCCATGACTGAGGCGGCAGCCATTCCGCTCGTTTTTATCACCGCCTGGGAATCCCTTTTCGACCGGGCTGGCCTGGCCCCGGGCCAGTCCGTTCTCGTCCACGGCGGTGCGGGCGGGGTGGGGCATGTCGCCATCCAGATCGCCAAATATTACGGCGCGAAAGTCGCAGCGACGGTGAGCAGTCGGGAAAAAACGGATTTCGTGAAAAGGCTGGGCGCGGATCTTGCGATCAATTACAACGAAACGGATTTCGTCAAGGCCGTAAACGAATGGATCTGCGGAGTGGATGTCGTGCTGGATACGGTGGGCGGCGAGACTTTCTGCAAATCCTTCGAGGCCGCCCGCGTTTACGGCAAGGTCGTGACGCTTCTCGAACCTTCCTGCAGCTCGATGAAGGAAGCGAGAACGAAGAATCTCTGCATCTGTTATGAGCTCATGCTCGCCCCCATGCTCTACGGCCTTCGCGACCATCGCCTCAATCAGCGCGCCATGCTCGAGGCGGCTGTGGAAATGATCATGGAAGGCAGGCTGAAAATCAGGGTGGGACAGGTATTTCCCCTGGGTCGCGCGAATGAGGCGCATGAAATGATCGAGACCGGCCACGGTTTCGGCAAGATCGTTCTGGAGATCTCATCCGATTGACGTAAAAGCGGTTTTTGGCTAGAGTTGCGCAATGCATGTTCCCGGAATTTGGCGGAGCCTGGCGTGGCTCATCCTTGTTGCGACGAGATTGCCGGTCAAGAGTTGCGGCGGTCAGAACGCTCTGAAGTCCTTGAAGGACGGAGGGTTCGTTCGCTCTGCAAAGCAGGCGATAAGGCCAGCCTTCCTGCTGATGCTTCTTCTTCCGTTTCGCTGCGCGGATGCGGCGGAATCCCTGGAGATCGGGGTCTGGCCCTACATGAGCACCCAGGCCCTGCTGACGCTTTACCATCCCCTGCAGATTTATCTTGAGCATCGGTTGCAACGTCCGGTTTTGTTCGTCACTGCGCGCGATCAGAAAACGTTCGTCGATCGCACGGAGCGCGGCGAATATCGTTTCGTCGTCACGGCCCCCCATTTTGCCAGGCTGGCGCAAAAGGAGGCGGGTTATGTGCCAATGCTGAGGCCGGAGAGGAATCTGATCTGTCTGCTTCTGGTGGACAGCAACAGCCCCATGCTCGGCATCGGCGATTTGAGGGGAAAGAGGGTCACTCTTCCCGGCAAGTTCACCATCGTGTCCATGCTCACTTTGTGGGCGCTGCGCGCAAGCGGAATGGAACCCGGGCGTGACTTCACCGTTCGCTATGCCGAGTCGCACAACAACGCGGTGCTGGATGTGCTGCGGGGAGAAAGCTCGGCTGCTGCGGTAGCGGCCACCATACTGGATCAGATGCCAGCAGACGAAAAAGGCAAAGTCAGGGTGCTGGCGATGACCGGCGAAGTCACTCCGCTGGTCTGGCTTGCAAACCCTGAAGTGCCCCGGAAGGAAATCTCGGACATGTCCCGGATCATTCTTGACTTTGCGGAAAACACGCGGGATGGCGCGAAATTCATGAAGAAACTTGCCTGGCATGGGTTGAGGGCGCCCACTGAAAAGGAAATGCAGAGCCTCGACCCCTATGTGGCCGAATTGAACAAATTGCTGAAATCGAACCGATGAAACGGTTTTCCCCTTCGAGTTCTCTGCGCTTCAAGCTGATCCTCGCCAATGTCATCGTCGAGGTGGTCATGTTGTCTTTCCTGATCGCCAATAGCGCCAGGCTCATGGAGAATCAATTGCTGAGCCTGGCGGAGGCCCGCCTGACTGAAATCCGGCCCCTGCTCAACGCCTCCCTTTCCGCCGCTTTGGCCGAAAGGGACTACGGCACCCTGGACGGAGTGCTGAAAGAAGTCAGGCGGGAAAGGGGAATTTCCTATCTGGTTCTGTACGACAATGCCGGGAGACTGGTCGCCTCCCAGGGACGGCCTGAGAAAGCCGCTCTTCCCGGGCTGGATGGCGATATCAGCGCCGCGGTAAGGAGCGGGATCTACAGCACGGAAATCCCCATCCAGATTGACGGACAGGAATACGGCAGACTGCGTTTCGGCCTTTCGACAAAGTTCCTGGAAGAGGCGAAATCGGGCATATTGAACCAGAGCCTCGTCATCGCGGCCATGGAGATCCTGCTGTCCATCGCCCTGCTGGCCGGGGCGGGATTGTGGCTCACCCGCAACCTCGCCATGCTCACCAAGGCTAGCGGGGCCGTCACCGAAGGCAATTTCAATATCCAGGTCCCTGTCCAGGGAGAAGACGAGATAGCCAGCCTGGGTTCCGCTTTCAATGCCATGACTGCCGCGCTTCGGCTGCGCATCGGTGAACTGGAGGAATCCGAGAGGAAGCAGCGCCGCTACCATGTCGAGGCGGAGCAGGAACGTGCCCGCCTGGTTTCGCTTCTGGGAGCGATGAACCAGGGCATCCTGTTCGTCAGCGCCAGCAATGCGGTGGTTTATTTCAATCCGGCTTTCCTGCGCATGTGGATGATCGCGGACAGCGACGAGCTGATCGGCGAGCCCGCTTCCGAGGTGCTGAGGCTTTCCGCGAACGTCTTGGCCCAGCCCGATCATTTTTCCAGATTCCTTCTGGATGTGACCACCACCCATGAGGTGAGCGAGAATTTCGAAATCAACATGGCTGACGGCAGGGTGATCACCCAGATCAGCTATCCCGTGCGCGATCACGAATTCCGCTTCATAGGGAGGCTTTGGGTGTACGAGGACGTCACGAAGGCCAGGCAGAGCGCGGAACAGCTGATTTACCTCGCCGAGCGCGATTTCCTGACCGGACTCTACAACAGACGCCGATTCCAGGAGGAACTGGCCCGCTTCATCACCGAGACGGACAGGCGGAAATCCCACGGCGCCCTGCTTTTCTTCGATCTCGACGAGTTCAAGTACATCAACGACACCTTCGGGCACGGCACGGGCGACGCCATGCTGATCCGCATTGCAGGCGAAGTCGGGAAGCTCGTTCGCAACAACGAGATTTTCAGCCGCCTTGGAGGGGATGAATTCGCCATCCTCATGCCCGATGCGGGTAGACATGATGTCGAGGTTCTGGCGGAAAGAATCGTCCGGGCGGTGGCGCAAATCCCTTTCCGCTTCGAGGCCCAGAATTTGCGCCTGACCGCCAGCGTGGGCATCGCCCTTTATCCACAGCATGCGGCCAATGGGGAAGAGCTGATCGGCCATGCCGATGCGGCCATGTATCAGGCCAAGGGGGCGGGCAAGAATGCCTGGAGGGTTTACCGCTCGGACATCGATCCTTCTCAGGCCATGGTCATCCGCCTTTCCTGGAATGACCGGATCAGCCGGGCGCTGGAAAACAATCTCCTGACCCTTCATTTCCAGGGCGTGTTTCACGCGGAAAGCAAAACCCTTTCCCATCTGGAAGTGCTGGTACGCATGCTGGACAAGGATTCTCCTGGCGGCTTCATCATGCCCGGCCATTTCATTTCCTACGCCGAAAAGAGCGGCAAGATACTGGACATAGACCGCTGGGTGCTGAGGAAAAGCATCGAACTGCTCGCCAGTTCCCCCGGAATTCCCTCCCTTGCGGTGAATATTTCAGGGCGCTCCTTCGACGAGCCTTCCCTGCCCCAGTACATCTCTGAATTGCTTCATGAAAATGAGGTTTATCCGGGCCGCCTGCTCGTCGAACTGACCGAGACTTCAGCCGTTACGGACCTGCACGATGCACAGCGCTTCATCGAGGCCTTGCGCCAGACCGGCTGCACGGTCTGCCTTGACGATTTTGGCACGGGGTTTTCCTCATTCGCCTACCTCAAGCACCTGAACGCCGACATCCTGAAGATAGACGGCCTGTTCATCCGCGACCTCCCGAACAACAGGGACAACCAGATCTTCGTCAAGGCGATCGTCGAGGTGGCGCGAGGCTTGCGCAAAACGACTGTCGCCGAATTCGTCGAAGACGGAGAGACGCTGGAGATGCTGAAGCGCTTCGGGGTGGATCTGGTCCAGGGCTATCACATGGACATGCCCCGTTCTGACCATCCTGCGCTCATGAACTGAGCCTTCAGGATGAACGGATCAGCCATGCGGTCAGGATGGAAAGGAGGAGCGCGAGAAGGAAAAGCAGTTTGTTCCTGCTTTTTTGAGCCTGGACGAGCTGCCTGAGCTCGTTTTCAAGGGGCTCGAGCCTGTTTTCGTGAAGCGCCCGGTGCACCAGGCGGGGAATCTGGGGAATCATCCCCCCCCAGTTGGGCGCCTCTGTTTTGACCGCATTGAAGAATCCGCGCCAGCCCACCTGCTCGGCCATCCATCTTTCGAGAAAAGGTTTGGCCGTTTTCCAAAGATCGAGATCGGGGTCGAGCTGCCTTCCCAGTCCCTCGATATTGAGCAGCGTCTTCTGCAGCAGGACCAATTGGGGCTGGATCTCCACGTTGAAGCGGCGCGAGGTCTGGAAGAGGCTCAAGAGGACCTTGCCGAAGGAAATCTCCTTGAGCGGCCTGTCGAATATGGGTTCGCAGACGGCCCTGATCGCCGCCTCGAATTCGTCCACCCTGGTTTTTTTCGGCGCCCATCCCGCGTCGATATGGGCCTGCGCGACCCTTCTGTAGTCGCGCTGGAAGAAGGCCAGGAAGTTTTGCGCAAGATAATTCTTGTCCTCGTCGGTCAATGTGCCCATGATGCCGAAATCGAGGGCGATGTACTGCCCCGTGTTCGAGACGAAGATGTTTCCGGGATGCATGTCCGCATGGAAGAATCCGTCCCTGAAAACCTGCGTGAAGAAGATCTCCACCCCCATGCTCGCGAGCTTGGGGATGTCTATCGAGAGCGCCCTCAGGGTCTCGATCTGGCTGATCGGCGTCCCGCTCATGCGCTGCATCACCATCACGGAATTCGAGCAGTATTCCCAGTGGATTTCGGGCACGACGAGGATGGGGGAGGATGCGAAATTCCGCCTCAGCTGGCTCGCATTCGCAGCCTCCTTCATGAGATCGAGCTCGTCGTAGAGATGCTTGGAAAATTCGGCGACGACTTCCCTGGGCTTCAATCGCTTGCCGTCCGCCCAGATTTTTTCGATCAACCCCGCTGCATTGTCCATGAGCGCAATGTCGTTGGCGATGATGCTCTTCATGTTCGGGCGCAATATTTTGACTGCGACCTCCCTGCCGTCGGGAAGGATGGCGAAATGCACCTGGGCAATCGAAGCGCTGGCCACGGGGGTCTGGTCGAAGGAAGCGAAAACCTGGTGCCATGGTTTTCCATAGGCTTTCTCGATCTCGATGAGCGCGAGTTCGGATGAAAAGGGGGGAACCTTGTCCTGGAGCTTCGCCAGTTCGTCGGCGATGTCGGGAGGGAGAAGATCGCGCCTTGTCGACAGGGCCTGGCCAAACTTGACGAAGATGGGGCCGAGGCGCTCCAGCGCCTGCCTCAGCCTTCCCGCCCTTGGAGAATCGAGCTTCCTGAAGAAGAATATCGTGTCGACGAGCTTTCTCAGGGAGGAAGTTTCAGGATGGGCGAGCAGGAATTCGTCGAGTCCGAAGACGAAGCTGACCCGGAATATTTTCAGGAGGCGCAGGAGTCTCAAGGAAGCCTTTCAATCCTTTTTTCGAGACGGGCCAGATCGTCCCTCAGTCTGTCCACGTCGGAAACAAACCGGGAAATATCGTCCTTTCTGGCCAGAAGCGGCCGCTCTTCCGTCCAGTATTCCGCGAGATTCCTGCATAAATTCCAGGCCGCTTCCTTCTGCCATGAAAACAGGGCATGCACGCCCGAGGCCATCCTGTGGGCGAGGATGTCCCCGGTGAATTTCCCGAGATCGGCCTCGAAGTCCCATTTGAGGTTCCTGAAAAGGAGGCTCAGGGTTTTCGCGAATTCGGCATCCCCCTGAATCTCGACCTCGGCCAGTTCCCCGTTCAATGTCCTGAAGAGCGAGGAAGGATTCGCCCTGATGCTTGTCTCGGGTTTTCCATTCGAAGCTTCGATCTTTCCTTCCTGCGATACGGCGATGTCGATGTCGAAAGGGGGGAGGGAGAGCCTTGCGGATTTCCCGGCATGGGGGATGAGCGCTTCCCTCGCCCAGGATTCGGCGTCGAGAACATGGTTGAAGGCTGAAATGAAAGGCCGGCTCAGCATTCAGTATTTGTAGCCGACATGCAGCGCGACGATGCCTGCGCTCAAATTGTAATAGTCGACGCGTTCGAAGCCGGCTTCCCGCATCATCCCCTTCAGTTCTTCCTGCGAGGGATGCATGCGGATGGATTCCGCGAGATAACGGTAGCTTTCCTCATCTTTCGCAATGAGTTTTCCCAAGAAGGGCAATACCTTGAAGGAATAGAGGTCGTATGCGGGCTGCAGGGGTTTCCAGACCTTGGAGAATTCGAGCACCATGAGCTTCCCGCCAGGCCTCAACACCCTGTGCATTTCCTTCAACGCGGCTTCCTTGTGGGTCATGTTCCTGAGGCCGAAGGCGACTGTCGTGCAGTCGAAATAGTCTTTCCTGAAAGGGAGTTTTTCAGCGTCGCACTGGACCGCGTCGACCTTGTGCCCATGGTCGAGCATGCGGTCCCTTCCCCTGGAAAGCATCGAATGGTTGATGTCGGTGAGGAATACGCGTCCTTCCTGCCCGACTTTTTCGGCGAACTTCAGGCTCAGGTCGGCGGTTCCGCCGGCCACGTCGAGCACGCGCGAGCCGCGGCTCACGCCGCTCAAGGCGATCGTGAAGCCCTTCCAGAGCCGATGCATGCCTGCCGACATCAGGTCGTTCATGAGGTCGTAGTTGCCCGCCACGGAATCGAAAACTTCCGCGACTTTCCTGGCCTTTTCTTCTTCCCCGACCGTCTTGAATCCGAAATGGGTGGATTTTTCCATCTCAGGCCTCCCTGCTGGCGCGCGCCGCCTCAAGACGCTCCAGGTAGTCGGCCCAGAGCTTTTCCTGGCTGAGTCCGTATTGATGAAAGAGATCCCAGGAATAGATTCCGGTATCGTGGCCGTCCGAGAAGGTGATCTGCAGTGCGTAGCGGCCAACAGGCTCGATGTTCAGGATGTCGACGTCCTTCTTGCCGGTCTGAAGCACCTCCTGTCCCGGACCGTGCCCCCTGACTTCGGCCGAAGGGGAATAAACCCTGAGGAATTCGAAGGGGAAGGAGAACCGGTTTCCGTCGGAAAATGAAATTTCAAGCAGTCGGGATTTCTTGTGCAGCTTGATTTCGGTTGGAGCGGGGGTGTTCTTTTCGAGACCTGCCATGGCATTCCTTTGAATCCGTATCATCCTATATCATAAACTAGCGCGATTGAAACTCAAACCTGTCACAATCCCGCAATACTGGCTTAATAATATGGCTGACTTGAATAAGAAAGGCGAACTGATGGCTGCAACCATACTTGTTGTCGAAGACGAGCCCGCTATCCAGGAACTGATTTCATATAATCTGCAGCTGGCGGGGCATCGCGTTATCTGCGCCGAAACCGGCGAACAGGCGTTTACGCTCATCAAGAGCGAACTTCCCGACCTCGTGCTGCTGGACTGGATGCTGCCCGGGGCGAGCGGGATCGACGTGGCGAGAAAGTTGCGAGCCAACGACAGGACCAAGCAGGTTCCGATCATCATGTTGACGGCGAGGACGGACGAACGCGACAAACTGCTCGGGCTCGAAACGGGCGCGGACGATTACATCACCAAGCCTTTTTCCCCCAGGGAACTGGTGGCCAGGATCAAGGCCGTTTTGAGGCGCAGGGCGCCGCAAATGACCGACGACATCGTGGCGATGGGCGACTTGAGGCTGGATCCGGTTTCGAGGCGGGTCACCGGGTCGGGCAAGGCCATCGATCTCGGCCCCACCGAATTCCGCCTGCTGCATTTCCTGATGACGCACCCGGGCAGGGTGCATACGCGTGCGCAATTTCTCGACCAGATATGGGGGGATCATGTCTTCGTCGAGGAGCGCACTGTGGACGTGCATATCCGCAGGCTGAGGAAGGCCTTGGAAGACAGCGGGCTAGAACACATGATCCAGACAGTGAGAGGGGCAGGCTACAGGATGTCCGCCGACTAGGGAGCGGACATGTCAAGGTTCTGGCAAAGCATCCTGCCGCGGTTCCTGTTCGTCGGCGGGATCTCGCTTCTCATCTGGGCTGCGGCCAATGCCGCCTTTGCGCTCGTTTTTCTCAGCCTTTCCTCGCTGGTTCCGCTGTTTTGGATGCTGCGCAATCTCGAACTCATCGACAGCTGGCTCGATTCCCCGACCGCTGAAAGCGTTCCGGAAGGGTCCGGCGTATGGGAAGGCATATTTTCCCGTCTGAGAAGGATGGTGCGCCAGCGCAACCAGAGCCAGCAGCAGATGGAAGGCAGGCTTCATGATCTGCAGCAGGCCATCGCGGCCCTTCCCGACGCGATCGTCATTCTCGATTCCAAAGACCACATCGAATGGTGCAATCCCATGGCCCGGGAATATTTCGGGCTGGATACAAGGCGCGACATGGGGCAGCAGATATCCTACCTCATCAGGCAGCCGCAGTTCGTCGATTACCTTGCCGAACATCAGGCCGACCAGCCCTGCATCCTCAAGCTTGGAAGCGAGCGTATACTTTCCTTGCAGATCATTCCCTACGCGGACGGGAAAAAACTGCTTCTGGCGAGGGATGTCACGCGCATCGAGAACGTGGAAAGGATGCGCAGGGATTTCGTCGCAAACGTCTCGCATGAATTGCGCACCCCGCTGACGGTGGTGAACGGCTTTCTCGAGACGCTTTCGGACATGGGCGGGGCGGCCGATGCCGGGATGATGAAGCGCTCGCTGGATTTGATGACCGGTCAGACGGACCGCATGAAGCGGCTCGTCGAAGATCTTCTGACGCTATCCAGGCTTGAGAATGTCGAGAACATGCTGAGCGAGGAGGAGGTGGACGTGCCTTCCCTGGTGAAGCAGATCCACCAGGACGCCATCAGCCTGAGCGGGAAGCACCATCAGATCGAATTGCATATCGAGACCGATGCGGGATTGCGCGGCAATACGGAGGAGCTGAGGAGCGGCTTCGGCAATCTCGTCAGCAATGCCGTGAGATACACGCCGAAAGGCGGAAAAATCGTGCTCACCTGGGAAATCCGGGGCGGGCAGGCGATCTTTTCGGTCAAGGACAGCGGCATAGGCATCGAGAGCGAGCATATCCCCAGGCTCACGGAAAGGTTCTACAGGGTCGACAGGAGCCGTTCGCGCGGAACCGGTGGCACGGGGCTCGGGCTTGCCATCGTCAAGCATGTGTTGAACAGGCACAATGCCAGGCTGGAAATCGAGAGCGAGTTCGGCAAGGGAAGCCTGTTCAGCGCCGTTTTCCCGGCTTCGCGCGTGATTGCCGACAGAAAGCCCACAATCCGGTAAAATGGTTTCAGCGAATCAAGGATTTTCCCTATGCTGAAACTGCCCCAAAGAGCCTGCTATGCGATGGGCTTCCTGTTTTGTGCAGGACTGCTCGCCTTCGCCTATTACCTCCAGTTCGAGCGGCATCTCGAACCTTGCCCCCTTTGCATATTCCAGCGATTGTTCTACGCTGCTGCCGGAATGGTCTTTCTCGCTGCGGCAATCCACAATCCGGGGAAGATCGGCAGGATCATGTACGGCATCCTTGCCCTGGTTCTTTCCTTGGGAGGGGCGACTGTTGCAGGCAGGCAGGTCTGGCTTCAGCATTTGCCCGCCGACCAGGTTCCGGAATGCGGCCCGGGACTCAACTATATGCTCGAAGTTTTTCCGCTCAACAAAACGCTGAAAATGGTGTTTCAGGGCTCCGGGGAATGCGCCAGGGTGGACTGGCGCCTCCTCGGATTCAGCATTGCGGAATGGTCGCTTCTGATTTTTTTGTTACTGGCCGTATCGAGCCTGTTCCTGAGCAAAAGAAAAAATGCCTGACATATTGGAAAGCATCCTCGCGGTCAAGAAGGAAGAAGTGGCCCGGTCGAGGAAATCCAGGCCGGACATCCGTGCAGAAGCCGAATCGGCTTCCCTTTCCAGAGGCTTTCTGGCGGCCATCCGGAGAAAGATCGAATCGAACCTTCCCGCCGTGATCGCCGAAATCAAGAAGGCGAGCCCCAGCAAGGGAATATTGAGGCAGGATTTCGATCCTCCGGCGATTGCGCGAAGCTATGCAATGCACGGTGCAGCCTGCCTTTCCGTGCTCACGGACAGGCCATTCTTCAAGGGGGATGCGCAATATCTCGTCGATGCGAGAAATGCCTGCGAACTGCCCGTGCTCAGGAAGGATTTCATGATCGATCCATGGCAGGTTTACGAGGCGAGGGCGATGGGGGCCGATGCCATGCTGCTGATTGTGGCGGCCCTGGATCTTCCGCTCATGAAGGAAATGGAATCGCTTGCCATGAGTCTCGGCATGGATGTCCTGATCGAGGTGCACGACAGGAATGAACTGGACATCGCGCTCGAGCTCGAAAGCCCCCTGATCGGGATCAACAACCGCAATCTCAAGACCTTCGAAGTCAGCCTGGACAATACGCTGAATCTCCTCGATGGCATGCCGGAAAACAGACTGGTGGTCACGGAAAGCGGCATTCTTCAATCGGGTGATGTCGACCTGATGAGGAAAAACGGGGTCAACGTTTTCCTCGTCGGGGAGGCCTTCATGAGGGCGGACGATCCGGGCGTGGCGCTCTCCAGACTGTTCGGCCTATAATTCAGCTTTTCAAGACTTTCAGGATCATGGCCCTGCTCGAGATACGCAACATTGTCCGCCGCTTCGGCGATTTCACCGCGGTCGACGGCGTGAGCATGAGCATCGAATCAGGGGAGTTCTTCACGCTGCTCGGGCCTTCGGGATGCGGCAAGACCACGCTGCTCAGGATGATTGCAGGCTTCGATTCGCCCCAGTCAGGCGAGATCCTTCTCGAGGGGCGCGACCTGATATCGACTCCCCCCGAGAAGCGCCCCATCCATACCGTTTTCCAGAACTATGCGCTTTTCCCGCACATGACCGTGGCGGAGAACATCGCCTTCCCGCTCAAGATGAAAAAGATAGGGAAGGACGAGATCAGGGAAAGGGTGAGGGAATCCCTGGAAGATGTGCGGCTCGCCGACAGGGGGGGGCGCTATCCCGACGAGCTTTCCGGAGGCCAGAGACAGCGCGTCGCGCTCGCCCGCGCGCTCGTCAACAGGCCCAGGCTCCTGCTCCTCGACGAGCCGCTTGCCGCGCTCGACATGAAGCTCAGGGAGCAGATGCAGATCGAGCTCATCAATTTGCAGAGGGAGGTGGGGATCACCTTCATCTACGTCACCCACGACCAGACCGAAGCGCTTGCGCTTTCCCACAGGATCGCCGTGATGAACGGGGGCAGGGTCGAGCAGCTTGACGAACCCTCCAAAATCTACGATTCCCCGAAGAACAGGTTCGTCGCCGACTTCATCGGCACCTGCAACCTGATCGAAGCCGAAGTCAGTGCAGCGGGCGAAGAAAAGATGGTGCTCGAAATAAAGGGGCTGGGCGAAGTGACGGCGAAGAATCCCGGGAATGCCGCATCGGGAAAGAAGGGCATTCTTGCGCTGCGTCCGGAGAAGATCAGGATAGCGGCCAAGCTTTCTCCTGGGATGGAAGAGAACCATTTCAAGGGAAGGGTCCACGATTTCCTCTACATGGGCGATGTGACGGTCTACATCGTCGAGATCGGGGAAGGGGTTCATATCGAGGCGCTGTTGCCCAATTCGGCTGCAGGGCGCCCCAAGATCCTGGAGAAAGGGGATCCCGTCGAGATTTCCTGGCGATATGACGCGGGATCCTTCCTCGATGAATAAGAGCCTGGGGAAATGGCTGATCAGCGGCCCGCCGGTCCTCTATCTCGTGGTCTTCTTCGTCATTCCCACGCTCATCATGGTGCTCGCCTCTTTCCGCTATGCGGGCGAATACGGCGGGCTCGCCCCGGTATGGCTTCACGATGCGCAAGGGGCTCACCTCAACCTGACGCTCGAGAGCTATCAGGAATTCTTTTCGGACTTCATCTACAGCCGGCTTTTCATCAAGACCCTCATTTACGCGCTCATCACCACGTTCTTCTGCCTCCTGCTCGCCTATCCGCTCGCCCTCATGATCGCGAGGAGCGAAAGGAAGCACCGCGATCTGCTCGTCC
>JAJZVB010000037.1 GCA_021845885.1 Pseudomonadota bacterium
AGCTTTACCGGTTCATGACTCCGCTCGGCGTTCTCGCGCTTTCCTTCGGCACATGGCTCTGGCTCGGATTCGGCATCCAAGGAGGCTGGCTTCATGCAAAGCTTTTCCTGGTTCTCGTCCTCGTCGCCTATCATCTCTATTGCGGGAAACTGCTGAAAGGCTTCAGGGAAGGCAGGAACAAGAGGAGCCATGTCTGGTACCGCTGGTTCAACGAGCTGCCGGTGCTGCTGCTCGCCGCCATCGTGATTCTCGCGGTGGTCAAGCCATTTTGACGGGCAAGGATATCTTTTCGCCTGACTTGATAGTATAGTTGGCTTGAATCGAACCGCGGTCACTTCTATCCTGATACGAACAAGCGGTCTTCTCGGGGAGAGAAAATGAAGAAAATTTGCCTCAGAGCGGCAGGCGTTTCCCGCAACAAATATGTCGGCGCAGTTGAAACTCGCGGCGTGCTGCCTTTCAGACTCAATGTCGGACCTGAAGAAACCTTCGAAATTTGCCGTCCCGACGGCTCCACGAGGAATGCCCCCCTTCACCACGGAGAGGTCATTTCGTTGGGGCATTCCGGCCGTTTTCTCGATGCCGGAGGCACGAAGCTCTCTGCCGAACCTTCGGGATTCGTCGTGGAAAAGCTGGGGCAGAGCCGGGGAAAGATCTCGGACGGCGACAGGATATCCCTTCGATCCTCCCAGGGATGGCTGACCTCGAACTTGCAGGAGCTGAAAATGAAGCAGTCTGCTGAATGGAGCGAAGCGGTATTCGAGATCTACGAAATACCCGGGTTTTCGAGGACGGAACCGCTCTTTCTCAGGCATTGCGGAAAGGAGATCGAATCGCTGCGCCTCGGCCCTCACGGGCGTGCGTCGGACGGCGAAGCCCGCGTTTATGTCAGGCTGGGGAAGGCGGCTCCGCCGGGAGGCGTCCTCGTATCCTTCCGCTGCGACTCCGAGCACGGGCATGTCTATATCCCCCCCATTCTTCTCGACGGCGTCACGGAAGGATTCTCGCCCATCCATTTCGCCCATGCGGAGAAAATATCGGAAAGCGGAATCAGGCTCGGCATCGTCGCCGAAATTCCCTGCACCGGGGAAACATCGCTGCAGTTCCATGGCGGGACTGACGGCATCGTGAATCCGGGGATCGTTTCGTTGACGGTGTACAGGCTTGACCGTTTCGAACCCGTACTTCCCAGGCAGCACGAAAGAAGCGGAAGCGAAAGGCGCATTCAGGACAGAAGGGCGAGCGACAGGCGCGGACCGGACAGGCGTTCCAGGCATCACGGGAGGAACGGCTTCGACAACCATTTCCTCGAAAGAAGGAAGCAGGCCGAAATCCTCTATTCCTGAAGCCTCATACCCAGTAGGCGATTCCCGTCATCACCTTCGAAGTCAGCCTCATCCACGCCCTCGCCGGAAAGGGAAATTCGGCCGCCCCGAGCGTTACGGCCATGTTCGCATGACCGATTTCGTCGATCTTCATCTGTTCGACGATCGCCCGGCTTTTCAGGTCCTGTTCGGGAAGACGCCCGAGATGGCTGGAAAGATGGCGCTCGACCTGGCGTTCCGTTTCGGCCAGGAAACCGAGATTCCATTTGTCGCCTATCAGCCCTATTCCCGCCCCGATCGCGAACGAACCGGCATACCAGAAAGGATTCAAAAAGCTCTTCCTTCCCCCCAGTTCCCTTATCCTGGTCTCGGTCCAGGAAAGATGCTCGGTTTCTTCCCAGGAAGCCTGCTCCAGGGAGCGGGCGATTTCCCTGTTCTTCGCAGTCAATGCCTGCCCCTGGTAGAGCGCCTGGGCGCAGATCTCCCCGCTGTGGTTGACGCGCATCAGCGAGGCCGAATGACGCTTTTCCTCCCGGCTCATCGGATTCTCCGGAAGATTTTCCCCGGGCAGATGCCTGAGGGTGGAAGCGGGGGCGAAGAGCGTTCTCAATCCCCTGTCGAAATTGATGATGATATTGTCGATCATTTGACGAACCCGGTCTGACGAGCCAGAATGACAACGGGATGAAGCACTCCCGCCCCGCGGGCTCCCATGAACATTGCGCACCCCACGTTGGAAGTCGCAATGATCCGTGCGCCCGATTTGCACACCATTTCCATTTTATCATCCAGAAGCGAGTTTGCCATTTCCGGCTGGGTCAGGAAATAGCTTCCGGCGGAACCGCAGCACTGGCCGTTGCCTTCGAGCGGAACCACGCTCGCCCCGGGAATCCGCTCGAGGAGCCGGTAGGGATAGTCCTGCCCCTTCAGGACGTTCCTCAACGAACAGGGCTCGTGAACGGCGATCTTTCCTTCGAAGGGGCTTATTTCCATCCTTTCCCATCCTTTCGCCTCGCAGAGGAACCGGCTGATATCGAAAATTCTCCCCTGGAAGAACGAGGAAAGCTCGACAGTGCATGCCGATGAAGTGCCCAGTACGACATCGATCCCGGAGAAGGCTTCCAGGTTGCGCGTCACGAGCGGCTCCGCATTTTCCCCGAAGCGGGCATGAAGCGCCCCGCAGCAGGTCTGGTCCTGCGGCACATGCACCGTGTAGCCCAGCCTGTTGAGTACATGGATGGCAGCGTTCAGGGTCAGGGTATCGGTGAGCCGTGCGACGCATCCGAGGAAAAGCCCGACTTCGCCCAACGCTTCCCCTTGCGCGGGATAGACCGTTTTTTCCGGGAAACCTGGGAGCCCCCTGGGAAGAAGGGTATCGAGAGGCTTCAGTTTCCCAGGCAAAAACCTGCCCATCCCGCTTTTCAAATAAAGCCGCCCGATCCTTTCAAGCATTTTCGGGCGCGAAAGCAGATTGAGCGAAGCGCGCTTGAGCAGCCTTCTCCCTTTTTTTTCCTTCTCGATCGGCTTTCTCATGGCTCTCAGGATGGCATCATAGGCGACATGGTTCGGGCAGGCCTTCTCGCAAGCCCTGCAATCCAGGCAAAGATCGATATGCTCGATGAAGCGGGCATTGAGCGGAATTTCTTCCTTCATCACGCCGCGCATCAGATTGATCCTGCCGCGCGGAGAATCCGCTTCCGAAAGGGTTTTCCGGTAAGTCGGGCAATTCTGCAGGCAAAGTCCGCATGAAACGCAGCGGTCGGCCTCATGAATCGCGTTCGAAAAGGATGAATGCATGGCAACGGCAATTTCAGGATCATGATAATATATCACCTGTGGCGCCGATAGAGGATCCCTTGTCATCAAATCGCCTCGATTTTGCTTTACAATTCGAAAACAGGTTGGGCAACCCAATATTACGACATGGACGAGCCTTCTAAGGCAGGCTGGCTGCACCGGCTGAGTGCGCTCCTGATGCGCGAACCGGAAGACAGGGAACAACTGGTCGCATTGCTGCATTCGGCCTACGAGCGCAATCTGCTCGACGCGGACGCGCTCGGGATGATCGAAGGGGTCATGCAGGTGTCCGAAATGCAGGTCCGCGACATCATGATACCCAGGCCGCAGATGGACGTGATCGACATCAACGATCCGCCCGAGAAATTCATTCCCTTCGTCATCGAAACCGCGCATTCACGCTTTCCCGTCATAGACGGGGACAAGGACAATGTGATCGGCATCCTGCTCGCCAAGGACCTGCTCCGCCATTATGCCGACGGAGAATTCAACACCAGGGAAATGCTGAGGCCGGCCGTTTTCATTCCCAAATCGAAGCGCCTCAATGTGCTGCTCAAGGATTTCAGGAGCAACAGGAACCATATCGCGATCGTGGTCGACGAATACGGCGGCGTGGCCGGGCTCGTCAGCATAGAAGACGTGCTCGAGCAGATCGTCGGGGAAATCGAGGACGAATTCGACTTCGACGAAACGGAAGACAATATCATTGCAGATGCGCAGGGGCATTACCGGATCAAGGCCGTCACCGAAATAGCGGATTTCAACGAAGCCTTCGGCACGCACCTGAGCGACGAGCACTACGACACGATAGGCGGGCTGGTACTGAGCCGCTTCGGCAGACTACCCAAACGCGGCGAGCAGATCATCGTCGAGGGACTCAGGATACAGGTTCTTCGCGCCGACAGCAGGAGAATCCATGCGCTGCTGGTCGAGAAGCTGAAATCAGCCGAATAATGCCTGTCAAGCGGCTTCTAGCAGCCTTCATGCTCGGCGCGGTTTCCGTCGCCGGCTTCGCCCCCTTCCATCTGTTCTTCCTCCCCATCCTGGCGATTGCGGGGCTGATCCGGATCTGGTCCGAAGGAAAGGGCGCATGGACAGGCTTTGCTTTCGGCATGGGCCTGTTCCTTTCAGGCGTCAGCTGGATTTACGTGAGCCTTCACGATTTCGGGGGCATGCCCATGCCGCTCGCCCTTTTGTCCACATTCCTGTTCTGCGCATTCATTTCGCTTTATTTCGCCCTTTGCGGGTATCTCCAGGAAAAACTCAGGGCTTCCCCCATGATCAGGGCGGTCCTGGTGATGCCTTCCCTGCTCGCCCTCACGGACTGGCTGAGGGGCTGGCTCTTCACGGGTTTCCCCTGGCTCGCCCTGGGCTATTCCCAAACCGGTTACAGCCCACTTTCGGGCTTCGCTCCGCTATTCGGCGTCTACGGCGTCTCCCTCGCAACAGCCATGGCCGGCGGCCTGGTCTATCTTCTGTCGAAAAAACCATTCAGGAACAAGGCAGCCTTCCTTCTCGCAGCGCTCCTGCTCTCGGGATACGGGCTGAAGCAGATCAGCTGGACCCATCCCGAGGGCAAGCCCGTCACCGTCAGCCTGATCCAGGGCAACATCCCTCAGGACAGGAAATGGAACGACGATACCCTGAACGACACCCTCGACGTCTACATGAAGCTGGCCGCATCGAGCAATAGCCGCCTGATCATCCTTCCGGAGACCGCCATCCCGATGTTCAGGGACGAGGTCCCGAATGAATACCTCGAAATGCTCGCCATCCATGGCAGGAAAAACGGGGGGGACATCCTGGTGGGATTACCCGAGCGGCAACCCAACCACGAGCAGACCTATTACAACAGCGTTTTCAATTTCGGCGTCTCCCCTCCCCAAACCTACAGGAAATCGCATCTCGTTCCTTTCGGCGAATATCTTCCGCTCGAGCCTCTTTTCGGCTGGCTGCTCGATGCCATGCACATGCCCATGTCGGATTTCTCGAGAGGGTCGATCGATCAGAAGCCGATGGATGCAGCCGGGGAAAAGGTCGCCGTCGACATCTGCTATGAAGACGTGTTCGGCGAGGAAGTCATCAGGCAGCTGCCCGAGGCCACCCTGCTCGTCAATGTCAGCGACGACGCCTGGTTCGGCAATTCGATCGCGCCCCGGCAGCACATGCAGATCTCGGCAATGAGGGCGATCGAGACCGGGAGAATGATGCTGAGGGCCACCAACACGGGCATGACCGCGGTCATCGACGAGCACGGTCATGTCCTTTCGACACTGCCCGAATTCAGGGAAGGATCACTGGATTCGATCGCGCAGGGCTATTCGGGTTCCACGCCTTACGTGCGCTGGGGGAACCACGCCTTTCTCGTCCTCGCAGCGGTCCTGTTGGCGACAGCGGCTGGAACAAGTAGAATCAGGGATTTTTGACATGGCTAATTTCCAGGACATCATTCTCACCCTCCAGGATTACTGGTCAAAGCAGGGCTGCGTGCTTCTCCAGCCTTATGACATGGAGGTCGGGGCGGGTACGTTCCACACTGCGACGTTCCTGCGCGCGCTCGGGCCCGAGCCCTGGAAGGCGGCCTATGTCCAGCCTTCCCGCCGCCCCAAGGACGGCCGGTACGGGGAGAATCCCAACAGGCTTCAGCATTACTACCAGTTCCAGGTCGTGCTGAAGCCTTCCCCCGACAACATCCAGGATCTCTACCTGAATTCCCTCGAAGCGCTCGGCGTAGACAAAAAAGCCCACGACATCCGGTTCGTCGAGGACGACTGGGAATCCCCCACCCTGGGCGCATGGGGGCTGGGATGGGAAGTCTGGCTGGACGGCATGGAAGTGACCCAGTTCACCTATTTCCAGGAAGTGGGCAGCCTTTCATGCAAACCCGTGCTCGGGGAAATCACCTACGGCCTGGAGCGCCTCGCCATGTATCTCCAGGGGGTCGACAACATCTACGACCTGAAATGGACGGAAGGGGTGAGTTACGGCGACGTCTACCACCAGAACGAAGTCGAGCAATCGAAATACAATTTCGAGAAAAGCAACATTCCCTGGCTCTTCAAGCAGTTCGAAAGCTTCGAGTCCGAGGCGAAACGCCTTCTGGAAGCGAATCTTCCCCTTCCCGGATTCGAGATGATCATGAAATGCTCCCATACCTTCAACCTGCTCGATGCCAGGGGCGCCATATCGGTCACCGAGCGGGCAGCCTACATAGGGCGGATCAGGGCGCTTTCGCGGCTGGTCGCCCAGGCTTATTACGATTCCCGCGAAGCGCTGGGCTTTCCGATGTGCAGGGAGGCGCCATGAGCGAAACGCTGCTGATAGAACTCCTCACCGAAGAGCTTCCCCCCAAGGCGCTCGAGCGGCTCGGCCGGTCCTTCGCCGAAGCGATCCATGCGGGCCTTCTCGAACTCAAGCTGACGGATTCGGAAAAATTCGAATATTTCGCGACGCCGAGAAGGCTCTCCGTCAGGATAGGCCATGTGCTCGAAAAAGCCGAAGACACCCTGGTCGACGAGAAAATCATGCCCGTCTCGGTGGCGCTCGATGCCGAAGGACAGCCCACCCAGGCGCTTTTGAAGAAGCTTTCGTCGAAAGGCATTTTGGAAGCCGAGATACAGAATTTCGAGATCAGATCCGACGGCAAGACGGAATGCTTCTATTACAAAAATGCCCTGAAGGGCGCCGCTCTCGAAGCAGTCCTGGAATCGGTCGTCGAAGCCGCAGTGAGGAAGCTTCCCGTCCCGAAATTGATGAGATGGGGCAATTCCGAACACCAGTTCGTCCGCCCCGTTCACGGCCTCGTCATGCTTCACGGAAAAAAGACCGTTCCGGGAAAAGTGCTCGGGCTTTCCAGCCGCAGCCTGACCCTGGGGCACAGGTTCCTCTCGCGGGGCGAAATCGAAATCGATCATGCCCGAAATTACGAAGAAATTCTCGAATCGAAGGGAAAAGTCATTCCTTCCTTCGAGAAGAGAAGGAGGATCATCAGGGAAAGCCTGGAAGAGGCGGCCCGGAAACTTGAAGCCAGGATCAATCCCGCAGAAGGGCTGCTCGACGAAGTGACTTCGCTCGTCGAGTGGCCCGTAATCTATGTCGGGGAATTCGAACCCGAATTTCTCGAAGTGCCCCAGGAATGCCTGATCCTTTCCATGCAGCAGCATCAGAAATATTTCCCGCTTCTCGACAGGCAGGGCAGGTTGATCAACCAGTTCCTGATCGTATCGAACATGGAAGTCGAAGATCCTTCGCGCATCATAGAGGGAAACCAGAAAGTGGTGAGGCCCAGGCTTTCCGATGCGAGATTCTTCTTCGACCAGGACAGGAAGAAAAAGCTCGCCTCCCGGGTGGAGAACCTCGGCAGGATCGTCTATCACAACAAGCTGGGCAGCCTGGGGGAGCGCATCGAGCGCATCTGGACCATCGCCCAGGCGATAGGCCTCTCGCTCGGAGGGGAGAATCTTTCAGCCAAGGCCGGCGAAGCCGCCATGCTGGCGAAAGCCGATCTCGTCACCGACATGGTCGGGGAGTTTCCGGAACTGCAGGGCATCATGGGACGCCATTACGCGCTTCACGACGGGCATTCCCCGGAAATCGCCTTCGCCATCGAGGACCATTACAAACCGCGCTTTTCCGGCGACGAACTGCCCAGGAACGAAACGGGCATGACGGTCGCGCTCGCCGACAAGATCGAGGCGCTTTACGGCCTTTTCAGCATAGGCCAGACGCCGACCGGCGACAAGGATCCCTTTGCGTTGAGGCGATCGGCGCTCGGCATCGTCAGGATCCTCATGGAAAACGGCATCACGCTGCGCCTCGACGAACTGCTCTCCATGGCGGCCAGCGCATTCGGCAATGACGGGTTCGCCGAGGAAGTCGGGAATTTCATCAGGGAGAGGCTTTCCGGGCTCCTCAGGGAGGAAGGCTACAGCCCTCAGGAAATCGATGCGGTGCTTTCCATGAAGCCGCAGATCCTTTCCGAAATCCCGGAAAGGCTCGGAGCCGTGCGCGCATTCATGAAGCTTCCTGAGGCCGAAAGCCTTGCGATGGCGAACAAGCGGGTGGGCAACATCCTGAAGAAGGCCGAGGGGGAGTTCAGGGATTTCGACCCGAAACTGCTCCGGGAGCCCGCCGAAAAGGCGCTCCATGCGAGGATAGAGGCGGTCATGCCCGTGGCCGAGAAGCGCTATCTCGAAGGCGACTATGTCGCCTCCCTCATGACCCTGGCCGAGCTGAAGACGCCGGTCGATGCCTTCTTCGACCAGGTGATGGTGAACGTCGAGGACATGGCGATCCGCTCGAACCGGCTGGCTTTGCTCGGCAGGCTGCACGAGGCCATGAACCAGGTCGCCGACATTTCGAGGCTGGCGTCTTGAAGCTCGTCATACTCGACCGCGACGGCGTCATCAATTACGACTCCGAACAGTTCATCAAGAGCCCCGAAGAATGGAAACCCATTCCGGGCAGCCTGAACGCGATCGCAAGACTCAACCACGCGGGATATACCGTCGTCGTGGCAACCAACCAGTCCGGAATAGGCAGGGGGCTCCTCGACATGTCAACGCTCACCGCCATCCACGAGAAGCTGCAGAAAATGCTCCTTCTCGCGGGAGGAAAAATCGACGCCTTCTTCTACTGCCCCCATACCGCTGACCTGAAATGTTCGTGCAGGAAACCCGAGCCCGGCATGCTGCTCGAAATCGCCAGCCGCTTCGATGTCGACCTGAACCGCGTTCCGGCGATAGGCGACTCCCTGAGAGACCTGGTTTCGGCCAGGAAGGTGGGGGCGAAGCCCATTCTCGTTCTGACCGGTAAGGGGCAGAAGACCCTTGAAAACGGGGGACTTCCGGAAGGAACCGAAGTCTATGCAGACCTTTCCGAAGCGGTGAATTCCCTGGTGGGCTGAGATGATTTTCCTGCGCTCCTTCCTTTTCCTGCTCATCCAGACGATCTTCACGCCCTTCTTCTCGCTTCTTTCGCTTTCCACCTTCCCCTTCCATCCCATGACGCGCTACAGGGTGATTTCGCAATGGGCGAGGATCATGGTTTTCCTGGCCGAAAAGCTTTGCGGCGTGAAATACAGGGTGAAAGGCGCGGAAAACATCCCCGATTTTCCCTGCGTCGTCCTTTCCAACCACCAGTCCGCATGGGAAACCATCGCCTTCCAGGTCATTCTCCCCCCCCAGGTCTGGGTGCTTAAGAAGGAGCTGTTGAGGATTCCCTTCTTCGGCTGGGGGCTCGCCATGACGAGCCCCATAGCGATCGACAGGGAAGAAGGCAGGGCTGCGCTCAAGCAACTGATAGAACAGGGAAAGGACAGGCTTGAAAGGGGATTCTGCGTGATCGTCTTTCCCGAGGGAACCCGGATTCCGCCGGGCGAGACGGTGCCTTTCAGGATAGGGGGGGCCTGGCTTGCCTCCCACACGAAAGCGCCTGTCCTGCCCATTGCGCACAATGCGGGCTACCTTTGGGGAAAAAACGCGTTCATCAAGAAGCCCGGCACCATCACGGTCAGCATAGGCAGGCCCATCGAAACCGCAGGAATCAAGCCCAACGATCTCAACGAGAAAGTCGAGCAATGGATACGCGAAGAAACGGCCGGAATGGGCAGACCCTGAAAAGCATCTGCCTCAAGGGTCAGGAAACGGCCTATTTGCTGAAGCGGAGCGCGAGGCGGACCCTCGGTCTCAGAATAGACAGGGAAGGGCTGAAAGTCAGCGCCCCCCTGAAAATGCCTGAAAAAATGATAGAAGGCCTGTTGAGGGAAAAATCGGGATGGATCCTGAGGAAAATCGAGGAGGCGAAGCCCCCTCCCTCCAGGGAATGGAAGGAAGGGGAGAGCCTTCCCTTCCTGGGAAGGAATCTCCTGTTGCGCGTTTCAGGTTCTTCGAGAGAGGAGATGGAGATCAGGATCGACGGGGAATGCCTTCTGGTCTTCCTCCCGGACCCGTCCAGGGTGCAGGCGATTGTCGAATCCTGGTACAAAAGGCAGGCGCTGGAATTTTTCGCAGACAGGATCATGCATTACTGCCCCAGGCTCAATGTGGCGGCGCCGAAGCTTTTTCTTTCGAATGCGAAAACGCGCTGGGGGAGCTGCAATTCGAGGCGGGAAATCAGGCTCAACTGGCGCCTGCTCTGCATGGAACCGGAAATCATCGATTATGTCGTGGTGCACGAGCTCTCGCATCTCATCGAAATGAATCATTCAAAAGCCTTCTGGAATACCGTGGAAAGCGTCTACCCTTCGTACGAGTGCGCCAGAAAGGAATTGAGGCGCATCGCCCGGGGCGCCTTGTGGTAACATTCGATTATTTGGAAAGACGATGCGCATCCTGCTCCTTCTGATCCTGCTCTGCCTCCCCCTTGAAGGCTGCGGGCTGAAGGGGCCGCTCTACCTTCCGGATCACCAGAACCAGACGAAATGAATCCATTCCGGTACAAAAACGGCGTCCTCCATGCCGAGGAAGTCTCCCTGGAGTCGATCGCCGAAGAATTCGGCACCCCCTGCTACGTCTACTCGAAAGCGGCTCTCGTTTCGGCATTCAGGGCCTATTCGAACGCCTTTTCATCGCGGGACCATCTCGTCTGCTATGCGGTCAAGGCGAATTCCAACATCGCCATCCTGAATCTTTTCGCGAAAATGGGAAGCGGCTTCGACATCGTTTCATTGGGCGAGCTTGAAAGGGTGCTGATGGCCGGGGGAAATCCTTCGAAAATCGTTTTTTCAGGCGTTGGAAAGCGCGAAGACGAGATGAAAGCCGCGCTCCTCGCAGGCATTTTCTGCTTCAACGTCGAATCCGAAGCCGAGCTCGAGCGCCTGAACAACATTGCGAAAAGCATGGGGGAAAAGGCGCGCATCAGCTTCAGGGTCAATCCCAACGTCGATGCGAAGACCCATCCCTACATTTCAACGGGGCTCAGGCAGAACAAGTTCGGCATTCCCTACGACGACGCATTGCGCCTCTATGTCAGGGCGAATGCCATGGAAAATCTCAAGATAGCCGGGATAGACTGCCATATCGGCTCCCAGCTCACAGAAATCCTCCCTTTCGTCGCAGCCCTTGAAAAAATATTGCTGCTCGTCGACGAAATCGAAAGGGAAGGGATACGCCTTTCCCACATCGACGTGGGCGGCGGGCTGGGCATACGCTATTCGGAAGAAAATCCCCCTGAAGTGTCCGATTATGCGCAGGCGCTTCTGGAGAAGCTCGAAGGACGCCCGCATAAGCTCATTTTCGAACCCGGGAGATTCCTTGTCGGAAACGCGGGGCTGCTTCTCACCCGGATCGAATACCTGAAGCACGGGGAGGAAAAAAATTTCGCGATCGTCGATTGCGCGATGAACGATTTGATGCGCCCCGCGCTCTACGACGCCTACCACGAAATCGTCCAGGTCAGGCAGGTAGCGATTGAGGGAGAAACCTACGAAATCGTCGGCCCCGTATGCGAAACCGGGGATTTCCTCGGACATGGAAGGAATCTCGCGGCGAAGGAAGGGGATCTGATCGCCACCCGGTCCGCGGGCGCCTACGGCATGAGCATGAGCTCGAACTACAATTCCAGGCCGAGGGCCTGCGAAATCCTGGTCGATGGAAGCCTTTCCCATGTCATCAGGGAAAGGGAAACGACCGGGCAGCTGATGGCCCAGGAAAAACTGCCCGGAGTGGAACCATGAAGCTCGATCCCGAAAACATCCTGAAAACCATCAAGATTCCGCCGAGGCCCGCCATACTCGTCGACCTGATGGAAGAGCATAAAAAGGAAGATCCCGACGTCAAGAAGATGGCGAACCTGATCGGAAGGGACATCGGGCTTTCCGCGGCCCTGCTGAAAACGGTCAATTCCTCCCTTTTCGGCCTCCGCTCGAAGGCGGCTTCGGTTCAGGAAGCGATCCATTTCCTGGGCATGAAGAACGTCATGAACCTGATCTCGGGTTTCGCCCTCAAAAGCGCGGTCGGGGACGCCCCCTCTTCCGTTGAAAGGTTCTGGAACATGACCGAATCGGTCGCCCTGGTTTCGGCCTATATCGCCTCCACGCTTCCCGGCATCCAGAAAGATGAGGCCTATACCTTCGGTCTTTTCCACAATTGCGGCATGCCCCTTCTCGACAGGAGATTCCCCGAATATGGGAACCTTGCCGCAAACCGCAGAACCCGCCTCACTGAAGCCGAGGACGAACGCCTTCAAACCAACCATGCCACCCTGGGTTATCTCTTGACGAAAAGCTGGAGCCTGGCCGATGAGATTTGCGAAGCCACCCAGCGCCATCACGATCCCTCGGTTTTCACGGACTCGAACTGCGCCTCGGCGAAGACCCCCACCCTGGTGGCCATCGCCACGCTCGCCAACAATGCCTACCGCACCTTCCACAAGCTCGGAAACGAAGGAGGATGGGAAGAGGACAGCCCGATCGTCCTCGATCATCTCGGATTCTCGGAACTCGAATACGAGGACCTCAGGGAAAGCGCCCACCAGAAGCTGGCCGAGGCTGGCTGAATTTCATTCCTCCCGCCTTGCGCGCTGCACGGGAAGGAGATGGGCAATGATCACTTCGAAGCTGGCAGGCCAGGGGACGAAAGCGTCCGCGCCCGCCTCGAAGGCGGAAATCACCGATTCTTCGTCAGCCTCCCTCGAGAGCGCAAGGATATGGACGAATCTTCCCGAAGGCAGCTCCCGCAGCGAGGCGGCGAAGGATTCGAAATCGAGTTCGGGCAAGCAGATGACGGCATGGCAACCGGTTCTTTCCGCGAGCTGCAATGCCTCTTCAGGCTCCTCCCCGACGAGCACGGCATGTCCTTTCGAGGAGAGGAAACCGGCGAGATCGCTCCCTCCCTTCCCCGCGACGACGATCTTCATGGGCGACGGCCCATCCCCCGGAAGGGAAGCCATCAGCTCCTCGAAGCTCGGAAGGGATGCGCCTGAAACCTCCAGGATCCTGCTCCAGTCGCCCCAGCTCGAAATCGTCTGGTTGCAGACGAAGGCGAATTCTTCGGGCAGGAGCCCGATTTTCCTCGCACTACTGATGAGCTGGGACATCCTGCCCACCATGCTTTTTTCGCCTGAAACGAAAGCGTCGGCGAGCATGCCCGAAAAATGCCATAGCGCGCAAAGCCTGTATTCCCTCGAATCCCGGGGATAGGGCATGG
Organism: Pseudomonadota bacterium; assembly: GCA_021845885.1. Lineage (GTDB taxonomy): Bacteria > Pseudomonadota > Gammaproteobacteria > Burkholderiales > JABEVD01 > JABEVD01. Next base: position 13,268 of record JAJZVB010000037.1, read on the forward strand.
TTTCCGGATTTTCCTGGTGCCGAGCGACGACGCAGAAAAGCGGGGGGAGCATCCAGTCGGAAAGCAGTGCTGCAGTGAGCTCGAGATGATCCGTCGAGAAGCACTCCCTTTCCTTCTCCAGCTTTTCCCCCGGAATAAGGACTTTCCCCAGGATCCCGGAATAGGCCTCGGGATAGAGCGTGGCCAGGGCAAGGGATCCGACATCGGAAAGCAAAGCCCCGATGAAGCATTCCTCGGGCCTCGCGTCCCTCGATCTCGCGCAAAGGACCTGAGCGACGATGGCTTTCGCGAGGCATTTCGACCAATACCTTGAATAATCGAAATTCACGCATTCGCCCTTCCTGTTCCCGTTCAATATCGAAAAACCCAGCGTGATCTGGCGGGTCGCGGACATGCCGAGCAAATTCAGCGCATCGGGGATCGAGGCGATGACCCTGCTTCCCGCCTTGAGCTGATTGGCATACTTGATCAGCTTCCCGCTCAGGACGGGATCGGCCTGGACGGCATGGCCTATTTCGGAAAGGGAAACGTCGGGCTTCTGGGTGAGACTGAAAATGGAAAGCGCAACCCCCGTGGGGGAAGGCAATTTTCCCCCGGCTTTCAGTTCCTCGAAATCCATCAGAATTTCCTATGTTTTTTCAGAATTCTACCCCAATCCGGAAAGAAAATCCCGGCTGTTCACGCCAAATCGCCGGGAGTATAATTCAGCGTTTTCAGGTAGAATGACATGGAGCCGAAAAAGCTTTACATCAGGACCTACGGATGCCAGATGAACGAGTACGACTCGGGGAAGATGGCTGACCTGCTTCGCGCCGAATCCGGGCTCGAACTCACCGGGGAACCCGAGGAAGCTGACGTGATCCTGCTCAACACCTGCTCCGTCAGGGAAAAGGCCCAGGAGAAGATCTTCCACGAACTGGGGCGGTTGAGGCTCATCAAGGAAAAAAAGCCCGGCCTGCTGATCGGCGTGGGCGGATGCGTCGCGAGCCAGGAGGGGGAAGCCATTTTCAGGCGCGCTGCCTATGTCGACCTGGTTTTCGGACCGCAGACCCTGCACAGGCTGCCGACAATGATGGCAGCGCGCAGGGAGTCGGGACGCCGCCAGATCGACATCGCCTTCCCGGAAATCGAGAAATTCGATTCCCTCCCGGAGCCCAGGGCTTCCGGGGCAACCGCCTTCGTCTCGATCATGGAAGGCTGCAGCAAATACTGCAGCTTCTGCGTCGTCCCCTATACGCGGGGGGAGGAAGTCTCCAGGCCGCTGGGCGACGTCCTTTCCGAGATCGAAAACCTCGCTTCTCAGGGCGTGAAGGAAGTGACGCTGCTCGGGCAGAACGTCAACGCCTACAGGGGGCTCATGGAAGACGGGGAAACGGCGGATCTCGCCCTGCTGATCGACCATCTTTCGGCGATGCCCGGAATAGGCAGGATACGCTACACCACTTCCCATCCCAGGGAATTCACCCAGCGCCTGATCGAAGCCTATTCCCACGGCGGGCTCGCAAGCCATCTCCATCTTCCCGTCCAGTCGGGCTCGGACAGGATCCTCGCAGCGATGAAGCGGGGCTACACCTGCCTCGAATACAAGTCCATCGCGAAGCGCCTGAAGGTGGCCCGCCCCGACATTTCCCTTTCCTCCGACTTCATCGTGGGCTTTCCCGGCGAGACGGAGGAGGATTTCGGGAAAACCATGGATCTCATAGAAGAACTGGAATTCGATTCGAGCTTCAGCTTCATTTACAGCCAAAGGCCGGGAACCCCGGCAGCGGCCCTCCCCGACGACGTTCCCATGGAAGTCAAGCAGGAAAGGCTGGCGAGGCTCCAGGCCAAAATAGACGGACAGGCCATGAGAATCAGTCAGGGCATGGTCGGGACGGTCCAGTCGGTTCTGGTCGAAGGCCCTTCGAGGAAGGACGGAAGCGAGCTTTCCGGGAAAACCGGGAACAACAGGACGGTCAATTTCCCAGGAAATCCCGGGCTTGTCGGGCATTTCGCCGAAGTCAGGATCGTCGAGGCGCTAGCCCATTCGCTCAGGGGTGAAATCGTCCTGAAATGAAGACCGTCTCCCTCCCAGTTTCCTTCTCCCCCGCGGACAACAGGCGGCTTTCCAGCCTTTGCGGATCGCTCGACGAAAACCTCAGACAGATCGAGGTCGCGATGAACGTCAGCATTTCGAGGAGGGGGGAGAATTTCGTCGTCCAGGGAGAGGCAGAAAAGACCAGGCTCGCCGTCTCTGCCCTCGAGAAATTCTATCTTCAGACCCAGGGACGCGAGCTCGACCTGGAGGAAATCCAGCTCGGACTCGTCGAGCTGCTTTCACCCGGAAAGATGGAAGACGAACACGGAGGTCCGGTCCTGGTGACCAGGAAGGCGAACCTCCACGGAAGATCCCCCCGCCAGGCGGAATACCTCGAGAAGATCCAGAAGCACGACATCACTTTCGGCATAGGTCCTGCCGGAACGGGAAAAACCTATCTCGCCGTGGCCTCCGCCGTGGACGCCGTGGAAAGGGAACTGGTGAAGCGCATCGTTCTGGTGAGGCCGGCGGTCGAAGCCGGGGAGCGCCTCGGCTTCCTTCCGGGGGACATGGTGCAGAAGGTCGATCCCTATCTCAGGCCGCTCTACGACGCCCTCTACGACCTGATGGGATTCGACAGGGTGGGCAGGCTCTTCGAATCGGGGGCGATCGAGGTCGCGCCGCTCGCCTACATGAGGGGAAGGACGCTCAACCATTCCTTCATCATCCTCGACGAGGCGCAGAACACCACCCCCGAGCAGATGAAAATGTTCCTCACCAGGATGGGTTTCGGGAGCCGCGCCGTGATCACCGGGGACGTGACTCAGGTCGATCTCGCAAGGGGCCAGAAGAGCGGGCTGAACGAGGCTGTCGCCGTGCTCAGGAAGGTCCCGGGAATCGCCTTCACCTTCTTCCAGTCCGAAGACGTGGTCAGGCATCCGCTCGTGCAGCTCATCGTCAACGCCTACCAGGCCTATGAAAAATGATTTGAGCCTCTCCGTCCAGTACGCTTCGAATTCCGAACCAATTCCTTCGAGACCCCTTTTCAGGAAATGGGTGAAAGCCTCCCTCCTGATGCCTGCGAAAATCACCATCAGGATCGTCGGCGAGGAGGAAGGCAGGGAGCTCAACAGGACCTTCAGGGGGAAGGACTACGCGACCAACGTGCTCACCTTCGTCTACGGAGAAGGCGAAGGGGACATCGTGATCTGCTCCCCGGTGATCGAGAAAGAGGCTTCCGAACAGAATAAGGAGCTGGAATCCCATTACGCGCACATGACCGTGCACGGCGCATTGCATCTACAGGGATACGATCACGAAAGCGAAGAGGAGGCCGAAACCATGGAATGTCTCGAGAAGGAAATCATGGCGAGGCTGGGTTACCCCGACCCTTACCGTGTATAATCCGCGAGCATGAAGCCCTTCCTTTTCCTCCTGCTTTCCCTTTTCTGCGCGCAGACTTATGCAAGACCTGCTGGAGCCCCCCTGGTCGAGGCGAAATCCTATGTCGTTCTCGATTTCAACAGCGGCCAGATCATTCTGGGCAGCCATGTCGGAAGGCGGATCGAGCCCGGATCGCTGACGAAGCTGATGACTTCCTACATCGTGCTGGGCGAATTGAAGCGAAAAAAAATCAGGCCCGACCAGCAGCTTCCCGTATCGGACCATGCCGTGCAGGTGACCGGATCGAGGATGTTCCTCGAGCGGGAGAAGCCTGCGACGGTGAACGAATTGATCAGGGGCATGATCGTCGAGTCGGGGAACGATGCATGCATCGCCCTCGCGGAAGGGATTGCGGGTTCCGAAAAGGCATTCGTCGAAATGATGAACGGGGAGGCGAAGCGGCTCGGCATGCAGGACACGCATTTCGTCAATGCCACGGGCCTCCCCGGCCCGGACCATTACACCACCGTCCGGGACCTTTCCATTCTGGCTGCGGCGCTCGTCAGGGATTTTCCCGAATATCTCCCCGTTTTCTCCGGGAAGGAATACACCTACAACGGCATCACCCAGCCCAACCGCAACAGGCTGCTCTGGATGGATCCCCATGTGGACGGAATGGGAACGGGGCATACCGAAGCTTCGGGCTATTGCCTCGTGGCTTCCGCCCTGAGGGGGAAAAGAAGGCTGATTTCCGTCCTCGCAGGGGCCAGATCCGACAGCGGAAGGGCGATAGACAGCCTGAAGCTCCTCAATTACGCATTGCAGTATTACGATTCCGTCCAGCTCTATGCGAAAGGCCAGACAGTCACGACCCTCAGGGTATGGAAAGGCAGAAAAAACACCCTGAAGGCGGGATTCGGGCAGGATCTCTACGTCACCGTGCCGAGAGGGGAGGAATCGGGATTGAAGGCCGTGATCGAGGCGCAGCAGCCGCTCGTCGTCCCGGTCATGGCCGGGCAGCAGGTCGGCGTGGTGAAGGTGAGCCTGGAAGGAAAGCGCCTCGTCGAATTCCCCCTCATATCGCTCGAGAACGTGGAATCGGCGAACTTCATCGGGCGGGCATGGGACGGGATCAAGCTTCTTTTCAATTGAGGAAAACATGACCATCTATCTCAACGGCGAATTCATGCCCCTGGAAGAAGCGCGCATCCCCGTGCTCGACCGTGGATTCATCTTCGGCGATGGCGTCTACGAGGTGATCCCGGTCTATTCCAGGCATCCCTTCAGGCTTGAAGCGCATTTGGACCGCCTGCAGCACAGCCTGGACGGGATCAGGCTCGACAATCCCCATTCGAGGGAGGAATGGAAGGATCTGATTTTGCGCCTGACGGTCCTCAACGAACCCGATGACCAGAGCCTCTATCTTCATGTCACGAGAGGGGTGGCGAAAAGGGATCATGCCTTCCCGAAAGGAATTGAGCCGACCGTTTTCATGATGTCGAATCCCCTCGCCACCCCTTCGAAGGAAACCCTCGAATCGGGCGTGAAAGCGATCACCGCCGAAGACAACCGCTGGCTGCGCTGCGACATCAAGGCGATTTCCCTTCTCCCCAACGTGCTGCTGAGGCAGTCGGCCATCGATGCGGGGGCTGCGGAAGCCATACTGCTGCGAGAAGGGTTCCTCACGGAAGGGGCGGCGAGCAACATTTTCGTCGTGAAGGACGACGTCCTTCTCGCCCCTCCGAAGGACAACCTGATGCTTCCGGGAATCACCTACGACGTGG